>NZ_OESG01000013.1:307931-615862 GCF_900240945.1 Mycobacterium sp. 3519A
ACGTTCTCCGGCGGAATTTTTCTGCGATTCTCCAGTGCAGGCGTCTCAATTGAGCTTACGAACTGGGGATCGCAAACTCTGATTCAGATTAGCTCTCAGGTATTGGCCGAGGTTGGGGGCGAGACCGACATTGTTTTGGGGGAAGTTAACCGGCTAAATGAAGAATCACAGTTCGGCCGTTGGGTCTTCTACGTCAAGTCGCGAGCCATCGCTGTCGAGTACGATCTCCTCGGAGATCATCTGCAGGAGAATGAGCTGATGACCGCTCTCGCAGCCTTGGCTCGCGCGGCCGATTACCACGACGACCACCTCCAGAAACAGGTGGGCGGCCGACGCGCCTTCGAAGTGTGACGAACCATGGCGGATTGGGACAGTTCGAGACACAGGACCGCGATCGGTCGTGGCGATCTCTCGATGCCTGTGCGCCAGACCTTACGCGACGAGATCGTCGGCTCAGAATCTTCGGTCCTTGACTACGGGTGCGGACGCGGCCAAGACATGGCGCGGCTTCGCCAGATGGGAGTTAGTGCCGACGGGTGGGATCCGTTCTTCGCTCCCGACACTCGTCTCTCCGAGCGCGACGTCGTGCTGCTTACATACGTCCTGAACGTTATCGAGAACATAGCTGAGCGACGTGAAACGCTCGTCAAGGCTTGGGAACTCGCGCGGCGGGTCTTGGTCGTTTCAAGTCGGTTGAAGTGGGAGCTCAGTTCCGTCAACGGTGTCGACAAAGGCGATGGAATCGTCAGTAGTCGGAACACCTTTCAACACTTCTATAGTCCAAGTGAGCTTCGTGAGTACGTTGAGGAGGTCACCGGTCATCGATGTGTTTCGCCGCTTCCAGGCGTAGTTTATGTGTTCCGAAAAGACGAGGACCGGTTCGCCTATCTAGCTCGCGGAACCATCGCCGACTTCAAATGGGCTGAGAGCCAAGACTACGCTTCGGCTGTCGCTGAGATCATCTCGTTCACAGAGGAGCGAGGCCGACCACCTCTGTTCGAGGAGATCCCCCCTAATCTGCTGCCGCTGCTTGGGCGGGTATCACGCCGATCGATGTTAGAAGTGGTCAACAAGGGCGCATCAGCGGAGCGGGTTGCACAGGGATTTCGGCGATCTACGCTCGACACTCTCCTATACCTAGGCACGTCCATCTTCAACGGACGCGTTTCTCTGGGTGAACTTCCCCTCACAGTGCAGGCCGACATTAAGCACTGTTTTAAGAGCTACAGGGAAGCGTGCGCCCGGGCCGATCGCCTGCTGTCAAAGATCCGAGACGACCGCTACATCCGTGGCGCGATGCAGAACTCTCCAGGCAAGATGACCGCAACGGCACTATACGTACATAGGCGCGCGATGCCGAAATTGCCTGTGGTGCTGCGGCTTTACGAACATTGTGGTTTCGTAGCTGCGGGACGGCCCGATGAGTGGAATATCCTGAAGCTGGACCACCGTGGACGACGAGTGTCGTGGTCCTCTTATCCGGAATTCGACAATGACCCACACCCGACGTTGGACTGGACCTACGGCGTCGAGATGTCCTCGTTGAAAGCATCGTTTCAGCGATTCGGCGACAGGTCGAATAGGCCGCTACTGCATCGCAAGGAAGAGTTCCTTGATCCTGATGATCCGATGGTCGACAAGTACCGTCGCTTAACCGCCGCTGAAGTGCGTGCGGGCTTATACGAGAATCCGGCCGTCATTGGACTTGAAGAGGGCTGGAGTTCGGAACTTGCACGTTGCGGTGTGTCACTACGTGGCCATCGCGTTGTGAAGGTCCGCAAGTAAACGGCACGCCCGCCGCGCTGCACGAGCGGCGGATTCGAACTAGGTAAATCTATCAGCGTCAAGTTCGATCTTGGCCGGTGGGTTGGGCCGATACCCACAGATGTCTGACCCGCAGCCTTCGGATGGCCCTTTACGTGTGGGCATGACGGTGGAAGTGAGGGCTCGAGGCTGCCATGTGCTCAGCACCGCGGTCGTCGCCGGCGAATGGTACGCGTCGTCATTTCGCGTACCGCTGGTGCGTCCCGGCACTAGTACGACCTGCCTTCGATCGAACAAGTAGAGCTCCGCAGCGCTTCGGGTAGCGGCAGTCGTAGCGGTTTCCCGATTCGCCAGCGTGGGTAGCCTCGCGCCCTGTGCCAGGGTGGTCGTTCATCGATGTCCGAGTACGAGTGGAAGGCGTGGGACGCCCTCGTCTCAGACGTAACGAGGAGATCGGCGGAGAACGGCCGATTGGGCAAATTCACCGAAGAGGGACGACCGAGCTACGCAACGAAGCACCGTCGGTAATGTGGTTGTGCCACTTGACAAGGCACGGGAATGGATTCGTGACTACACCGATACCACAGCGCCGTCGCCGCGGCCCGGACGCCTACCCCGCGTCCGACAGGTACGGACAGAATCCGCAATGACCCACGAGTGCTCTCAGATGCCGACTTGCTCGCGCCGGGACTTCTGAATGTTCCCGTAAAGATCCGGTCCTACTACGATCTGCAGCGGATCCGCCCTCAGCTGGAATCCGCTCTGGCCACTAGCGACCTGCAGTTTGCATCGGCCTGAAGTCGGACGACTCAGTCCGTATTGCGGCAATGGTTCAGCCCCTGTACACGGTTCTTGGCGACTCACCTCAAGCCGCGGAATGTCAACGCCACGACGCTGATCAAAATCTTGCCGCGTAAGCGCCCGCAATCCCTAGTCCTACACGATAGGTGGGTTAATGAGTGCAGCGTACATGCGGATGGTCCGATTCATCCTGCCAAGATCGGTCATGGGCGGACTACATGACTGCTATCACCGTTGCGATTGGCAACGACATTCGGAGTCAACGTTTCGCGTTCGACGCGCTCGATGAAGCCACAAGCGCACCTGGGTCTCTGTCCCACGTTCGACTACTTGACATCGTTGCGTGGACTTCCCGAGGCGGAGCGCGAAGTGCCAAAACCGGCTATTGAGACCGTTTTCGAGGGCGGGCGTAGAGATCGTGAATCTTTGCGACTTGGCTCGACCAGAACATCAGCTTGTCGTCGGATGTAGCGACATTTGAGAGTAGCCCGAGCTGAACCGCCAGGTTATAGAAGCCGGGTCCGGCATCGTTCCTGTCGATATACGCCACTATGGCTGAAAGCATGATGCCGGTGTCACCGATGGTGCGCTCCACAACATCGCCGAGCACTGCGCCAACAGCGTTGCGGTCGCTAGGCATCGAGAAATCGAAGGGCCGATGGCCGGCTTCAGCCAATGCATTGCTGACCTCGGAGTAGCTCGTAATCAGACGCGCACGGGACTTCTCCTCTAAGAAAGCTTGGGTGGTAACGACGATGGCGTCCCACTCGTCGTCGCTTCGATCAAACATGTTTCAGATCCTCACGATCAAAGGGTCTGGGCACGCCGAGCGGGCTAATCCGGAAGTTCACGCCGTTATCGGTTCTGCCGGGAAGACTAGAACTGAACCGTTCGCGTTTTTCTCGATTTCGATCGCCACGTCAGGTTGATAGCCAGAATCGTTGACCTCGTCGCCCAGCGCACGAAGCCGGTAGGACGCGCGCAACAGATCGTCAACTTCGCCTTGCGTAAACATGACGCTTCGAATTCCGCCGTATCGCTTCAACTCCAGCGTTGATAGATGCCGGAGGACCGTTGTGATCCCGGATTCGAGCTCGTTTACTCGCTTCTCGTCTTCCTTCAAGGTCTCAATGAACCTCTTAAAGGGGTGGTTGGCTCCCTCAAGCTGTGCATGTTCCACGGCCTGCAATACGAGTACCCGCCTCTTAAGCGCAATCGCGAGCTTCGCGAGCTCAAGATGCGCTCGAAACTCTCCGCCAGTCTCCTCTGTAACACCGGGGAATGACTTCAGAACTGTCGCGAGTTCGGCTCGTGCGGGCATCTCAGACAAGCCTTGCTGCCACTTCCCAAGTCGGCGGATCGCCCGCTCGACGGCAACGTTGATCGCGTAGACAGTCGCATCGAGGCCGAGTGATGCGCCGACGCGTCCTTGGTCGAGGAGAATCGCTGTCGCCTTGGTAATTGCATCGCGGCACCCATCGAGCTGACTGCGCTCCTCGTCGAGCTTGTCCTCGTGCAGCTTCTCGAGTAATCCCGTGATGCGTTCAAGAGCTTGCTCGCGTCTATGATCGGCATACGCACTGGCGCCCGCCGCGACGGCCATTAACATTAGCGGCGCGGCAATGGTTAAGGCTCCGGCGCCGACTGCTGCGGCACCAGCGCTCGTCGCTGACCCAGCAACCGGCACGAACGTCGCCTGGGCAGCAATCCGGCCCCAGTTAACGAGCGCCCCGTGTACGCCACCGGCCGCGGCTTTCGACAACATAGGCTGCATCAGCCCCTTACCGACCTGAGCGGCGACCTTCGCGGGGACCACCATGCGATACAGCACTTCACCGGAAGCAGCGACATTCGCCACTGCAGACGATGACTTCGCTGACTGAGACATCAGCAGCGATAGGTTTTGGGCAAGGGGACTGGCTGCATCCAGCGGAATGCCGCCTGCCCGATTGCGTTTGGTGGATAGCGGGTGCGCTTCTAGAGTCGCAATGGGAGTGTCCGCGAGGGTAGCTAGAACCGTCCTAAGCTCGGCCAAGCGTTCCGGTGTCATGTTGGCCCCACAGGTGACGTCGGGCAGGTCCACTTGCTCGGTGGCCAGGGTCCAGACGGGCACTATGGGTGCGTCTTCAGCGGTCATGATTCAGGATTTTCCCCTCCGTTGCACTCACCATAGGCGGCCCCAGGGACACGCGCCAGCAACTTCTATTAGGAACTACTTTCGTCGCCTGCGTCGGCTATCGTCCGCCCCATGGAGTTAGGGGTGTACGAGTCGCTGTTGACCCAGAAGCTTTCTAGGACTCTGACCGAAGTCGGTGGAATCCATCCGGAGTACCAGAGCGTCGACGATGCCGAGCAGCCGATCGCAGTCGCGCGGCATCTCGCTCCGATCATCGAACGCTCGATGCGGCTGGCGCGAACCGCTGATGACAGAGCAGAGCTGACCCGGCGGATTCTCGCCGTCCTGCCAGACATCGACAACGACGACGAGGCACTGGACTCGTACGAACCGGGCAAGATGACTCGCCTCGAGGAAGTACGGAGGGCCGGGGAGCTCGGCACGTCCCGGCTGCCTCGGCCGGCCACGCCCTTCTCTGATGCGGCGCTGATGACGAACGCCCGCAATGAGCCGACTCTGGCAGCCGAGCTGCGCGCCGAGATGGGCAGTGCCGACGAAGTGGATCTCCTCTGCGCTTTCGTTAAGTGGCAAGGACTTCGCCTCCTCGAAGGCCAACTCGAGGAGTTACATCGACGCGGCATCCCGCTGCGTGTGATTACAACCCACTATCTAGGTGCTACAGACGCACGTGCTCTTGACGCTTTTGTTAATGAGTTCGGTGCCGACGTCAGGGTCAACTATGAGACCGATCGCACGCGTCTACACGCCAAAGCATGGCTTCTGCGCCGCAAGACCGGTTTTCACACTGCATACGTAGGTTCCAGCAACCTCTCCCACGCCGCGCTCGTAGACGGCCTTGAATGGAACGTGCGCCTCTCGGCAATCTCCACTCCGCATTTACTCGAGAAGTTCCGCGCGACGTTCGATTCCTATTGGGAGAATCGCGAATTCGAGCCCTACGATCCCAGCCGAGATGGCGAGCGGCTGCGTGCGGCGCTTCAAACTGCCTCGGGCAATCGCACCAGCGACTGCGTGACGATCACACTCTCTGGCTTGGAGGTACATCCAAAGCCGTACCAGGCAGAGATGCTTGAACAGCTCGATGCCGAGCGCACGATCCATGATCGGCATCGAAACCTTGTTGTCGCTGCGACGGGAACGGGTAAGACGGTGGTCGCGGCGCTCGACTACCGAAGTCTTACGCGGGATGTGCACAACCGCGACCTCAAGTTGCTATTTGTCGCTCACCGCAAGGAGATACTTCAACAATCGCGGCGTATGTATCAAGAGGTGCTCACCGACGCGACTTTCGGTGAGATGTTGATCGACGGACGGGAACCAGTCCACTGGCGCCACGTCTTCGCCAGTATTCAGTCCTTGTCCGCACGCCGACTCGCAGAGATTGAGCCGAAGCACTTCGATGTCGTCGTGATCGACGAATTTCATCACGCGGAGGCAGCGTCGTATCGGCGACTGCTCGATCACGTGCAGCCCGTCGAACTCCTCGGGCTGACCGCAACACCCGAACGTGCTGACGGCGTTGATGTTCGAGAGTTCTTTGGCGGGCGTGTCGCCGCAGAGCTGCGCCTGTGGGAGGCACTGGAGCAGAATTTACTCTGCCCATTTCACTACTTCGGCATTCACGATGGCACAGATCTCGAGTCGGTTCAGTGGAGGCGCGGTGGGTACGATCTCTCAGCGCTCAGCCAGGTCTACACCGGAAACGATGCGCGCACGCGGATAGTGCTGAAGAGCCTGAGGGACAAGTTGTCTGACGTCGAACAGATGCGAGCCTTTGGCTTCTGCGTAAGCGTCGAACACGCAAGGTATATGGCGCACCGGTTCGAAGAGGCCGGTATTCGCGCTCGCGCGGTCTCAGCCGAGACGTCGGCCCCCGACCGTCGCGACGCTTTGAACGCCTTGAGAAATCGTGAGATCAATGTTCTATTCGCTGTCGATCTCTTCAATGAAGGCCTCGATATCCCGGAGGTGGACACAGTTCTGTTTCTGCGTCCAACCGAAAGCGCGACCGTATTCCTCCAACAGTTGGGTCGCGGACTTCGACTCACCACAGGCAAGACTGTGTTAACGGCCCTCGATTTCGTCGGCCATCAGCGCCGCGAGTTCCGCTTCGATCAGCGATTTCGCGCGATGACCGGTGTAGGCGGAAAGGCGTTGCAGCACCAAGTTGAAGAAGGCTTTCCGTTCCTGCCCTCGGGCAGCCAGATTGTCCTCGACCGGGTTGCGCAAGATCTGGTGCTGCAGAACATTCGACAACAAGTTGCACCGAGGTGGGCGGCGCTCATATCAGAGGTCCGTGCGCATCCGGACGACCAACTGGCGTCCTACCTCGAGACCTCCGGGCGCAACCTAGAGGACATCCTGCGCAATAACCGATCGTGGACGACGTTGTGTCGCGAAGCGGGGAAACCCCGCAGCGAACCTGGACCGCGTGAAAACGCATTGGCGAAGCGGGTTCGTGCGTTGGCACACGTCGATGATCCAACGCGTTGGAGGGCTTACCGCGCGCTCCTGGACGGCGATCTAGACCCCCGCACTGAGGCCGAGAAGAGGCTGGCGAGGATGCTGTTTTACTCGATCTTTCCTGACGCAGGTGGATTCGACGATCTCTATGACGGATTGGAAGCCATCCGACATGAAGCGGTCGCTGAAGAAATGCGTCAGGTGATGGATATTGCGTTCGATAGCGCGAGGCGCACAACGTTCGGCTTGGGACAGTACGTCCCGGCACTTGCAGATGTGCCGCTGGAGCTCCACGCGAGTTACTCCCGCGAGGAGCTGCTTTCGGCACTTGACTTCGTCTCCTTGAGGCGCACGCCGAGCACTATGCGAGAGGGTGTCGCGTGGTGTGACGACGTTCAAGCTGATGCCTTCCTCATCACATTGAAGAAGTCCGATCGTGACTACTCACCCACCACGATGTACCGCGACTTCGCGATAAGTCCCGAACTGTTTCATTGGGAATCGCAGTCAACCACGTCGTCAGCGTCACCTACCGGGCAGCGTTACATCAATCATCGTCAGAACGGTTCGCACATACTGCTTTTCGTACGGGCCGCGAAGACGAATGCACTTGGCACGTGTCCGTACGTGTTTCTTGGACCCGCCTCCTATGTTTCACACGAAGGTGAGAAGCCGATGGCAGTTACATGGCGGCTGCACAAGCCCATGCCAACAGAGGTGTACCAGGCATCGACGGTGGCGGTTGCGTGAGCGAAGACGCCAATGCGGACATCCTCTTGATCACCTGCGTCAAGTCGAAGGGAGCTCGACCATGCGCGGCGAAGGATCTCTACACGTCGGCACTCTTCAAAAAGCAGCGCGCGTACGCGGAGAAGGCCGGCGTTCCGTGGTTCATCCTTTCGGCAGAGCACGGTCTAGTCGCGCCGGACGAATGGCTGGCGCCCTACGAGCGCTACCTAGCCGATACTCCGGCTTCGTACCGAGCAGCATGGGGTTCCTGGATCGCTGCCAGGCTGGAGTTGCTTGCTGGTCCCTTGCAAGACAAGGTCGTTGAGATCCACGCCGGGGCAACGTATATCGATGCGGTTCGGCCTGAACTGGAGAAATTAGGAGCCCGGCTGGTCGATCCATTACGAGGCCTGCAGATGGGACATCGCCTGGCCTGGTACGGCGACATCGCTATCGAACCAGCTTCGCAAGTCGACGCGGTTGATACGTGCGTGCAGGTGCTGCGTGACCCGTCCAAGGCCCTTTCACCAGAGGAGTTCACTGCCGCTGGCCGACCTGCATCTGATAAGCCCGGCTTATACAGCTGGTGGGTTGATCACAGCGGTGCGGACGCTCTGACTCGTGGCCTTGGATTAGAGGTCCAGCCCGGTCTGATCTACGCGGGTCTAGCTGGTGCCACGCGCTGGCCGAGCGGCATGCGATCAAACAACACGCTGTGGTTGCGCGTCATGACTATGCACCTCGGTGGGAATCACGAATTCTCAACGTTCCGTCGAACGCTCGGCGCAATCCTGGCCCACGCTCAAGGCTCGACGCATGTCGATGAGGATGCGCTTACGCAGTGGATGCACGCCCATCTACGGCTCGTAATTGTCCCTTACGACGACAGAGATGTGCTGGGGCGGCTCGAGCGCGATGTGCTGCTCGAACTTGACCCGCCACTGAATCTCCAGGGGATGCCTTCGACGCCTGTACGCCTGCGACTCAAGGAACTACGGCGAGCCATCACAACTTAGAACCAGGACGGCGGAAAGCTGACGTCGAGACGCTCGGTCTGCCTATAGCCTGACCACGTCGGCACGCCGGCCGGCTGACCGCGGTAGATACCGCGTGCGGCTGCGGCTACCCGGTCGTGCTGCGTCGGCCACTGCAAGGACGATGCCAGCTGCTCCAAGGCTTCTTGATCACGGTGCAGCACTTGATCAACGAATCGCACCGCAGGCAATGCGCCGCTCTTGTCGCCGTTGCACCGTGCGCATGCGAGCACCAGATTCGACAGTCCGTCGATGCCCACCAGCGACCACGGCAGCACGTGATCGATCGGGTTGTTCGCCGGCAGATGAGTACCGCAGTAAAAGCAATACGGCCCAAATTCTTCCTTGAACGGCTCGCGTACTGCCGTCAGCGCCGTGCGCTCCCGACCGAACAGGTGCCCAGCCACATCGGGTACCTCGGCATCGAGGAACTTGTTCATGCGGCGAACGTCTTCGACCCACATGATCTCCAGCGCAGGCTTCAGGAGACCGGCGAGGCGTGCCAGACCATGGGCGACTCCAGGCTTGAGTTCGATGGCATCTCCGTGCGCACGAAGTGTTGATTGCGAAACATGGTCGTGGAGAAACGAGTCGTCGTACAAGAACGAATCGCTGGTCGAGGAGCCGGGCAGCTTTTGCAGCCGATACAACGGTTGTTGGGCCAGGCAAAGTACCACCTCGTCGACCGCGCTCAGATATGCCGCAGGTGCACGCACCTGCGCGGAATCGACGGATCTGGCGGCTCGGCCCGAGGCCACTCGCAATGCGTTCGTGGCGATGAGGATTCGTGCCCGCGGCTGCGTCGATTGCCGTAGCTCGTGGCCATCGAAGGGGCGAACTTGGCGCCAATAGACCTCCAGCACCCGATGCGCGAGCTCGGGCAGGAGCACCGGCAGCGGGTCCTCGGGTCGCTGGGGGAGGTGCTCGATGCAGTGCTCGATGAGAGCCATCAGAGTCGCCAGCTTGTACGTCGCCGTCCGAAGGCCGGTCTCGAGAATCGCTACGACTCGCTGCCCGAGCAGTAGAGGGTCGAGGGCTTCACTGCCCATCGCAGACCTTGGGCCTCAGCGCTGACTGCACGATCGTATTATCGCGACTGATCGTCGTCGCCGGTAGCAATCTTGTGCGCGGTACTTGCCTGAGGAGCAAACTTCCAATCCGGGTGCCCGATGTCCGCCCGACGTTGTTCAATCGACATATGGCAGTCACAGATGAGTCCCTGTCGACGGGCGCCGATTCAACAGAAACATCCGTGCATGACGTCATCCTGGAGATGCTCGAGAACGATGCAGGGCTGAACGCCGAGGTCAAGGAAGCCGTGCTCGAGGCGCTCGCCGAGGTCGTCGGTGAGACGCAGGACGACACAGGCGCGCAGACTGCATCGACCTTTCTGACAAAGATCTCGGTCGTCGGATTCCGCGGTATCGGGCCCCAGGCCGAGCTTGATCTCTATCCCGCTCCGGGACTCATGGTCATCAGCGGACGCAATGGATCGGGCAAATCGAGTTTCGCCGAGGCGCTGGAGCTCGCCCTGACTGGAACCAGCTACCGTTGGCACGAGAAGAAGTCGACGCTTTGGACCGAATCCTGGCGGAACCTGCACCACACCAATCCGTGTGCCATTCGCGTCGGTTTCACCGCTGAGGGCCTCGGGTCTTTTACGGTCGGCGTGAACTGGGCAGACGAGGCCGAGCTCACTCACCGGACGACCTGGACGCAGACTGGTACTGACAAGCATGTCGACGGAACCGGCCATCTGGGGTGGTCACGGCCCCTCGAATTGTGGCGACCTGTGCTTTCCTACGACGAGCTGGGCCGGCTCTTTGACGGCGGTCCTTCGGCGCTGTATGACGCACTCGCGAAGCTACTTGGACTCGATTCCTTGGCTGAGGCCGAGAAAGGGCTTGCCACGCAACTGAAGTCAACCAAGCTCGCCCGCGAGAAAGCCGACGACGAACGCAAACGCCTCCTCGACGTGCTGTCCGATTCCGCCGATGAGCGTGCCCAGCAGGCCATCGTGCTGCTTCGTAAGAGGGGCGGCGCGTCGATGGACGACCTGCTGGCGCTCGCCACTGGGTCAGACGAGACCGGACTGCGGGTGACCGCGACGCTGCGAGCACTGACCCAGCTCGAGACTCCGACGATTGGCGCGATCGAAGCAGCCGCCTCGCGGTTACGCACTGCAATCCAAACCGTGGTCGAACGGGGCGGCGAACTCGTTGACGGCAGCCGTCAGCGCGTCGATCTCCTACAGGCCGCCCTTCGGTTCCACGAGCATGCTGGCGACCGCGACTGCCCTGTGTGCGGACAGGGCAGTCTGGACGACGACTGGGCCGCGCGCACCCGCGATGCCGTCGCTGCTTCTGAAGAGTCGCTTATGGAGTTCCGCACTGCGACAGGCGAACTCGACCAGGCGCGGTCCGCGGCCGTTGCTCTGATTGCCGCTCTCAAGACTGCAGATTGCATATCGGAAGTAGAGCTGTCCGGACTTGCGGGTTATAACGACGCCGTCGCTACGGCGCGACAGACTCCGGAGGATGACACGGCCCTGGCCGCTCACGTGGAGTCGACGCTCGTCGCGGCCGCCGTGTCAGCCGACACACTGCGCGCTCAAGCCGCCGAAGCCCTGACGTCGCGAGAGAGTGCTTGGGCGCCGCTCGCCGCCCAGCTCGGCGGCTGGGTGCCTATGGAGGAAGAAGCTCGAGTGCTCGACGCGACGGTGAAAACAATGACGGCGGCCAAGAAGTGGATGTCCGACCATGCCGGTCAGTTCCGAAATCTGCGGTTGGAACCCATTGCAGTACAAGCGCGAGAGATCTGGAGCCAGCTGCGTCAGGAGAGCAATGTCGATCTTGGGGAGATCACCCTGGAGGGCACGGCAACCCGTCGGCGAGCGACCCTGGGGGGATCGGTGGACGGGCAGCCCACCAAGGCGTTGTCGGTGATGAGCCAAGGGGAGAAGCATGCACTCGCGCTCGCGCTGTTTCTACCGCGTGCCACGGCTCCGGCCAGTCCGTTCCGATTCGTCGTTCTCGACGATCCGATTCAGGCAATGGACCCCGCCAAGATCGACGGGTTCGTCCAGGTGCTTTCCGGGATCGCCCGCACCCACCAGGTCATCGTGTTCTCTCACGATGATCGGTTGGCTTCAGTGATCAGGGAGACCGGTACGGACGCCAGACTCATCGAAGTGGTGCGGGAGTCAGGGTCCAAGGTGACGATCCGCGACAACGTCAACCCCGCGTTGCGGGCCGTGAATGACATCTTCGCGCTGATCAAGGACGACCGCCTGCCCGACGACATCAGAGCGAGGGTACTGCCGGGCCTGTGTCGCGTGGCAGTGGAATCGGCTGCGAAGCAAGCGTTTTACACGAAGCAGTCCATAGCAGGGCGACCTCGTGCGGATTCTGAGAACGCTTGGATGTCGGCTAAGAAGACGTTGTCGCGGCTGGCGCTTGCGGTACATGGCGACCCGAGTGCAGACCTCAAGGGCTGGCTCGACGGCAGACCTGAACGCCGGCCGACTCTGCGCCTGTGCAACGCGGTCCACGACGAAGCCCGCGGCGTCTCGATGAGGGAGGCGCGAGAGCTCGAGCGGACGGTGCAAGCGGTGTTGGCGTTGCGATGAGTGCTATCGAACTCCTGAGTCAGGCCCAGCGGATCCTGACTGCTCGCGGCACCGGCGGATCGTCGTCCCGTATGGCGGCGTTTCTCGCACGCCGCGCGCTGGAGGAGATCGTCGAGCAACGCTGCGTCAGCCTCGGAGCGTCGGCACCTCGGGCCACGACGCGCAGCAAGCTGTTGATTCTGCGGGCACTCGACACTGCGGGCGCAGCCAACCGCGCCGCCTTCGCGTGGAACCGGCTGAGCAATGCCTGCCATCTGCATGCATTCGAAATGCAGCCCTCAACAGCGGAAGTCGAGCAGTTGTGCGGTGTGGTTGCTGGACTACTGCCGTCTACAGGGATTTAGCCAACAATCAATCTATGACCGCTACGCCGTTGGAAGACATACATCTGCCGCCACAGGCCGTCGCCCAGCTGAGGGATACCGAAGCTGCGGAGTGGATCGATAATCACACCATCGAGGTCCGTCGCAGTTGGTGGACAACGACCCTTGAGGAGCATGGTTTCGATGACACCCTGGTCGGCGACACCATCAGCCGCGCGGAAATCTTTGCGCTTTCCGGGCCTGCTGCCGAGAGTCCCGATGCAGCCTTGACCCTGTTATGGAACTCGCTCGCGTGGGGTAGCGGCAGTAAGCGGCGAAAGAACCGTGCCCGAATCGCATCTGTCGCCCGAAATCGCGAAACCGCCACGGCATTACTGCAACAAGCAGCTCGTTGTAGCCGTCGCGACCCCGGCGAGGCATACAGTTTGTTGTATCCGGACAACCGCACAGCGATACGTCAACTGGGTCCAGCCTTCTTCACCAAGTACCTCTACTTCGCTGGTGGTGGTTCCTCCGACCACCAATGTTGCATCCTCGACGAGAACGTCGCCCTAGCGCTACAGAAGACATGCGGATGGCATTCGCTCCCTAGTCGGAGTTGGTTGGCGACCGCCTACGCGCGCTATGCGGTGCTCTTGGGGCGCTGGGTCAACGAGCACGAATTGGATCGGCCAGATGTCATCGAGCGATGGCTCTTCGAAGAGGGTAAGCGCTTGCGAATGACCGCATCCACGGTCAGCCCCAAGCCAGCCAGAATTGCTGACGCAGTTCCAGCGGTTGAGCCCGCAGAGCCTGACGGGACATGCTTCTGCGGTTGCGGTGAGGCGACAAGTGACGGCAAGTTCTTCGTGACGTCGCACGATCGCCGGGCCGAGTCTCGCGCAATCCGCGAGAGATTCGGCGACATTGCGACGTTCGTTGCTTGGTCGGAGAAGCACCTACCAAGGATCGGTGGTTAAGTGTTCATCAAGCGTGCAATCGCATGTCGAGGGAGTCTGGGCTACAGGCACTCGCCGTTGTGGACCATGAAGCACTTTTCGCACCGCTGCTCAGGCTTCTCCTGGCGCGGGTGGTCGTTTGCACCGAGGCGGACATTGCCTAGCGGGGTCAACTTGACGGACGGATCGAGCTGCTGCAGTTGAGTCAATCGGGTGATGGTGTGCTGACGAAGCTCAGGCGACCGCGGGTAGTTCAGTAGCTCCCGGTACAGCCCAGCCTGCATCTCGGCTTCCGATGGTGTCGCGAGCTCTCCAGCGAGCGAAAGACGCACGATTCTGCGCACTTCGGCGATCCTCTCGAGGTTCACTGGCTCACCGTCTGCCGCTGCTGCCGCGACCATCTCGGCGTCGGTGAGGTTCCTCTTCATACCGTTGAGGACCTTGGCGTAGCGGGTGCGCTGGTGACTAAGGAGAATCTGCTCGATCTCTGTACGGAATGGATACTGGTCGGCCATCACGTCCAGTATGCGGGCGCGGGCCTGGTCCCGGGGTCGAAGCAACGACACTATTGAACCGATTCTTCGTGCGCGTCAGTTTACGGTTCGCGTTGACTCCAGCTCGACTCCTTCGACCGCGGGCCCTCGCGAACAGCCTTGTCGCCACGCTTCTGGATCAAACAGTTCCGCAGACTAACCACACTGCACGGCAAGCGGGTTCGCAAGAACTGCGAGGCGTCCCCACACACGCCCGGTTTGCCACTTAACCGCGGTTAACTCCGGTACCGAACTTGACTGTAAAGGGGTCGTCGAATCACCTTCTGTGCAACGGTCGTGCTGTGGACGAACAAGACGACACAGAACTCAAAGAACTCGGCGCGTTGCTTCGAGAACGAAACGCTCTTGACGCCCGCATCGGCCGCCTGCTGGACCGCCCGGTGAACACCGGAAGCATTGGCGAATGGATCGCAGCACGGATCTTCGAAATCGAGCTGGAAACCGCCGCGAACACCGCCGGTTACGACGGACGCTTTACCACGGGTGAGCTTGCCGGTCGAACGGTCAACGTCAAAGCGTATACGAAACACGAAAGCGTTCTGGACATCAATCCGAGTGCTCCACTGGACTATTACCTCGTTCTCACCGGTGCACCATCAGCCCTCGCGTCGTCGCGGGGTACCTTGCGCCCGTTCTGTATTCAGACCGTATTCCTACTGGACGCGCACCGATTGCATGCCGAGCTGAAGGACCGAGGCGTGAAGATCGGCATAGCGACGAGCGTGCTTAAGACTCAGTGGGAGGCAGCCGAAGTGTTTCCGCGTTCCACCAATCCACTCCTTGTTCTCACAGAGGCGCAACGTCGTCAGCTTGAGATATTCGCCTGCGACTGAAGTCCGAGTTCTAGCTGGAACCGCTTCAAAAACGTGTTCATTAGCTAGGAGACCGTCCACTGCCGTCATCAAAAGGTATCGAGTAACCGCCAAAATCTTGCGCAGCAGGGATACCCAACGCAACGTCGTCGCCCGCGTTCTGGCCAACGAAAGCCGCTGCCAACGCGCTGAGCCCTAGCCGTCCGCGACGTCGGCGCGTTGCTCGCCGGAGTAACCGTCCATGACGGCGTCAGGGTTCTCGATCCTGGCGGCGCGGTGCCGGCTGATGTTGGCCGATGTCATGGCCATGACGTCGCGGGCTTTCCCCCTGCCGAAGGTCACCGACTTGTCGTGCTGCACTCCGAGGCGGACCCCGACTTCGACGGCGTCCTGGTCGGCGCCCATGTAGAGAAACTCCCAGCCGTTTTTGGTCTGCTGCTGGACGAGACTCTTGACGGCCGGGTGCGTCCACTCTTGACTCGAATTCTCATAGCCGTCGGTCATGATCGCGACAATCACCGTGCCCGGGCGCTCGGCCTCCGGCGCCGCGTCAAGCTGTGCCGCCGTATCGGTGATCAGCTTGCCCATCGCGTCCAGCAGCGCCGTGCCACCGCGCGGCTGCAGGTTCAGCGCAGGAACCTCCCCGACCGGGATCTGGTGATAGACGACCTCGTACTGGGTATCAAACTGGGCCAGCGTCGCGGCGCACTCACCGGGCGCCTGGCGTTGTTCATCGATGAACGCGGCGAATCCACCTTCGACGTCAGACTTGATGGACTGCATCGACCCCGAACGGTCGAGCAGAAACACGAGCAGGGTGCGATCGGAGTTCGACATGGTTTGGCCCTTTCGGTCAGGCGGTAGGTCGGCGGCGTTTGAACTGCATGGGCTTGGCGTCGGGCGGCGGCGCGGGCGGTGGTGCGATCCCGGTCTCCTTGTCGTACCGGGCGCGCGTCACACCTTTGGCGTTGACCCGACCGTCGGCGGCGTAGCCACCCAGCTTCGCCGTGGTGGCCAGGCGCGGGCCAATCGCGTTCTCGGTCAGCCCAACCTTCTCCGCCGCTGCGCGAAGCGACAGCTCCGCGTCGACGACGGCGTCGGCCAGTGTCTCGTCGATCAGCCCGCCAACGTCGTCGAGCACCGCGCGAAGGTGCGTGAGTGCCGTTGCCGGGTCAGCCTTTTCGGCCCTGGCAAGCTCGGATCGGATGCGTGTGTAGCGATTGGACACACCGCACCATACCGCAGAAACTGCGGATACGCAATACATGCGGGTTCGCACGATATGCGGCCCGCTTGTCGGTGGGGCGAGGTATCTTGCCGGCCATGACCAACACGAGTCCCGCCTGCGGCCGATGCGGATCGACCGCGCTGCACCACCAGGTCCACGGCATGCCCACCCCAGAGTTGTTCGACGAGGCAGCGCACCGCGCGGATCTCGCCCTGGCCGGGTGCTGCGTGATGGAGGGCGACTGGACCACTGAATGCGTGACGTGCGGTCAACGCGAAACCATTGGCTCCTACAACGATTCGTCATGGACAACGGCGCCACGCCCGGATACCGCAGGCCTCATCACCGCGTACGCGGCATTGACGCGGCAGACGCTGGACACGGCGCAGACACCGGCCATTTCCTACCTTGGGTTGTGGCTGTTGCTCGCCCGCTTCGCGCCGATCGCCGCCGGTGCACACCGCGCCCGACTGTCCGAGGTGCTCGGCGTGCCCTGCGAGGACGCCGCCGCGCTGGCGGCCGGCCTGCTCGACTCGCCGCACCCGACCATCGCTGCGGCGCTCGGAGCGTGGTCGCGCGTCTCGCTGACGGCGACGCTGCCCGTCGCACTCGACGAGCTGCCCGACCAGGCCGCACTGGACCGCTGGGCCGTCGAGCACACCCGCGGCCTCATCGAGCGGTTCCCGGTACAGATCGACCCGTTGACCCAGCTCGTCCTGGCTACCGCGCTGGTCATGCAGCCGCGGTGGACCACGGAACTGGGCACCGACGAGAACGGGATGCTCGTCCTCGACGATGGGCTGCAGACGATCGTCGACACCAGTGCCGCAGGACTAGTCGCCGTCGCCAAGCCGTTCAGCGAGGATGGCATCGACGTGGTCAGTGTCATTGCTGCACCGGATGTTTCGCCGACCGATGTGTGGCGATCTGTCGACGAGGTCGTCTCCAAGCTCAACGAGGGTGCACTGTGGCACGGGGAAGCGCCCGGCAGGAATCCGGCCGACGGCCATGCTTGGACCGTCCGCGAAACAACCGAGACGTTCACCGACTGGGACGCACCTGGCGGCGGCGACTATCTCTGGCGCAGTCATCTGCCGCGTTGGGACGCCGCCGTGGACAGCACACTCATCGCCGCGCCCGGGGTGGCAGAACTCGCCGCATCACTGAGAGAGGCCGCACCAGAACTCAAGGGCCCGACTGAGTGCGTGCAGGCGGCCACGGCCGCCTACGACGAGAACGGGTTCGAGGCCGCCGCCGTCACCGCTATGGCAATGGCGATGGGGGCCCCGCAGTTCGTCGAACGCACCATCCACCGCGTCGAGATCACCTTCGACCGCCCGCACGCCGTCGTCGCAGTCGCCCGCGGCGGTGCCTGGGAGGGCGTGCCGCTGTTCCACTGCTGGGTCACGCCTTAAGGCAGTGCCGGCGAGGCGCCTAGAACGCACGAATTCAACTGCGGTGCAGATGGCTTCGCACCGCTAACGCCGCTTCGGATTGATTACGGCTGGCCTGCCTCGCGGCGAGAATCCTTCGCGCGCAGCTCGGTTGCAACTTTTCGGCCTGCTTCAGTCAGGCCCAGCCATATGGAATAGTCCCACGATGCCGGATCGTCATAGTGGCTGACGAAGCGTTCATGTAGGCGGTTCATGGCCACGTCGATCGGTTCCCACGCGGGAAATGTCTCTTCCGGTCCGGGTAACTCGCCGATCTGCATCAGGCCGTCCTCGAGTAATGAGCGGATGGTCCTGACGGTTAGTTCCGTGCGCGCTTCATCGCTCTCGGCGAGCTGGAAGTGCGAAATAATCTGCTGCGTCTCGGCGAGTGAGACCCAATCAGATAATCCGCTGGTCAGTAGCTCTGTGCGGAGCCGCCCGTCCTTTGTCATCGTTTAAGCCTCTGCGACATCGGGTTTGCCGTCGCCGAACACTGGCAGGTCGGGGCCACTCGCATCGGGCCTGGGAAGCTCGACCAGGTGAGGCCTTGCCATACGGAGTAGTCGCGCGAAGCTGGCTCCTTTGTACCGGCCGACGAAGCGCTCAAGTCACTCCTCGACAGCCGGGAGAGGCCCTCGGTGCTGGCTCTCAATCCGACTTCTGGTGCCGTGGATGGGCGCGGAACTCCATGGACCGTTTGCGTCGCAGTGGCGAATGCCTTCCGATTTGATACGCGGCCAGGTACAACGCAGCGAACACGCCGACAGTCACGATCGCTGCGATGACGAACTGCACGCGTTGGCCACGGGCGATCCCGTAGCCCCAACTCGCGTCGCCGAATCCCATTGCGATAGAGAGAAATACGATGAAGACCAAGCCCATTGCGGCAACCCACCATTCACCTTTCCCGGAGGCAAATGCGTATATATTGCCGGTCGAGATGATCATCATCAGTATCAGTAACCACCACATCTTGGTGGCCGTGAGTAATCCGCTGTATGCGTCGGGAGCAGGGTCGCGGTCTTGGTCAGTCAAAGCTGAGCCAGGACGCTCCGCGGAGTTTTCGTCTGGGGCAGGTCGGCTGTCCTGCACCGTGAGTGCGTAAACCTTGCCACCGATCTTGATATACGGCGTGTATGCGTACGCCGCGGCAATCATGACACCCACGAAGAACAGGGCTATGCCAATCCCTTTTCGGGAATCCGGATAGAAGGCGAAATACGCCGCCACTGCCCCCAAACATGCACAGCCCCAATAGATGCGCCTTTGCAAGCTCCTGCTGTACTTGACGTACTGCTGCGCGAGGGCACCGACGGCGCACACGACGAGGATGACGAAGAATACGTTCGCCACCGTGCTATTTGCCCATCATCCAGTCCACGAACTTTTCTCCTCCTATGCCGCCGCCCAGCGCACCGAGGAAGCCGACAACAAGTGTGCCTTCCGGTCCGACCAATGAGCCCCACGCCGCACCTGCGAGCCAACCGCCGCCCATCGCCCCAAGCGTACGGCCGCCAAACTGCGCGCCCTCTTCGAATGCCGGTGCGCCATGCAGCACATCGTTGATCGTCAACAGCCCATCGACAACCGTGCCAGCCGTACCGAGTTTCGAGCCAAACCCTTTTAGCGCTTCCGCATCGGCGTTCGACCAGACCGGCGCATTACCCCAATGCCCTCCGCCAGGTAATGCTTCTGCGTGCGCTTTTGCGCCCTCACCAAGGTTGGTGGCCTGCGTTGCAAGACCTGCCGTCGCTTCCTTGATCACCTCACCGGGCGACGCGCCATTCTGGATTTCGTTGACGGCCTGTTGAGTTCCCTGTGCCGATACACCAGCTTGTTGCAATTGCGTCGCAAACTGGTGTAGGACCATCCCGCGGCCGTTGGCTTCCCACTGGTTCAGCAGCTGGGTGGCCTGGTCGGGTGTCAATGGCGGCTTGCCGGGCAAGGCGTAGGGCGACTCCAGCCGCTGCTGCATCTGCAGCCTTGCCTGAGCCCGGGTCCGCGCATCGCCGCCCATCACTGTGTCGGTCGGCAACGGCCCAGAGAACTGAGACATGCGGTAATCGTTGAGGCGTTCACCGGCATAACGGACTTCGTCGACACCGGCCGTCGGATTGTTGATCGTCGCGAAATCACGCAGACGACCTGCGGCGGCCTGCTTTTCCGGCGTCCACGGCCCCGGCGAGTGCACAAGCGATTCATCGGCTGCGCGCTGCGTCTCTCCGTACTTGCCGGCCTCGGCGTGAGCTTCTTCATTTGTCGATACGTCAGCTTCGCCATCGACGGCCGTTGTCGCCTCGGGTGTGTAGCCTTCGGCCGCCATCTCGCCTCGTGACGCATCGAGTTGTTTCGAATACGCGTCACGGATTGCATGAATCTCGTGCAGTCCTTGTGTTGTCGCGTCGATGGCGGCCTGCTTCAGATCAGACCAGTCGACGTCTTGACCGTTGGCAGCCGCCGTCGCGATCTCGCGGTCGATCTGGTCGTCGATCGCTTGGAGCCGGGTCTCTAGATTGCTGATCGAGATGCCTCCGCTGCGCTGTGCTTCAGCCAGTGACGCCGAAACGTTCTGCAGGTCCACGCCGACTCGGGTCATCTGCTGCCTGGTGAGATGCAGCGACTCGGTAGCCCTTCGAACTTCATCAGAATCGTTGATCGGATGATCGCCGCCGTCCTGACGGTCCCAAGCGGACGCGAAGCGCTGCCTGGCGGCGTTGAACTCCTCATCCGTCTCCTGCGCGCACACACCGGCCTCGTAAAACGCGGTCGCCAGCTCGCTGATCGCACCCGGCGAACCGCTTTGCATCGTCTTGTTTAGCTGCCAGGGATCACCGCCCGCGGCTCCAGTCAGCTCACCGATGTCGAGATGCCTGAGCAGGACTGACATTGGATGTCAGCTGACGTCGCGTCCGGCTGAACGCAGCGCCGAACCGCTTGTCTCGTCCTGCTTGGTGAACACGGCGGCAGCGGAGGTGGCCTTTTGGGCTAGTGAGTCGAAGTCCGCGCGATGGCCCTGCAAAGTGGTGACGTGGTGATCGTGCGCTTGGGATAAGGCGTGGTGAAACGCGTGGGCAGTTTCAAAATCGCCGAAAATGCCTGCTGACGGCTGCGTCGACGCGAGCCTGTCGGCCCCGCGTTGGGCGATAGCGCCCGCACTCTGTGAAAAATCTGCTCCCATACGCAGCAAATCGGTATCGACGAACATCAGACCCCTTGAATCGTTGATGACAATTATATGGAGGGTCGTCGGTCGCACGACGCACGAACTTGGGCCGTCGTCGCCGAGGAGATATGGACCGGCTCGAAACGCCTGCATTCATGGTGACGCCGTACCGTCAGGCTGCGCGTCGATCCATCAACCGCGTCGGCTCACTGCCGGGGACCGCGACGTCCTGCGTGCGGCTCAGAAGGTTCGCACCGTTAATCACAACTGTCGTATATTCGCTGAAAGGTTCAATGAAGCGAACTCCTGAGATTTCGGAATTCGCGTATAAGCCCCCCGAAACCGCTTGGTGGACTGCGGCTGACACCCGGTCTGACTTGTCAGTCGCTCCCGATACCTTCGGATCGACTCAGAGATGCCGCCGCGACGGTGCGGCGGGAAATCTCGTGTGCCGAGGGGGGCTTGCCATGATTCGACGCGACAATGTCACCGCAACAGCGGTTGTGTTGCTTGGCGACGACGAAACCGTCCGTCGCTGTGAGCAACTGGCGGCCCGCGCGGCGCTACGCTCGGCGACCGTCACCGCAATGTTCGCGTTCACCCATGGGGAGCCCGCTTCGCACGACGATTTGGCAGATGTCGATGCGGTCGTGGCGGCGATGGCCCGCGCCATCTCGGTCCGGCTGCCGATCTGGATGCCTAGTGCGCTAGCGGATCTGGGGCGCGAGCAGCACTACCGTCGGCTGACTCTGGTACTGCATCGACACGGCCTCGACCTGCTGGTGGGCGACGATCTGTGGCCCGTCCCTGACGTCGGCGGCATGAACGAAATCGACCATGCGCTGCGGCGTGAGGTGCAGGCCGTCGACGTACTCGACCACGCTGCCTTGGCCGCCGCCGGCATAGAAAGTCTCGAGAGAGTGGTCGAACAGGCGGCGCATGCTGCGCCGGCGGCTCCACACGAAAGTGATTGGCCACCAAGGCTTCCTCAGCCAGCCACACCGTGGTCGGAGCATTGTCCGGCGATCACGAGTTATGTGCGCTGGCTGGTCGAGGGCTGTGGGGTGACCCGCGCAGCGGCCGCGCGGGTGCTGAACTCGTCGGGTCAACGCACCCCCGACGGCCGGGCATGGCAATCGAGAAACGTCTCGGCGTTGCTCGACGGCTATTACGACCGCGAAGCAGCTGCATGACCTACCGATCGGCGCCACTGACCGCGGTCCGGAGGCCGATGTGCTACAACAATGCTACAGTCGTAGCATGTCTACGGTCGCGTCCCGCGAATTGCGAAACGACACGGCAGGCGTGCTTCGTCGGGTTCAAGCGGGCGAAGAGGTGACGGTCACGGTGAATGGGCGAGCCGTCGCGGTGATCACCGCTGTGGCGCCGAAGCGTCGGCGGTGGATATCGAAGGCAGAGTTGATCAATCGGCTCGAGACCAGCCAGGCGGACCCCGGTTTGCGTGACGACCTCGCGGAGCTCGCCGGCGAAACCACCGACGAACTCGACGACTTGTGACGACCGATCGAGCGGCGGCCGGCATCCTCGACACGTCGATCTTCATCGCCAACGAGAGTGGGCGCCAACTGGAGGCGACGCTGATTCCGGAGGAAGTAGCCACGACTGTGGTGACCCTCGCCGAACTGAACGCGGGTGTGCTCGCGGCGCAGACCTCCGAGATCCGGGCGCGTCGACTTCGCACGTTGGATGCAGTCGCTGATATGACCGCCTTACCGGTCGACGAAGACGCGGCTCAACTCTGGGCACTGCTCCGCGTCCACCTGGCCGAGGCCGGGCGACGGGTCCGAGTCAATGACCTATGGATCGCTGCAATCGCAGCCGCCAAGCAGCTGCCCGTCGTCACGCAGGATGCGGACTTCGATGTATTAGAGGGTGTCGCGGGTCTCGCGATAATCCACGTCTGACACGAGCATCGTCATCCTTTGTCTAGCCCACAGCGAGTGTGCCGCCGGCGGCACCGGTGTCCACCGTCATCCGCAGCCGCACGCTGTCCACGCCCGCGGCTGCGCCGGGGCAGAGGTCGTCGCTTGTTATCTCCGGCCACTGCGATGGGCTCGCGGCCACACCGCCGCCGCGGTAATCGCCACGACCAAAGCGGCCACAGCCGCCGTCACCGCCAACGCTGTACTGCCCCGCCCCGCGGCGCCGACCGCGATCGCCACCAGCGCCCACAACGCGCCCGCCACATACCCGGGAGTGCCGCGCAACATCGTCGTCATCCCCAAAGCGAACATTGCGGCCACGACCAACACCACGAACTGCCATCCCGTCGACGACGCCGAGACGCCCGAACTGATCAACGCCGCAGCCACATTCGCGAACACCGCGATGCTGCTCCACCCCAGATACAAGCCGAACGTCACCGTCGCCAACACCGCCAGCCACCCCGGACACGTCATGTCGTGCCGCCGTCGCACCAGCAGTCGCATGACGTGAATCAGCGCCGACACCATCACCGCGAACACCACTACGCTCAGCCACAGCCAGTCCTGGGCGGCCACCACCAGCCACACGCTGAACCCGGCGAACACCACGCTCGCGTCGATGAGCAGGCTCGTCTCCCACCACGCGCCCAACCCGTAACGCAGCACCGACACCGCCGTCACTGCGCTCAGTGCCGTGATCAATCCCCACAGACTGAAGGCGTACCCGGCCGGCGTGATCAGCGCCTCGTTCGTCGCGCCCGACTCGAGAAAGTTCCCCGCGACCGCGTCCGCGACGAACGGCGCGGCCAACTGGCTCAGCGCCAACACGGTGGCGATCCACCGCCACGCCCTAACTGCCCTCGGCGCTGCGCGCGTCGTCGTGGTCTCCACACCAAGTGATTCGGAGCAGCGCCGCCGCCGGATTGGCCGCCGCCCCCGACCCCTGTCTTCCGAGAAGTCGATAAGTTTGCAAACGTGACTGTCACACCGGCGGGTCTGACCGGAACCGAACGCGCCGTACTTCTGGTCTTGATGGCCGAGGCGCGGCCCGTTCCCAACCCTGACCTGGTAGCTCTCGGGCCCAAACTCGACAAACCTGGACGCGACAAACTCAACGCCCTCGGTCTGATCGAGTCGGATCGCAGCACCGGCCGCTTCGTCCACGAGCTCACCGACCGCGGCTGGCGGTTGTGCCACGACATCCTGGCTGCCGGCCCGCCGCCGCGATCGACCGGTCCCGCGAAGACGCTCTACACCGTGCTCGGCTCCCTCAACCGCTACCTGCGCCGCGCCGACCTCAGCCTGGCCGACGTCTTCGGCTCCGACGGCCAAGCTCCCGCGACCGCCGAGGAGCGCATCCGTCGTGCCTATGCCGACCTCGCCCCGCGGCCAGGCGGCTGGGTCAGCCTCACCCAGCTTCGTACCGAGCTCGCCGACACGCCGCGCGCCGAAGTCGACGCTGCCCTCCACAGCCTATTTCGGGCGCCTGACGTGAGCCTGATCCCCGAGGAGAACCAGAAAGTCCTCACCGCCGCGGATCGAGGCGCCGCCGTCGTCATCGGCGACGAGAGCAAGCACCTCATCGCGATCGGGCCGTGATGCAGGAAGCACAACGTGAAGCGCTCGCGTCGCTTCGGCTGACGTGGGCCCCAACCGCCGACGACCTCTGGCGACCGCAGGCCGCCACCCACGTCGCCGGCCTCAACGAGTTCGCCGTCGACGACGTCATGGACGCGTTCGGCGACGCCACCCGTGACCCCATGTCCTCGCCGCTCGGCGTCGTCGTGCAGGGTCGCGCGGGGTCCGGCAAGACACACCTGCTCGGACAGGTTCGCGAACGCATCCAAGCCGCAGGCGGCTACTTCTTGCTCGTGGAACTGCTTGACGCAGCGACCTTTTGGGAGTCGGTGCGCAACGGCATCGTCGACAGCCTCGGCCGTCCCGGCGCCACGCGCGAGACGCAACTCAAGGACCTGCTCTGGGAACTGTCGTCGATCGCGCACGTGTCCCGCGCCGACCGCCGCGCCATCATCGGCGACGACGACCTCGAACCCGAGACGCTTGACCGCTTCATCAACGCCCTCGCCAAAGCACACCGCGACCCCGTTCGGGACTGCCATCAGACCTTGCGCGCGCTCGTACTCCTCGGTGCGACAGACCTCGTCGCGCACGACGTCGGCGAGGCCTACCTGCAGGCCAGCGACGAATTCGGTGACGACGAGCGCGCGCAATGGCGCCTGCGCACCTCACCCGCCTCGGCCCAGCAGTGCGTTCAAGAGATCTCTCGGCTCGTCGCCCTCGCCGGCCCGGCGGTGTTGGCGCTGGACCAGATCGACACGCTCTTGGCGCAATCCTTGACGCGCACCGACGACGCCCGCACCGACGGCGACGACGTCCTGCATCAAGTCGCCGACGGACTGATGGCTGTCCGCCAGAAGATGCGGCGCACTGTCGCTGTGGTCGCCTGCCTGCCGGCGGTATGGGAAGGCATTCGGAGCCGTGCGACCGCGACGGTGGCTGACCGGTTTCGGGTCACCGCACCGCTGAAACCGCTGCCCACACCGGACATCGGCCGCGCCATCCTCGAACGCCGCTTCGTCGCAAGCTACGCCGAGACGGGGTTCCGGCCGCCGTACCCCAGCTGGCCCATCCTGCCCGCAGCCTTCACCGAAGCTCCCGACTACACACCGCGCCAACTGTTGATGCGCGCCGACACTCATGTCCGAGAGTGCCTCAAGCACAACAAGATCGTCGAACTCGACCACCTCCATGCCGACCAGAAGCCGATCTGGGAGTCCGACGACGAGACTGAAGAGAATGTCTCTTCCGAACTCGATCGACGGTTCGCAGAGTACCGGCGGCGCGCAGTACCGTCCGCCGCGTTGGACCACGAAGGCGAAGACACCACCATGCCGGAGCTGCTGGGCGCTGCGCTCACGGCCTGGGTCGCTGAACGCGACGGAGATCAGACCTTCGCTCTCGATCCGCCGCCCGGCCGCCACGTCGCCCTGCATGCGCGCCTGCGTCAGAGCCTCGACCGCGCCACCGAGGACGAACGGCATTGGGCGTTTCGCGCCGTCGCCGCAACCAACGCCGTCGCCGCCCAGAATCGAATCAAGAAGGCTTGGAGCTCAACGGGACTCGGCATGGGCTCCGACCGGCGACAGCTGTTCCTGCTGCGCAACTCGCCGTGGCCCGCCGGCCCGAAGACGGCGCAACTGGTCGACGACTTCCATCGCGCCGGTGGCCGCACGCTTGCGATCTCCGACGACGACGTTCGGACCATGGTCGCGCTTCGTGACCTGATCGCCGACGACCCCGCGGACCTCGCAAGTTGGTTACGCGTCCGGCGGCCCGCCCACGGGCTGGTCATGCTGCAGGATGCGCTCGGCTTCGAACCCGATGACGGTGTGGTTCCGCCGAAGGATGAAGAAGAGCCGGTTGTTGTCGAGGTCGAGTATGAAGTGCCGGATTCTGCGATACCGCTGGGCGTCGATAGTCGAAGTGACACAACAGTTTCCGTTGACCTAGTCGCGCTGCGCAAGCACGTCGCGATATTCGCCGGTACCGGGTCGGGCAAGACGGTGTTGCTTCGCCGTCTGATCGAAGAGTGTGCGCTACAGGGCGTGTCGTCGATCGTGCTCGATCCCAACAACGACTTGGCCCGGCTTGGCACCAGGTGGCCGCAACGGTCGGACGGCTGGCGGAAGTCTGACGATCGTCGTGCCGCCGAGTACCTGGAGAACACTGAAGTCGTGATCTGGACGCCGCGGAAGGCGGCGGGACGTCCTCTGGTGTTTCAGCCGTTGCCCGACTTCCCGAGTGTTGTCGACGACGATGACGAATTCACCGAAGCCGTCGAGTCGGCCGCCGCAGCGCTCGAGCCGCGGGCGTCGATATCGGGTCAGACGCAGAAGGCGAATCGCGAGCGGGCTGTGCTGCGAAATGCGTTGGAGCTGTATGGCCGAAAGCCGGATCCCTCGCTCGGCGGGTTCGTGGACATGCTCAGCGATTTACCCGACGACGCAAGCGATTTGGCCGGTGCGCACAAGATCGCGGCGAATTTGGCGGAGAACCTGCGCGCGGCGATGGTCAACGACAAGATGTTCGGCGGGGCGGGCACGGCGCTGGATCCTGGTGTACTGCTGACGCCGTCGTCCGGGCGCCGCGCTCGGGTGTCGGTGATCAGCATGATCGGACTGTCCTCCGACGAACAACGGCAGAGCTTCGTCAACCAGTTGCAGATGGCGCTGTTCGCCTGGATCAAGCGGAACCCTGCTGACGACCGTCCGCTGCGCGGGTTGTTGGTGATGGACGAAGCCCAAACACTAGCGCCATCAAGAGGATTCACGGCGTGTACTCGTAGCACGCTGGCGTTGTCATCGCAGGCGCGCAAGTACGGCCTGGGGTTGGTCTTCGCGACGCAGGCGCCCAAGGGTCTGCACAACCAGATACCCGGCAATGCGGTCACGCAGTTCTACGGCCTGCTCAGCGCCCCTGCCCAGATCGCGTCTGCCCAGGAGATGGCACGGGCGAAGGGCGGACTCATGCCCGACATCAGCAGACTGCGCACCGGCGACTTCTATGTCGCGATCGAAGGAGAGGCGTTCCGCCGCATGGTCGCGCCGTGGTGCCTGTCCTACCACCCACCGAATCCGCTGTCGCCCGAAGAAGTGGTGGCGCTGGCGAAAGGGTAACGTCGCGTCGTTGACCGCGGCAGTCAAGCCGCGCGCCTATCCATCAACCTCGTCGGTTCGCTGCTGGGGACTGCTGCGGGGTGCAGTAGTGGCTCATGGTTGTCGCGCACACCACGGTAGCTCTGCAGATACCGATCAATCTGTTCGCGGCGCAGCGGTCGGGCCCAGATGTTCTCACCGGGGATGTCGATGCCGCTGTCGTTGGACTCCGTCCGCATGCGTGCGCCGACCCGGAAACCCACCACCGACGCGACCATCAACACGACCATGCTGGCGGCGAGGATGCCCGCCAACGCGCCTCCCGTCGCCGACGCGTAGACAAAACAATCCCAGCGCCACGAACACCAGCAGCAACAGCACGTATGCCACATTCGTCATCGAAACTTGGCGCAAAGCCTTCAACACCTCGATCACCTCTCCCACTCCGATACAAAACGCTACGCGTAGCGTAGCGCTACGCCTAGTGTAGCGTTTTTCTCGGCATGGTTATTCCGCCGTCGGCCGAGGAGGATCACAATGGCGCCGCGACAAGACGTCGACGACTCGATCGCCGACGCCACGCTTGCCCTCCTGCGCACCAAAGGCCCTCGGTCGGTGACCGTCGAGGCGGTGGCAGCGCGCTCGGGCATCGCCAAGACCACCATTTACCGCCGCTTCAGCGACCGCCGCGACATGCTCTCCGCTGCACTGTCGCAGGTCACCACTCCGGAACCGCTCCCCGAGCGGGCCGACCCGCCCGAGCGGCTGCGGTGGCTGATCAGACAAGCTGTCAAGACCGTCGAGGTCGGCATCGGCTACGGCGGGCTGGCCGCCTTGCTCACCGACGAGGATCCCGCGTTCACCAAGCTCTTCCGCCGCATCCTGGCCAAGCAACGCGCCGAACTGGAATCAGTGATAGATGCGGGGAAAGCCGACGGGTCGTTCCGCGCCGATGTCGACGCCGCCACCCTCGTCGACGCAGTCGTTGGCGCGCACATCGCCGAGCGCACCCGCACCGGACGAGTGACGACCGGATGGGAAAAGCGCTTGTTCGATCTCTTCTGGCCGACCGTGCGGACCTGACCCGTGGTCATGCCGTCGATCCCTCTGGGTCACATCGCGATTGGAGGTACTCGTTTCAGGACGACACGGCACAGCTACCGCGATCAGCGCGCACCGGGCCAGTCGCGCTTGGCCGGATGTCGAAATCGAAGATGGCAGTTGGCAAATACAACGAGCAGCATGCGTTCGGGATGTCAACAACGCCACTGACTCGGCCCTCGATCGGTGCCGCACCGAGCAGCAAGTACGCCTGCGCGCCGGAGTAGCCGAACTTCTCCAGGTATGCGACCGCATTCAGGCACGCGTTGCGATACGCCACCGTCGCGTCGTTGTACAACTGAGTATCGGTGCCGTGGTCAACGCCGATGCCGATGAACGTCAGGAACTCCGAATAGCGCGGTTCGACGTTGCCCGGCATCAAGATCGGATTCGTCGTGACCCCATACGTTTCCATTCCACCCTTGATCAAGTCGATGTGGAAGTCGATGAAGCCGCCCATCTCGATGGCGCCGCAGAAGGTGATCTCGCCATCGCCCTGGCTGAAGTGCAGGTCGCCGCCGGAGAACAAGGCACCCGGCACGTGGACTGGGTAGAACACCCGCGAGCCGCGAGTGAAGTTCTTGATGTCGTGATTGCCGCCGTTCTCCCGGGCGGGCACGGTGCGTGCGCCATCACGGGCGATCGCGGCCAGCGCTTCGCCAGTTGCGGTGCCGCCCAAGGTGTTTTCGTCCAAGGGCGGCAGCGCCAGCGGCGGCACCCGGGTCGGATCGGTGTCGATCAGCGCCTGCTCGCGGGCGTTCCACCTACCCAGCAGCTCAGGCGACGGCGCCGTGCCGAACAGCCCCGGGTGAGTGATGCCCGTGAGCTCCACTCCGGGGATGTGCCGCGAGGTGCACTTCTGGCCCGCGAAATCCCAAATAGCTTTGTACGCATCGGGGAAGTGGTCGGTGAGGAAGCCGCCTCCGTTGGCCTTCGCGAAGATGCCGGTGTAGCCCCAGCCCTGACCGGGCACGTCGCCGATCTCCTGCGGCACTGGACCAAGGTCGAGGATGTCGACGACCAGCAGATCACCCGGTTCGGCCCCCTCGACGTAGAGCGGCCCGGACAGCATGTGCGCATGCGTCAGGTCGACGTCGCGTACATCATTCGCGGAGTCGTTGTTGCCGATCTGGCCGTCGGTCCATTCGCGGCATTCGATTCGAACATGTTGTCCGGGACGGACATTGGCCGCTGGCGGAATGTCGGGGTGCCATCGGTTGTGACCGGGTACTGCCTGGTCGCGCATCGAGCGTGCCTGGTCAACCGAGAAGACGACGTCGGGCATGGCAACCTCCAGAGTCAGGGACGGGGCAGACGGGCGTGTCGAGGGTCGGACGTGATAGGGGTGGCCCGCCGCGAACGCCCAGGCACCGACGACACGACCTGCGGGGCGTCGGCGCTTCTCTCGCCGGCATCGTGTGCCCGGCGGACGTCCGTGTCGAGCGCACGCAACGCTGGCAACCCGAACACCCGGCGGGCGTCGTCGCCGCAACCGGGGCAGTCCGCCAGCGACCGTGCCTCGGCCATCGGTCTCACAAGGGTGAACGGGCCGCAGTCGCCGCATTGAAAGCTGTACGTCGGCAACGCCCACCTCCGGAGACGATTATGAAAGACCGGTGGCAGCGCTGCGGGCACCAGTCGTGATCGTAGCGACGCAACCTGAATGCTGCTTGGCAGCTGCTGTTGACTCACCTTGCGACGAGTCGGCGATATGACAGACACCGGCTGGGCGGCGGTGAAACGATTACTGACGTCGAGGGGCCAGTCCTATCGGCAGAGGGGAATCGGCAATGGTCACGACGCGCGCCGCAGCAGGGCAGTACCTCAAGGACGCCGGCGGCTTGAAGCTTGTCGTTTACGGAGCGGACGGGCACGAGGTCGCAGCGATGTTCGTACGCGGATCGGTGTCATACGACGAGGAGGAGTTCACCTTCATTGCGGTCTCTGAGGACGGCCTCCCGGCGGGAGAGCTATTCGTCGATGACACGGTCGCTTATGACGAGAACATAGACGCCTTCGTCATTCGCACCGCGCAATAGCAGCGGTCTGCGTCGGCTCGCAGCAAAGGCTTGTGCAACCGAATTGTCGTACCCCTCTGGGATAATGGTTCAGTGACGCAAACAATCACTGAACGCCTTCACATCGTCGAGGGGAGCGACTGGAAGGACGCGATAATCGCGCTCCTCGAGCCCGAGTCCCCGTACCGTCCCTGGCGCCATGGCTTCGGGGAAGCCCATGCCGGTGATCCCGTGGCAGTGCTGCTGAACACCGATCCCGTCTCGGTCCTGACCAGACTTGCGTACGTGGACGACGACGGCGACCCGGGCTGCGCGGTGGTTGATTCGCCGTCGCGGGCCGGCCTCGTCGACTTGACCACACTGGCAATGGTGCTCGGCTTGCAACACTTCCTGACGGATGTGTGGAAGTTGGAGGGGGACGCCGCGATCAAGATGGAACTCGCTTTGAACGAATGCATTTGTCGCGATAGCCCCAGAGACAGATTCGGCCACAGCTCGCTAGCCGCCGCTCGTACGTTGTTGAAGTCCGGGGGAGGCTGCGATGGATGCAACAGCGATATCGACCTGACCGGCCCAGGTGCGCGGGACAACGTCCATATCCGCACCGTCGATCCACATCGTCGACCGGACCCGACGCCACCGATCGTGACGCGGACAGATGATTCTCAGTCTCTATCGTCCATCCGCTATCGACCGTCGTTGCGAGTCCAGGCCACCGACTGGCCGGCTGTCCTGTGCCGCGAATGCCACGAACGTATGCGGGCTGGCGAGTATCGAAGCTTCCTCGACTTTCGGTTCGAACAGCATCCGGCATGCCCGCAATGCGGTGCCGGCCGTACCCGCAGCACGTTCTATGGAATGCCTTCCGCGCCTTGGAATATCCCGCCGTGGCTGAATGCGGCTGGGTGTTGCGTGTCCGACGAGTCGTGGTATTGCGACGCCTGCCACCACAAGTGGTGATCTACAGACGTTCAGGTCTGTAGGCCCAGGCGCCGCGTGGCACGCTCCCGAAGTGCCCGACGCTGCGATTCGGATTCCGGGCAGCGCTCGTGAGCCTTGCGCGTCCCGGCGCGCAACTCGGCGATTCGACCGATCGTGGTGTCGTAGTCCAATCCGCCGTCGATCAACAGACAGCCGACGACGGTAGTGGTTCGGCCTTTCCCGCCCCAGCAATGGAGGTAAACGGTTCTGCCGTCGTCGATTTCGCTTCTGATGAAGCCAACGATGCCGTCGTAGCCGGCCTGGTCGAGGACCCCCATGTCGGGAATCGGATGAGCGTAATGACGTAATTCGCGCCCGATCGATTCGCGCACCGCCGGCAGTGCCTCTTGATACGGCTCGAGGCCATCCTCGGGTCTCGTCAGGTCGATGATCGTGTCGATGCCGGCATCGGCGAGTAGCCGCAGCTTCTTCGCAGTCTGCTCAGGCGTCCGCGCGCCGGGGTATTCGCCTGCAAGCAGACGCCGTGGTTCGACCCACCACGCGTGCAGGACGTCGTCGTGTGGCCATGATGCGGTCTTATCCATTGAATCGCTCGGCGATCATGCGGTTGGAGTCGTGAATGCGACCATGGCTCACCAGGCGGACGTCTAACCCTGCATGGTCGACGGACTCCAGCGCGCGCACAATCGCGTCGTCAATCCACTTGTCCGCGTTGCCGAATGCTCCACCGCCGACGCGCGTCAGCAGCACGATGTTCGACCCGCCCGCTGACGACTGCTCGACCGCCGTAAGCAGGGTCGCCTCGTATGCGGCTTCCAGTACCAGCCGGGCGAACGCCTCCCATGCCGTCGACGGACCACTCCCGTACGCGACCGGCAACGCCGAGCAGAACGCCTGTGACACAAGGCGTCGCGCGTCCACGCGAACATCAGTCACTTCGACGTCGCGGTGCAACCCGACCGCAAGCCGCGCTCGCAGCTGGTCGCGCAGGCCATCGTCCGCGTCTGCGAGCAGGCGGGTGATCGCATCCAAACCGTGTGCCGTGCACAACGCGTAGCCGTTGCGCATCTGCCACAGCTCCGACACCGGCAGTCCCAGCTCAGCAGACAACGCCTCGCCCACGCCAGCCAAGGCGTTGATCTGGCGCTGCCGTGTCTGGCCGATTTCACCGTCGACGGGCGCGAAGTAATTGCGGTAGATCGTCGCGGCGCCCGCCGCGATGGCGCACGCCGGACCCTGCGTGTGGTCCTCGCTATACCGCGTCACGCCGTCCTCCGGAGCGACGCTCGGTCCTGTCATCTCCAGCAGATTGAATTGGGACGCGACCTGGAACAGCGCCCCCACGAGCCCGGGGTCGGCGTGCATGGCCCGCGCTTCGCCGGTGACGCACCGGACAGTCGTGCGTCCATCGGTCGGAACGTCGACGCGGCCACGCAAATCGTTCAACGTTGGCACTTCAAGCGTGCCGATGCCATACCGTTTCCCGTTCACCGTGGAGACCAGCTCGTCGCCCTCGACGAGAAGCTGCTCGCGAGTGGCGTCGTAGCTGGTTTCCCGGAACCCCGTGAGCTCGGTGAACCAATCAGACTGCATGGCAGCCATGTTCGCATGGGCCACCGACACCGAAGGCGTTAACCGGCGTCGACAGAAGTTGTCGGACCGCTGGCGCACAATCACTGCACCAGGGACGGGAAGTGGGGGCCATGAGCAGGCGGCGATACAGGTCGGGAAGCAGCGGCGGTGGGTTCGCCGGCGTGATCGGTGTGCTGTTCATCGTCGGCCTGATCATCAAGTTCATCTGGTGGATCCTCGGCGCGGCAGCCCTCGTCGGCCTGTTCTTCCTCGTGCGCGCAATGGTTCGTGCGCACGCCCGCCAGCACGCCGCCCTGGCCCAACGCATGAACGAACTGGCCGCGCGCGCCGACCAGCAGCACAACTGGGTGATGCAAGGCGATGACCGTGGGATCTACGGTCCGCAGGGCGCGGATTTGATGCACTACATCCGGCAACCTGACCAGTTCCCGATGCAACCGCACTAGCGCATCGGCAACATCGCGTGCTACCGGCCGACGCGGCCGCCGCGTTCACCGAGGCATTGGGCCGTTAGCTTCCAAAGGCCTTGCCGGTCGGGGATCCGGACGATCACCGAACTGCTCCAAAGATCCTTTTTCGATGTCTCAGGAGTTCGCTTGGAGCACACCTCCATCTCGTCCGCTCGCGGCCAGCTGGTGGGGCATTAGTTATCCACGAATACTCGAGCCCAGAAAGGTGCCCATCAGTGAGCCACATGATCACTTCGCCTTGGTATTCCGCACTATTGGGTACGAAGGCTTGTGCTGGAAACGGCCCTTCGGTAGATCAGTGCCGTCCTTTTTGTTCGACACTTTTACCGCCACCATGGCGTCGCGCCCTCGAGGTCGGCAACCTGTACGCCACTGCGACGAACGTCCGCGCGCGAGAGAATTGAACGGATAACGTCGGCCTCTTCGGACGACATTGCCCGCCAGCTTGTTTGGTCCTTCATAGGATGAAACGCCGTACCAATCTTGATCAAGCCGTCGCAGTCAACGAATCCTCATTGGTCGTCCGAATTCGACTGCGGCTTCCAGATGGCTAGCTTGCCGCCCGGTGCGCTAACGACCAGCGCACCGCCCGGGCCCGAAACGCTCCACGCCTCATAGTCTGGGTCAGGCTCGACCGTGAGACGCGCGCCGCCCTCGAAGGTCAAGTGCAGAGCTCCCACGTCGTCGGCCGTCGCGTCTTCGATCGTGCGATCAACCAGCTGGCGCAACACCCGCAGGGCTTCGTCGCGATCTTCTTCTGGTGACAGCGAGAAGCTGTCTCCATCGATGTCCAACCTGAACGGCGATTCGATCACGATGAAATACACATCAGAAAGGTCCATTCTGACGGTGTACTCAATCAGCACCGACTGCAGACTCTTCCCGCGTATTCCTAAATCCATCACGGCCAGCCTCTCGGTATCGGGAACGAACCGTCGGGGTTACGAGGTATGTGCGTCTCCGCGCGTGTGCCGGGCTTCCCATCGAGGTTGATGGGTTGATTGTGTTCGTTCGTGAACCTTACGTATCCGTAGGGGGAGCGCGGGTCTGCACCTGGCTCCATGATTCGTATCGAATTGCTATTTCCGACCGCCCCCGGCTGCTGGTACACCGTTCCCATGCCGTTGTCGGCTGGTCGGGCTATCCAACCGGGAGGGACGCCAGGCGGCGGTAGTGCGGATCCCGCCGCCAGCGGCGCCGGGATGTCGGCCCTGCTGGCGATCGGCGGGCAGGGGACCATCGGATTGCCGAGCGCTGTCAGTGCGTCGCCGACGGATGTGTGGTACTGCTTGGCCGTCTCTTCGGCCTTCGCGACCAGCTCGGCATAACGAGACGTCGCCTGTCGGTACTCGATCATGCCGATGGCCGGTGACACAGCCACCAGCGCCGCCGCCTCCATCACGTCTGATTCGGCGTCGCTGAACTCATCCGGAGTGGGGCAGTCCTGCTTCGCGGTGTCGAAAGCGCGCGCCACCGCCTCCGCTGCAACCGAAAGCCGCTCCGCCCACGCTGCCGCCGAGTCCAGATACTTCGCGTGGTCCATGATGTTGTTCTCGGCTTTGTCGCCGCTGGACCAATGTTCATTGACCTTCGCGCCCACCGACCGCGTGTCATCCGCGGTGCGGGTGATGTCTTGGCTGTTGTGGTGCCACGCCCGCGAGAAGTCGCGCAGGTCAGATGGACCCGGACCTGAATGCAAATCGGCGGAGAACTGCTCGCCTCCGATCGACGGCAGCGCAGGCAGCTCCGGAATGCTCGCGATCGGCGGTTGATGCGGCACCGGCGGCAGCGCCGGCATCTGCGGCGGGCCCGACGAGCTGATCGGCGGCGCACTGGTCTTGTCGACCCGATGGATCGACGTCGCGCCTGCCTCGTCCGTGAGCTCGAATACCACTGCCGCCGACTTGATGACCCCGCCGCCGTACTCTCGGACTCGGGTCGCGTACTCCAGGATGTCAATCAGTGCTAGCTCGTGCTCGTTCAGCGCCCTCGCCGCGCCAAGCGACGTCGAATCAGCACCTGGCGGAGCGCAGTTCGACTTCTTGACTGGCTTTCCCAGCGACTCCAGGCGTCCGCCGTCGGCGTTGAGCGCATCGATGTCGACCTCGAGGACCGGCGCCATATCGTCGGATCCCTCCGAAACGTCGACGGCGCAGCACGCCGGTTACTCGCCAAGGACTAGCCAGAAATCACGTTAGTGCCCGCTACGGGTAGCCCGGCGCACCAAATCTGACGCCTCCAAGAAATCGCCAAGCGCTCCGCCGCACGCTTGCCGGCATGAAGCTGATCGCGCTGTCCCTGCTGGCGGTTCCCGTGCTCGCGGGCTGTTCGGCCACGCGGACGACCCCCGCTGCACCGGCTCCGACTGTCACCGTCACGGCCGTCGCCCCTTCGGCGTCGTCGCCTGCGCCGGCCGTACCCGCCGCCCCGGTGACCGTCACCGTCACTACGCCCGCCCCTGCGCCGCTGAGCGCCCCCGGCCAGTGCACCGACGACGACCTCGTCGTCACCAACGGACCGCTGGAGTCTGCCAACACCCAGCGTCACGTGGTCCTGTCCTTCACGAACACGTCGCCACATTCCTGCACCCTCGTCGGCTATCCGGGCGCGGACCTCGTCACCCCCGCCGGAGGTGTCCTGATCAATGTGCCGCGACGCCAGGCCAACGCTGCGCACCACCTCACACTCAACACAGGTGACGTCGCTACCGCGGACATCACCGCCTACGCGGTCGACACCTCGACCGGAAACGACTGCCCGCGCTGGGGCAACTTGGTCGTCACTCCGCCCAACGGATTCGTCTCACACCCGATGAGCGTCGACGTACCCATCTGCAACGCCAGCATCAGCACGGTGGACTGATCCCCCGAAAGTTGCTGCGGCAGCGACAAAGTCGCCCAGAGGTGGGCACTTGGTGTAGTGGTCCGCCGCTCACCTTATCGAGAACAGGGTCAGCTTCGGCGGCGTCGTGACGGTGGCTTCTGCTGGTCGCAGCGATCAGGCCGCGCGTCGATGCATCAGCTGCGTCGGTTCGCTGCCGGAGGCTGCGACGGCCTGCAGCAGTTGTTCATGGTTGTCCCGGGCACCGCGGTAGCTCTGCATATAGCGGTCGATCTGCTCACGCCGCAGCGGTTGTGCCCAGATGTTCTCGCCGGGGATCGCGATGCCGCTGTCGTTGGATTCCGCCCGCTTGCGCGCGCCGATGCGGAAGCCCGCGACCGACGCGACCATCAACACCACCATGCCAGCCGCGATGATGCCGGCCGGCGCGCCTCCGGTCGCCAGCGCGTAGACGAACATCCCCAACGCCACGAACACCAGCAGAAGCAGCACGTACGCCACATACGTCATCGAAACCCGTCGCAATGCCTTCAACACCTCGATCACCTCTCCATCCTAAATAAAACGCTACGTGTAGCGTATCGCTACGTCTAGTGTAGCGTTTCTGCGGCCGCGGTTATTCCGCCGTCAGCCGGTCGAGGAGGATCAACATGGCGCAGCGCCCAGACGTCGACGACGCCATCGCCGACGCCACCCTGGAGCTCCTGCGCACCAAAGGGCCCCGCGCGGTGACCGTCGAAGCCGTCACCGCGCGCTCGGGCATCGCCAAGACCACGATCTACCGCCGGCACAGCGACCGCCGCGACATGCTGGCCGCCGCGCTGTCCCGGGTCACCACCCCCGACCCGCTCCCTGCAGACGCCGACCCGCCCGAGCGGCTGCGCTGGCTGATCAAAGAAGCCATCAAGACCATCGAGGTCGGCATCGGCTACGGCGGCCTTGCCGCCCTGCTCACCGACGAGGACCCCGCCTTCACCAAACTCTTCCGCCGCATCCTCGCCAAACAGCGCACCGAACTGGAATCAGTGATCAACACCGGCAAGGCCGACGGAACCTTCCGCGCCGACGTCGACGCCGCCACCCTCGTCGACGCCGTGGTCGGCGCACACATCGCCGAACGCACCCGCACCGGCAAGGTCGCGACCGGAGGGGAGAAGCGCCTCTTCGATCTCTTCTGGCCGATCGTGCGGACCTGAGCCGCGACTGCTGCTCCGCACACCGCATTCCGAGACGAGATCGCCTCCGCCTGTACGTGCTTCAGATACCGATGACCACGCAAAATGGTCACGCAACCATAGCCCTGGCATCCGGACAGCTGTCAAGGCTCGATGTTGCAAAACCCTGCCACTTTGTCGCGGGCTTTTCGTTAACTTGACCGAAGAAGCTGCGAAGGTGACTCATTTCGCCCCCGGGGGGAGTGGCAATGACAGAGCAGTCCGCGAAGCCGCGTGCGACACGAGCCGAGCTTGCGATTTCCAAAGGGTGGGTGCAGGGCGTGGCCCTGGTCATGGTCTTCGGGTTCCTGATCATGGGCGTGCTGGCCGCGCGAACCTATACAGCGTCGATGCCGCTGCCACAGCGGGTGGTCGGCCCGGACGGCCAGACGCTGTTCACCGAACAGCAGATCACTGCGGGACAGCAGATCTTCCTGCGTCGCGGCCTGCAGGAATACGGCTCGGTGATGGGGCACGGCGGCTACCTCGGGCCGGACTACACCGCCGAGTACCTTCGATTGTCGGCCGACAGCGTCGGTCAGCAGCTGCGCGACTCCGGATCGCAGGACCCGACGGCCGCCGTCGTGCAGATGATGCGCACCAACCGCTACGACAAGGCCACCGGGACCCTGCAGTTCACCGCCGAGCAAGTCGCCGCGTTCGACAAGATCCGCGCGTACTACGCCGACTACTTCGGCACGAACTCGACCGAACACGGGCTGATCCCGCAAGTCATCACCGATCCGCAGGAAATCCGTGACCTCACCGCGTTTTTCAGCTGGACCGCCTGGGCCAGCGCAGCGCAGCGCGAGGGCCACCGGTACTCCTACACCAACAACTGGCCGCCGGAACAACGCGTCAACAACGCGCCGACCGCCGACATCCTGGTCTGGTCGGCGATGTCGCTCATCGCGCTGCTGGCCGGGTTGGGCGCACTCTTCGCCCTCTACGGTCGGTGGAGCCGCAAAATCGGTTGGCACGCAACGGAAACCCCGACGCTGGCCTTCCGTCAACCGGGCGAGGTGGAGATCACCCCCTCCCAGAAGGCGACCGCGTGGTTCTTCCTCATCGTCGCCGTGCTCTTCCTCGGTCAGACGGTGCTGGGCGGCCTCATCGAGCACTACCGCGCCGAGCTGAGCAACTTTTTCGGATTCGACATGGCGCAGGTCCTCCCGTTCAACCTGGCGCGCACCTGGCACGTGCAGCTGTCACTGCTGTGGACGGCCGCGTCCTTCCTCGCCGCAGGGATCTTCCTCGCGCCCATCATCTCCGGCCGCGAACCGCGGCGGCAGTCCTGGCTTACCTACGGCCTGCTCGGCGCGCTGTTCGTCGTCGTCGCCGGCACCTTGACGGGAACGGCGTTGAGCACCTTCGGTGTCAGCTGGGCGAAGGGCTCCATCTTCTTCGACCAGCAGTGGGAATACCTCGACCTGCCGAGGTTCTGGCAGATCCTGCTCGTCATCGGGCTGTTCCTGTGGATCGCGATCATCTACCGGGCGATCCGCTCCCGGCTGAAAACCGAGAGCAAGCTGAACATGCCGTGGCTGTTCTTCTACGCCGGACTGGCCATCCCGGCGTTCTACGCCGTCGGCATGCTCGCCGGCACCCAGACCCATCTGACTGTCGCCGAGTTCTGGCGCTTCTGGGTGGTGCACCTGTGGGTCGAGGACTTCCTCGAGTTGTTCACGACCGTGATGGTCGCCTACATCTTCGTGATGCTCGGTGTGGTGCGCCGCAGGATCGCCATCCAACTGATCTTCCTCGACGTCATCTTGTACTCGGCCGGCGGCGTGATCGGCACGATGCACCATCTCTACTTTTCCGGCACACCGGTGGAACACATGGCGTTGGGCGCGTTCTTCTCGGCGATGGAAGTCATCCCGCTGACCTTCCTCACCGTCGAGGCGTGGACGTTCCTGCAACTGGGCTCGCGGCAGCAGTCGCGCAGCAGCGCACCGTTCCCGCATCGGTGGGCGGTGATGTTCCTTGTCGCCGTTGGCTTCTGGAACTTCGTCGGCGCAGGCATCTTCGGCTTCCTGATCAACCTGCCGATCGTGTCCTACTACCAGATCGGCACGGCGCTCACCGCCAACCACGCACACGGCGCGATGATGGGTGTCTACGGCATGCTCGCCGTCGGTCTGGCGATGTTCGCGCTGCGCTACATCATTCCGCCGCAACGCTGGCCGGAGAAACTGGCCAAGCTGTCCTTCTGGTCGCTCAACATCGGCCTGGCGTGGATGGTCTTCGCCACCCTGCTGCCACTGGGCGTCCTGCAGTTGTGGCACTCCGTCAACGACGGCTACTACGAAGCCCGCACGCTGGGCTATATCACCCAGCGCGGCAACGTCGTACTGGAGTGGCTGCGCATGCCCGGCGACTTCCTGATGATCCTCGGCGGCGTGCTGCCGTTCCTCTGGATCGCTTGGCTGGGTGTGCGATACGGAATCAAGGCGACCACCCACACGATGCCTGCCGAGACACTGTTCGTCGAGGAACACGCCCACGCGGAGGAAGACCGGACCGGACTCGCGGTGACGGGCGGCGGCGGGTCATCTCGCTACGCCTCGGACCGCCGGACACTGGTCGACGACGGCGACACACCGGAGCGCAGTCCGTGACCGCGGGCATCGCGATCGACACCTGGCTGACGATCGGATACGCCGCCTTGCTCGTGGCGATCGCGTACGGCATCGACACGTTCGCCCGCCGCGCCGCGGCGAAGGTGGAGCAACATCGGGCGGGCGGGTTCGTCTACCACGAGGACCACGACGCGTGGCGGTGCCCGCAGGATCAGTGGTTGTGGCCCAAGTCTTTTGATCCCGATAACCGGGTCATGCGCTACCGCGGCAGCCCGACGGTCTGCAACGCCTGCCCGGTCAAGCAGACGTGCACCACCTCCAATGACGGCCGCGAGGTGAGCCGGGCGATCGACAGCTGGCCCGCATCGGAGGCGGCCCGCTTCCACCGCGGTATCGCCTGCGTCGTCAGCGCCATCGCCGTCATCTGGCCGCTGGCCATGTCACTCGCCGCCGATACCGTGCCGGAGACGCTCCTACTGCTGGGATGCGCCGCCGCGGTCGGTGTGGTTTCGCTGCCGCTCTGGTCGCACCTGCGCCGCACCCCCGCGGTACCGCCCGGGGTGGTGTTTCAGTCGCTCGACGAGAACATCGAGGAGCGAAAGCGGTTGGCTGAAGCGGAAGTCCGTCGTCGTTCTTCGTATGCGTCCGATCGACGGGAGGCGCGCTGATGGGTCCGTTCACGGTAGTCGTTGTTCTTCTCGTCGCACTGGTCGTCGCCTTGGTGATCGCTTCGATGCGCATCATCAAGGAATACGAACGCGGTGTCGCGTTCCGCCTCGGTCGACTGCGCGGGCCGTTGGGCCCGGGCATCGTCGTCGTGCTGCCGGGCATCGACAAGCTCGTGCGTGTCGACCTGCGCACGGTGACATTGACCATTCCGCCGCAGGAGGTCATCACCCGCGACAACGTGACCGCGCGGGTCAACGCCGTCGTGCTGTTCCGGGTGACCGACCCGACGAAATCAGTGATGGCGGTGGAGAATTTCGCGGTCGCCACGTCTCAGATCGCGCAGACCACGCTGCGTTCGGTGGTCGGGCGCGCGGACTTGGACACCTTGCTCGCGCACCGCGCCGATCTCAACGAGGACCTGGCCGCATCGATCGCGAGCCAGACGGAACCGTGGGGGATCAAGGTCGAGGTCGTCGAGATCAAGGATGTCGAGATTCCGGAGATGATGCAGCGGGCGATGGCCCGAGAGGCCGAGGCGGAGCGGGAGCGACGCGCCAAGGTGATCAGCGCCCGTGGCGAGTTGCAGGCGTCAGCGGAATTGCGCGACGCCGCAATGACACTCAGCGAGAGTCCGGCGTCGCTGCAACTGCGTTATCTGCAAACCCTGCTCGAACTTGGCGCCGACCAGAACTCGACCGTCGTTTTCCCGCTTCCAATGGACATCGTGGGCCCGTTCCTCGAGGGCTTGCGGGCCAACTCGACAGACGGCCCGGACAGCGGCGGCGACGCCGTCCCCCACATCAGGAGTGTGAAATCCGATGACTAGCGCAGCATCCGATCCGGTCCCCGTCGATGATGACGCCCCTGGAGTCGGTCGCCCCGTCGTCCTCGAGCCGACCCCGCCGGGGATGTGGCGGGCGCTGCTGGGGTTGGCGGTCGCTGTGTTAGCGCCGTTGGGGGGCTTCCTCGTTGGCGGTGCCTTCGGCGCCGGAACGATCGGCGAATCGATCGACCCGATGTTCATCTCGCTGTTCGTCGGCATTCTGATCGGCGGCGTGGGCGTGCTCGTCGCGCTGTCCGGCGGAGCCCGGCTGTGGCGGCACTTCCATCGGAGGGATGGGGTCGAGTACTAATCCGGTATGGCCATCAAGACCACTGAGACGCCGCGCCTTGCCAACCGTGCCGAACGCCGCGTGCCGGCGGGGTCATCGGTGATTTCGGCAGCCAAACTGGCGCACGTAGCAGCTAGCCACTCCAGGCCGACGGGATCAAACCTGACCGATGACTCCACCCTGGTAAGTGTAGGTCGACGCCGCTGGTGCCCTGACGGCAATTTTGTGAGGAGTGTTCTCTTCGGCTGTTGATAGGGTTCGCTTATAGCTTTTGGACCGTCGCCACAGGTTTGTATGGAGTCGCATGACCATAATCCGGGCCGAGCTCGCTTCGGAGTTCAGGGGCGAAGCTGTGGTGTTGTTGGCCATGGATGGGACCGGGGTATCTACTTTTCTCACTGCATTGAAGACGGCCGAACAGCAAGGAGCATTTGAGCTGGAGCACGGCGGAATAACGCACCAATTCGTCATACAAGACGATTCAGCTGATGTTGAGTTGCGCGATGAGCGCATGGTGTGGCGCCTCAACCAGATCAAAGCAGCCGAAATCATCGATGATCTGACAGTGCTGAACAACAATGATGGCCCCTGCCACGACTACGTCGACATCTCGTCGCCAACGGATACGCTTGTTCTTTCCCGCGACGAGTATGTTCACGGCGTTCAGCCGCCACGATCGCGTCCGTAGGCAACGTCTCCTCGGGCTCGCAATTCAGTTTACGTCGGCACTTCGAGAGTTCGGATGCCGTAGCGCATGCCGTTCACCGTGGAGCCTAGCTCCGCCTCCTCGACAACGAGATTCTCGCGAGCAACTGCATAGCTTGCTTCTCGACAGTTCGAAGATTCAATCAGACTGATTGGCAAGCATATTCGCATAGGCCACCAGTACGCGGAGTTCGTCGGCGAACGATCTTCGCGGCTCATCTAGCCGTAGTGATCACTACTACTCGGTCTCGAGAAGCTTCTCGCCGTCGAGTTGCCGCGCTACACGGACACGACGATCGCCGATCCCTACAAGCTGCGCGACGGGCTCGCCGATATCCGGCGACGGCTTCGCCGTCAATCGTGGTGAGTGGAGGCCCGACGTCGGCTGTGTCGCCGCCGCGGTGATGGCCGGTGACGGCTTTGAGTGTCAACATCCCGATCACCCGCCGGACCGACGAATCCGAGGCCGCGTTCGGCGCGTTCGGCGTCGCGGTGACTGAGGCGGCGGGCAGGCTCGGCTATCCGTTGCTGTGGGTACTTGCTGAACCGGCTCTGCAACCGAGCGCAGATGAGCCGGGAAGCGGCGATATGTCGTACCCGCATGCGATGATCGGGGCGTGAACGGATACGACATCATCGGCGATGTGCACGGTTGCGCGGCTCCCCTCGAGGATTTGCTGATTTACCTCGGGTACCGGCCCGACGGTCGGACCGGCGCCTACCGGCATCCCACCCGTCGCGCGGTGTTCGTGGGCGACCTTGTCGACCGCGGCCTGGAGCAGCGTCGCGTGCTCGAACTCGTCAAGCCGATGGTGGACGGCGCAAGCGCCTACATCGTGATGGGCAATCACGAGTTCAACGCCATCGGCTATGCCACGGAGGATCCGCGCACGGCTGGTGACTACCTACGCAAGCACAGTGAGAAGAACACCAAGCAACATCGGGTATTCCTCGATCAGCTCGGCGACGCTGAACGGGCCCACTACGTCGAGTGGTTCAAGACGCTGCCGCTGTGGCTGGACCTGGGCGACCTTCGCGTGGTGCACGCGTGTTGGCATCCTCAGTCGATCGAAGTCGTTGAGCGCGAACTCGGTTCGAACCGGTTCAGCTCCGCGTCTCAGTTCGTCAGGGCATCGACAAAAGACAACCGGCTCCACGACGCCGTCGAAGTGCTTCTCAAGGGGCCCGAGATCGACCTGACTCAACATGGCCAGCCACCGTTCAGGGATTGGGGTGGCTTCCTGCGCAACGAGGCACGCGTGCGCTGGTGGGACGACGCCGCTGCGTCATTGCGTGACATCGCCGAGTTGGGCGGCGACTTCACCACGGAGCAGCCGTATCCGGCGCTGCCCGAAACGGCGGTGCCCGAGGACTATCGGTCCTTCGTGTACACCGACGACGTACCGGTGTTCTACGGACATTACTGGCGCGACGGATCGCCGACGCACCGACAGGACTGGACGAGGCGCACCGCATGCGTCGATTTCAGCGTCGCCAAGCCAGGCGGGGTGTTGGTGGCTTACCGCTGGTCAGGCGAATCCGAGATACGTGCGGAGAACTACGTGCGAGCGCGATAGGGACTTGACAACTACAAGGGGGGTACTAGATGAGTCATCGTTTTGCGGTGTTTCCCGCTGGTGCGGCCGACTCGATCGAAGCGGCGAACAATCTGGTGGCGGCGATGTGCGCCGAGAGCGTCGGTGAGCCACCGTCGACCGTCGCGGAGTTGGTGGAGGCACTGACCGAGTGCGGTGAAGAGGTCTGCTGGGTCGAGCGTCCGGCGGACTCCCGCGGCGTGTTCGTCGAAACAAGGCAGCCGGAAGACGGCTTGCTGAATTATCTGCTATTGGAAACCAAGGACCGTGGCCTCGCTGTCTACGACCTCGAACTGTTCCGTCTCTACGATCCCCGCGGACGCGTCGACATCGACGTCGTGCTTCAGGGTGACGTCGCATTGCCTTACCTGACACCAACGCTGTTGCGGGACCTCGTCCTGCGACCAACGTGGCCTCGGCCGGACGACTCGTTCTTCATCGTCGAGCGAGGCGAGGAGCAGTACGTCCAGGTCTATCGCGAAGCGGACGGGTCCTACACACTCGAGCACCGCGACGGCGGGGCCGACGCCCACTTCAAGTACCGCTTGACCGACGTCTCGCTGGTCGCAGATGTGATGTGGGCGTGGGTAACTGACGACTCGCGCTGGCGCACTGCCGTGGCGTGGACTCCGTTGCAGATCGCAGAAACGGATGACCAGGATTCGTGGCGGCCAGCCGCCGGGACCTTCCATATCGACGAAAACTCCGACCGGGAGCTGACGTTCGATGACACCGACGGCGAACCATTCCTGGCCTACCATGCCGGCAACCCGGACAATGAGAAGGACGCCGATGGTCGACTGATTCCGCTCGGCTTCGACGATGTCGACGAAGCGGCGGCCAAAGCCAAGGACCACCTGGACCCGCCCGGCACGAAGGCGCCGCGTCATATCAACCTTCGCAGCGAGCATCGAGACGACGGCAGTTGGCTCAACCTCGACGCCACTCTGGGCGACGACGGGTCGCTTCATATCAACGGGCAAGACTTCGGCCCGGTGACTCGGATGATCAGTTCGGACGGCGAGTACGAGTACTTCTACACGATCGCCGCCGCGAACGTGCCCGCACTGGTGGCCGCGCTCGGTGGAGAACCGGGGACGGACGTCATCGACATGCTGGCACAGCGCTACAGCGGCGACGCATCGTACCAACTCGAGCGTGAAATTCGTTCCAGCGGTGTCGATTACCGGTTCACCAACTATTGCTGAGATCGGTAGGACACGATGACGAGTATCGAGACGGTTCACATCGTCGAGGGTCGACCATGGAAGGATGCGTTGATCAGTGTCCTGGAGCCCCGGTCGCCTTACCGGGCCTGGCATGCCGCGACGGACATCTCGAGCGGCGAACCGGTCATCGGAGTTCTCGACACGGATCCGCCGGCGCTGCTCGCGTCGGTCGGCATCGTCGGACTGGACGGCGATGTAGGTCAAGCGTTCGGCAGGATTGACGATCTCGATCGCAGCGGTCTGCTCGAACTCGGCACCTTGAACTCGTTGGGGGACTGGACTGTCCGTCCAGGGGCCCACACGGTCTATTACCACGACTCGTATGAAGATTTCGTGGACACGATTGACGGCTACCGCTGGCGGGCGGATGAGTCGCTATTCGGCGCGACGTCGCTCGCCGCGGCGCGCATCGTGCTCAATTCCGGCGGCAGCTGTGCGGGCTGCAGACGGCGAATCGATCTGACAGGAGAGGATGCGCGCGACCGTGTGCACCTACACACCGTGGCGCGTCGCCTGTCAGAGGCTCCCGCTGATTGGCCTGCTGCGCTGTGCGATTCCTGCCATGACCGCATGCGCCGAGACGGGTTGACCAGTTTCGTCGACTTGCGGTTCGCGCTGAACCCCCGCTGTCCTTCTTGTTCTGCTCAACGCTCGATGTCGACGATGTACGGGATGCCGGCCGGACCGGTCGAACAACCATGGATCGCGGCGATGGGCTGCTGCGTTGAACCATGGGATTGGGTTTGCGCCGAATGCGGCCACCAATGGTGACGTCGCGGCAATGAAGGTCTTTAGTCGCGTTTTTGGTGCCGTGGGTGGGCGCGGTACTCCATGGATTGTTCGCGCCGCAACGGCCAACGCTTTCCCGTCTGATAAGCCGCCAGGTAGAGGACTGCGAACACGCCGACGGTGACAACGGCCGCGGCGACGAACTGCACGCGTTGACCCCGGGCAATTCCATAGCCCCAACTTGCGTCGCCGAACCCGGTTGTGACAGAGAAGAATACGATGAACACCACGCCTATGGCCGCGACCCACCACTCGCCTTCTCCGGACGCAAATGCGTATATGTTGCCCGTCGAAATGACGAGCAGCATTATGAGCAACCACCACGCCTTCGTGGCTGTGAGCAATCCGCTGTAGGCGTCAGGAGCCGGGTCGTAGTCCCGTTCATCAGCGGCGGTTGCGGCAGCCTGCGCGGAGTTGTCGTCGGGGTCAGGTCTGCTGTCCTGCACGGTGAGCGCGTAGATCCTGCCACCAATCTTGATGTACGGAGTGTAGGCGTACGCAACCACGGCCATTACGGCTAAGAAGAACGCTCCCATCCCAGCCGCTTTTCCGGAGTCCGGGTAGAAGGCGAAAAACGCTGCGACAGCACCCAGACATGCACAGCCCCAATAGATGCGCCGCTGTAAGCTGCGGCCGTACTTGACGTATTGCTGAGCCACGGCACCTACTACGCAAGCGACGAGGAGCACAAAGAAGACGTTCGACACGGTGTTACTTGCCCATCATCCAAGTCACAAGTTTGTCTCCTCCGAAACCACCACTAAGCGCGCCGAGGAAACCGAAGATGAGTGTGCCTTCGGGTCCAATCAAGGAACCCCAGGCCGCACCTGCCAGAAGCCCACCGCCCATCGCTCCTAACGTACGGCCGCCAAACTTCGCACTCTCTTCGAGTGCTGGAGCGCCGTGGAGCACATCGTTGAGCGTGAGCAGTCCGTCCACAGCGGTGCCGGCTATGCTGAGTTTGGTGCCGAATCCCTTGAGCGCCTCGACATCAGCGTTCGACCATACGGGCGCCGTACCCCAATGGCGTCCGCCAGGCAGTGCGTCCGCGTGGGCTTTCACGCCTTCGCCCAGTGCGCTGGCCTGAGTAGCGAGACCTGCTGTCGCATCCCTGATCACCTGCCCAGGGGATCTGCCGTTTCGGATTTGATCGACCGCCTGCTGAGTCCCTTGCGCCGACACACCTGCGTTCTGCAGCTGGGCTGCGAATTGGCGTAACACCATGCCGCGCCCATCGGCTTCCCACTGGTTTAGTAGTTGGGTGGCCTGGTCAGGCGTCAATGGTGGCTTGCCGGGCAAGGCGTTTGGCGACTCCAGCCGCTGTTGCATCTGCAGTCTCGCCTGGGCACGGGTGCGTGCGTCACCACCGAGAACGGTGTCGGTTGGCAATGGTCCCGAGAACTGCGACATTCGGTAATCATTCAGGCGTTCCCCGGCATAGCGGACTTTGTCGACATCGGCCGTGGGTTTGTTGATCGTCGCGAAATCGCGCAGGCGTCCGGCAGCGGCCTGCTTGTCTGGCGTCCGCGGGCCGGGCGAGTTGACCAACGATTCGTCGGTCGCGCGCTGCGCTGCCCCGTATCTTTCGGCCTCGGCATGCGCCTGATCATTCGCCGATACGCCACCTTCGCCGTCGGCGGCTGCTGTTGCGTCGGGTGTGTAGCCTTCGGCGGCCATCACAAGTCGTGACGCGTCGAGTTGTTGCGAATAGGCGTCACGGACTGCCTGCACCTCGTGCAGTCCGTGTGTGGTTGCGTCGATCGCAGCCCGTTTCAGATCAGACCAGTGCGCGTCCTCGCTGTTGGCAGCAGCAATAGCGATGGCGCGGTCGATTTGGTCGTCAAGCGCTTGCAGCTTGGTTTCTAGATTAGCGATCGAGATGTCTCCGCTGCGCTGCGCTTCGGCCAGAGATGCCGAAATGTTCTGCAAGTCAACGCCGATTCGCGTCATCTGTTCCTTGGTGAGGTGCAGTGAATTCGTCGCCCTGCGTACTTCATCGGAATCGTTGATGGGATGATCTCCGCCGTCCTGGCGGTCCCAAGCCGTCTCGAAACGCTGCTTGGCGGCGTTGAATTCGTCGTCCGTCTCCTGCGCGCACACGCCAGCTTCGTAAAACGCGCTCGCAAGTTCACTGATCGCGCCGGGTGATCCGCTCTGGATCGCCTTGTTCAGCTGCCAGGGATCGCAGCCCGCAGCGCCAACGAGTTCACCAATATCGAGATGCCTCAGTAGGACTGACATACGGGCTCAGCTGACGTCGCGGCGTGCCGACTCCACCGCCGAACCGCAAGATTCGTCCTGCTTCGTGAAGATCGCGGCAGCGCACGCAGCCTTGTCAGCCAATGACTCGAGCTCCGTGCGGTGGCCCTTCATCGTGGTGATGTGGGTGTCGTGAGCCCGGCAGAGTGCTTGATGGAACGCGTGTGCGACTTCGAAGTCGCCAAAGATGCCGGCTGTCGGCTGTGTCGACGCGAGCTTCTCGGCCGCGCGTTGAGCGATGGTCCCCGCACTTTGGGAGAAGTCAGCTCCCATGCGAAGCAAATCGGTATCGACGAACATCAGACCCCTCGATTCATTGATATCGACTATATCGAGGGCCAGCAGCACTACGACGCACGAATTTCGGCTAGGCGCAGCATGGGTAGCACACCACCATGGAGAACTCAGCAAAGCGTGGACCTGCGTCGACGGTCGGTGTCATGGCCTCGGCACGACGGAAGTGGGGGCCATGAGCAGGCGCAGATCCAGGTCAGGCGGCGACGGCAGTGGCATCCTCGGCGTGCTGTTCATCCTCGGGGTGATCATCAAGTTCATCTGGTGGATCATCGGCGCGGCAGCCCTCATCGGGTTGTTCTTCCTCATCCGCGCCTTGGTCCGCGCCGATGCCCGCCGACGCGCCGCGTTGGACCAACAGCGACGCGAACTCGCCGCACGTGCCGACCTACAGCACAACTGGGTGATGCAGGGCGATGATCGCGGAGTCTACGGTCCCGAAGGTGCAGAGCTGATGCGCTACATCGAACGTCCTGCGGGGCTGGGCCGGCCGGGTGCACGAAGCGCGCCAGGAGGCAGTTAATGGCTTTTCAGCGTTACGCCGACGTCGGTAAACACGTCGCGAACCGAATCGACGAAAGACTTGTCGAGGTGGCGTCGCGACGTCGCCATGTGCCGCCAGACGAACTCGAAGGGCTGGTCTTCGGGTGTGCCGAATCCGCCGCGCAGACAGTCGGCCAGTGCGTCGAGATTGCGCCCGAAATACCCGCCGGGGCCGTTGACAGCGCGCCCGATCTCGCGATAGAAGTCGTTGGCCGACTTGATCTTTCGGCCGTCGATCTCGTACACCACAGGCTTGTTCGTCATCGTCCTCCTGCGTCGGTGATCAGACAGAACGAGTCGTAGTGATCGCCGGTGTAGAAGTACTGCGAGGGACTGGTTAACGGAAGTCCGCCAGTGACAATGCGTTTCGTCGATCGGTTGTCCGCTCCCGGCGAGATGACGGTGTACTCGTGGTAGTAGCCCTTGGCACGGTCGGGCAGATGCCCTTCGCGGTTGCCGAACACGACGCCGTCGTTGCGTGGGAACGGGAACGGACCACCAGAGTGAATCGCCCGCACCGTCTCGGCCGCTTCGCGAGGCAGCGTCGCAATCGGGCATGTCGGCACCCCGCCCGTCGACGTCGGCTGCGGGTCGGCTGAGTTCGTCCGCAGCAGCGCCCAACCGCCAACCGCGACGGCCAGCACGAGGAGCGCGATGATCGCGATCCTGCGACGACTTATCGTCATGTACTTACCCGGTCGCGACTGGCGTCGGGCCCAACTTGCACCCTCATAGGGTTACCGCTGGGGAACCTCCACGTCAGACATCAGCACCCGGACGCCGCCGGTGGCGAGCCGTCCCAACGCTTCGAAGAACGCGCCAGCTTCCGGGGTGCCGACGGCGGCGACCGCGGCGTCGTAGTCGGGGTAGTACAGGTCGATCATGCGATACGCCGGCGTCGGGCTACCGTCCTCCTTGGGCCACACCTTCGACGCCTCGAAGCGGATATGCCCAGGGATGCGCTGGGCGGCCTCCAACTGCTCCGAACCGTAGGCGGCTTCGAACGCCTCGGGGTCGGTCGGGTTGTCGTAAATGACGGTGATCTTCGTTTCAGACATGGCGTACCTCCGCTCACGCACCAATACCCCCGGGCGAACTCGACAGTAACGTCTCGAAATAGACCCTGCACGAATCGAGTTCGTACAGTGGACCGAGCTCCCGCCGAAAAGAGGCATCCACCATGACCGCAGCCTTGCCTGAGACCTCGCTGGAACTGCGCTCGACGGTGACCTCGAAGGGCACAGTGGAACTCTCGCTGGTGGAGGTTCCTGTCCCCGTACCGGCCGCGAACGAGGTGCTGGTTCGCGTGGAGGCGTCCCCGGTCAACCCGTCGGACCTCGGCCTTCTCACCGCAGGAGCGGACATGTCGGCCGCCACGGTGACGGGAACAGCGGACCGTCCCATCGTCACCGCACCCTTGGGTGAGGGCGCTGTGGCGGGGCTGACGGCGCGATTCGACCAACCGCTGCCAGTCGGCAACGAAGGCGCGGGGACCGTCGTGGCGGCGGGCGAATCGCCGGCGGCGCAGGCGCTGCTCGGGAAGACAGTGGGAATCGCAGGCGGCGCCATGTACTCGCAGTACCGGGCGGTGGACGCCGGGGCTTGTCTGGTCCTGCCGCCGGGAGCGACGGCCAAGAATGGCGCATCGTCGTTCGTCAACCCGTTGACGGCGCTCGGAATGCTGGAAACCATGCGCCGCGAAGGACATTCGGCGTTGGTGCATACCGCGGCGGCGTCGAACCTGGGCCAAATGCTCGTCAAGCTGTGTCTCGCCGACGGCGTGCCGCTGGTCAACATCGTCCGCAAGCCCGAACAGGAAGAGCTGCTGCGTTCGCTGGGCGCTGTCCACGTCTGCAACACCGCCTCACCGACATTCGAGGCAGACCTGGTGGACGCGCTCAAGGCGACGTCGGCGACCCTGGCGTTCGACGCGACAGGCGGCGGAACCCTGGTGAGCCAGATACTCAACGCGATGGAGGAGGCGGCCAGTGCTGACGCGGCCGCCTACTCCCGGTACGGCTCGACGGTGCACAAGCAGGCGTACATCTACGGCGGACTCGACACCGGACCGACGATTCTGACCAGAAACTTCGGCATGTCGTGGGGGCTGGGCGGGTGGCTGCTCACCTACTTCCTCATGAACGCCGGCGCCGAGACTGTCGGTCGGTTGCGCGCCCGGGTCGCCGCCGAGTTGACGACGACATTCGCGAGTACATACAACCGCGAGGTCTCTCTCGCAGGCATGCTGCGGCCGGATGCGTTCAATGCCTACGTCAAGCGCGCGACGGGGGAGAAGTTCCTCGTCACCCCGCAGGCGCTGCCGTAGATCGGTGGCCCCGCGGTGAAGGCGATGAGCGGCGAGGGCGTCCCCGCCACACGTTCGTTCACGGTGACCGGCACCGATGGCCTCGTGCGGTGCGGCTGGGTCACCGAGGTCGGCGACGATCTGACCGACTACCACGACCGGGAATGGGGCACGCCCGTCCACGACGAAGCGGCGTTGTTTCGGACGTTGGTGCTGACGTATTTCGAGAACGGGCTGTCCTGGGCGCTGGTCGTCCGCAAGCGCGAAGCGTTGCGTCGCGCGTTCGCCGACTTCGCCCCGGCCGCCGTGGCGGCGATGACGGATCGCGACGTCGACGTGTTGATGCGCGACGAGGGGATCATCCGCCATCGCGGAAAAATCGAGGCGACCGTGCACAATGCGCGTCTGCTGAGCAGCTTCTCGCTCGCTGACGTCGCTTGGCGCTACCGGCCGAGTCGACGGTATCCGCTTCGGCGGTGGAGCGATGGCAGGTCGCAGACCGAGGAGTCCGAACAACTCGCAACTGACTTGCGGCGCAGAGGTTTCCGGTTCGTCGGGCCTCGGGTGGCCCATTCGTTCATGCAGGCGGCAGGCATCGACAACGGCCACTTCGACGGCTGCTTCCGCGCCGTTGTTACGCCCTGACGGCTGACGGGTGCACTTCGACGGGGTAGCCGCGCCGCAACGCCTCCACCGACAACGTCGGCGTCACGACTTCCGCCGTATCGCTGCCCGCGTCGTCGGTCGCGACCGCATCGACATAGCCCGGTGGCGTCCATCGGTGAAGAAACCCGTGCCAGACCAGTCGAAAGTCGTTGTCGCCGAACGTAACAAAGACGCCGTCAGGCAGATCAGCGATCACGGCCGAAGTCCTTGGCGCCCGCCGCGACCGGTTGAGCCGTCGGTCGAGATCCCTTGGGCCATCCAGCGGTTGCTCCCCGCCCGCGTCTACTGCCGCCATGTAGCTCCGGTACTGCGGGCGCCGACATTCCCCGCACGGGCGATGTCCGGCCGCGAGCGCGACGGCCTCGTCGAGAAAGAACAACTCGGTGTACGTGCCCGGGGTCATCACCGTGCGGCGGCGGCCTTTGAACTCGAGGAGGCAGATCAGCCACATCGCGTTGCGCGACGTCCGAACGATCTGCTTGTTCTCGTCGTGCAGGATGCCCCGATTGCCCATGACCGTGCCGCGCGCTGGGGTCGCGATGATCTCGCCGGCCGGAGTCACCCGGTTCTGCAGAGGCACACAGTCACGGTAATCCCCAAGCCCGACACCTAAGCCTTCTGCAGGCCGCCTGGTGTGTTCTTGACCGCGTCGCCGATGGCCAACGCCTCCCACATGGTGCGGTCGACACGCACCTTGACGGTCTGCCCGCCGTCGACCTGCACGAGTACGCGCCGGTAAAGATTCGCTCCGTCGAGCAGCGCCCGGTATTTCTTGACCACCGTGCCCTCCCACTCAGCCGAGGACATCACCGCGCGACCCGGTAGCGGAGGTGAGCCACCCCGGGCGCCTCCAACACGCGCACCAATTCCATCTTCGGTACGCCGGGCTGGAAGCCGTCGAACAAGCGCTCACCCGACCCCAGAATCACCGCCGACACCTGCAGGTCGATCTCGTCGACCAAGCCTGCCTGGATCGCCTGACGGGCGCACGACGCGCCGCCGGCGATCGAGATGTCCTTCCCGCCGGCCGCCGCCTGAGCCTGTGCATAGGCGGATTCGATGCCATCAGTGACGAAGTGGAACGTCGTGCCGCCCTTCATCTCGATCGGATCGTGCGCGTAGTGGGTGAGCACGAAGACGGGGCAGTGATACGGCGGCGTGTCGCCCCACCACCCTCGCCAGTCGGAGTCGCCCCAGTCGCCCCGGATAGGGCCATACATGTTGCGCCCCATGATGGTTGCGCCCATGCCGTCCAACATGTCGGACACCACCTGCTGATTGACCGGGTGGTCCTTGTTGGGGCCGAGGTGCCAGCCGTGCACCGCGAGTCCGCCCACGCCGAGGGGATTCTGCTCGCTCTGGTTGGGACCCGCGACGTAGCCGTCCGCGGAGATCGACATCGAGAGGTTGGTTCGCGCCATGTTGATAAGACTGCTCCACTGCCCGAAAGTCATCGCGTCGGTGTCACCGCCCGCACGTAGCGTCCGTGACATGAACGACCGACGACGAGCACGCAGGGCTAAACAGGCCCGACGCAACGGGCGGCGCGCGAAGAAACGCACCACTGAGTCTTCTGCCGACTGGACACTGAGAGACGCAATACGCAGCGTCCTGGGCGGGCATCCCCTCGGCCTGCTCAGCATGGCCTGCGTGATGGTCGATGCGGCGATACCGGAACGAGTCCTCGAGATGTTCGACGGTGTGCGGACGCGGGAAATGACGGCGCTGCTGGCAGTGACCGCCGAACTCCTCGTCGACGAACCCGCGACGCAGCTCGAATGCCGACGCGAGGTGGCTGAACGAAACGAGCACCTGCCTCGATGGATCGCCGCGCTACCGCGGGCCGACGCCTACCGCGCGGTGCGCATCACCGATGCCTACCGCGACTTCGACCAACTCGTGATCGGCATGCGAATCGGCCAGCACGAGTTGACCGTCGTCGTGACGCTTGATCACCTGTTGTGGTCAAGGATCACCGATACCGAGGCAGTGCACGAACCGATCGGCGAAGTTCTTGCCCACGTCATCGAATCCCGCACGGACATCGATGTTTTCGAAATGACGCTGGCCGACGCGCGCGCGTGGATAGCGGATGTGCTCGACAAGTCGACCTTCGCGCCGAAGTCCGAAACATGGCCGCTCTACAAACCACTCGTTCGGTGGGCGTTGGACCGGCTACCCGACGGTGGCGAACATCGGCCGCCCGTCACGGACTGGGAGTCGAACGAAGAGCTGTGCGACAAGTTCTTCGCCACCAGTTCCGCAGCGCCATTCACCGAGTCCGAACATCGTGAACTGCTGCACGAATTTTTCGAGACCGGTTCAGTTGACCCCCTGCGGTGGAGCCCGGCGCGTGTCCATCAGGCGATTGGCGACACCCCGTACAGAGAGCACAGCATGCCGTTGGAGGTCGCGCTCGACGCGCCGGACCTGTTACGCGCCTACATCCCATACGCACACGCGCAATGCGGCATTCGAGACGAACTGACGTCACGGACCCTCGCGAGGGTCGACGCTTTGCGGTTGCGCTACAAGCGGTTGCTCTTACGGGAGTACGAGGACGAGTATCTCGACGACGCGGTCTGACGAATCAGTGGGATTTTCTTGGCTCGCGCCGTTCTTCCCGTATTTCCGGGGCGGCAAGGCGTAGCCTCCCGGTACCGGGTCGTGCGGACCACTTGGGGGGTGTCCGCGCGGGTGTCGACGCCGACAAGGACTCCCCGCCTGAGTGGTCATGGGGGATGACATGCCACGACAGATCCAGACCCTGCGGCCACACTTCGAGGACGTGCAGGCCCACTACGACCTGTCCGACCAGTTCTTCGAGCTGTTCCTGGACCCGACGCGAACGTATAGCTGCGCTTACTTCGAGCGCGACGACATGACTCTTGAAGAGGCCCAGATCGCCAAGATCGACCTGGCGCTGGGCAAGCTCGGGTTGCAGCCGGGCATGACGCTGCTCGAAGTCGGCTGCGGTTGGGGAGCGGCCATGCTGCGGGCGGTGGAGAAGTACGACGTCAACGTCGTCGGCCTGACGCTGAGCAAGAACCAGGCTGCCTACGTCGAGCAACTGCTCGCCGCATCCCACAGCCCGCGCGCCAAGCGCGTGCTGCTCGACGGGTGGGAGCAGTTTGAGGAGCCCGTGGACCGGATCGTGGCGATCGGCCCGCTCGAGCATTTCGGCTACGAGCGCTACACCGCCTTCTTCGACAGGACCTATGACCTGCTGCCCGACGACGGCACGATGCTGCTTCACACGATTACGCAAATAAGCACCGAGGAGAACGCGGTGCGCAAACTGCCGGTGACGATGCGGCATCTCCGCTTCTTCAAATTCATCAGAGACGAGATCTTCCCCGGCGGGCGCCTGCCGACAGTGCCGATGATCGAAGAGCACGCCAACAAGGCCGGCTACACGGTCAGCCGAATTCAACGGATAGGGCCGCATTACGCCAGGACGCTCGACATGTGGGCAGCGGCGCTGGCCGCGCGCAGAGACGAGGCCATCGCGATTCAGTCCGAAGAGGTCTTCGACCGGTACATGAAGTATTTGACCGGTTGCGCTGAATTGTTCCGCGACGGCTACACCGATCTGTGCCAGTTCACACTGGACAAGCGATAGGTTCGCGCACCGCGGCACTACCACGCCGCTACGACAGTAAGGCGCTGCGCCACCGGGTTATCCCCAGGCCCGAATTCATCCACAGATCCGGCCGGTTCGGGCTTTTGGTCGCGTGCGGTGTCATTGCTCGTGGTGATGATGGGGTTATGTTTCCGATTCCGTCTGCTGCTTCGTTTGACGGTCCTGCGGTGTCTCGCAGTGACCGTCTGGAGGTGCTGTTCGAGGAGTTGGCCGAATTGGCGGGGCAGCGCAACGCCATTGATGGGCGCATTGTGGAGATCGCCGCGCAGATCGAGCGGGACAACCTGTGGGGGGCGACGGGGGCGCGGTCGGTGGCAGCGTTGATGGCCTGGCGACTCGGATTGTCGTCGACGACTGCGCACACGATCACCACGATCGCCGACCGCAGTGAGGAGTTTCCCCAATGCACGGCGGCGATGCGTGAGGGCCGGTTGTCGTTGGATCAGGTCGGGGTGATCGCCGCCCGCGCCGGCGAGGGATCCGATGCCCATTACGCGGAGTTGGCGGCGGTGGCCACGGTGAGTCAGTTGCGCACGGCGGTGAAGTTGGAGCCGCGCCCGGATCCGGATCCCACGCCGGCGCCCGCGGCGTCGTTCAGCAAAACCGCGGACGAGACGTGCACGAAGTATCGGATCACCCTGCCCACCGATCAGGCCGCCACCTTTGATGCCGCGCTGGCCTCACACCGGGATGCGTTGGTCAACGAGTACAAACACGACCACAGCGACAGCACCCAGGAAGCGCGCCCGCCGCTGCCGACCAATGCGCAGGCCTTCATGAGCCTGGTGGAGGCCGGCTGGGATGCCGATGTGGCGGCCCGCCCGCACGGGCAGCGCACCACGGTGGTGGTGCATGTGGATGTCGAGCAGCGCATCGCCAACCTGCACCTGGGTCCGCTGCTCTCGGATGCCGACCGCCAATATTTGACCTGTGATGCCACCTGTGAGGCGTGGTTCGAACGCGGCGGACGGCTCGTCGGCACCGGACGCACCACCCGCACCATCAACCGGCGACTACGGCGGGCGTTGGAACACCGCCACCCCACCTGCGCGGTCCCCGGCTGCGGGGCCACCCGGGGTTTGCATGCCCATCACATCATCCATTGGGAGGATGGCGGGTTGACCGAGTTGGACAACCTGGTGCTCGTTTGCCCGTACCACCACCGGATGCATCACAAGGGCGAGATCACCATCACCGGGCCCGCCGAGCGGCTCGTCGTCACCGACAGTGACGGCACCCCACTGACCTCACGGTCGCTGGCCCGCCCACCCAACGGCCCACCACCCGACGTCGCCCCCTGGACCGGGCCGCTCGGCGAACGCGCCGACTGGTGGTGGTACAACCCCTACGAACCACAACCACCACCCAGCGACAACTAACTCAAAGTCGCTCACAGCCGGGCACTTTCGAAATGCAGGGATGGCTCACGCCATCGAGAACAGCTCCTGCATCACGACGACACTCGCGACGCGCTGCAGATTGCCTTCCACCACGATGCGCTTGTCGGCCGGCACGTCGAGCAGCCCATCGAGCGCCGTCGAGACCTTTGCCATGTCGTAGATCGGCTGGTCTTTCGCCGCCTGCGACGCGAAGGTATCGCGATAGAACTCCAGCATCGGGTCGTTCGGGTTCCGCGTCGGGGGAGTGGTGAACGGATGCTTCTGCCGGTCGTACACCTCGGGGATCAACACGTCCTTGGTCGCTTCGCGCAGAACATGCTTCTCGCGAATGCCTTTGACCTTCATGCGCACTGGCACGCGCGCCGCGGCTTCGGCGACCCGGTGATCCAGGAACGGCACCCGCCCCTCGATGGAATGCGCCATCTCCATCCGATCCGCCAGATAGTTCAGGATGAAATTCGGCAGCACGGTCCTGGCATTGACATAGAGCATCTGATTCAGCCGGTCGCGGCCCTCGACCCGTTGCGCCAGCGGCAGCCGATCCAGCGCGGCCACCAGCGGCTGAAACTCCCGGACCGAGGCCGGTAAGTCGTCGCGGAGCAACGGCACCACGTGATTGGCTTGGCCCGCAGCCATATTCAGCGTCGCCGGCAGCCAACCGAGCCTGCGCTCCACCGCCTGCAATTCCGGGCTGTCGATCTGCTCCGGCATCAGCATTGCGCGCGTCGCCGCATTCGCGCCGAACATCTCATCAAGCAGCGCTGTCTTCTGATCAGGAGTCAGCGTCGGATCGTTGTTCAGCGCGTCGATCCGGAAATACGGGTAACCGCCCAGCATTTCGTCGGCGCCTTCACCGGTGAACACCACCTTGATGCCCGCGCGGCTCACCGCGCGGCTGAGCAGATACTTGGCGACCCCGTGGCCGTTGAACATCTGCGTCTCGGAATGCCAGACCGCATCGGCGAACGACTCGGCGATCTCGCGCCCGGTGATCGGAATCGGGTGATACGTCGCGCCCACATGCTTGGCCTGAGCCTCAGCGACGCTCGCCTCGTCATAGAGCGCGTTGTCGAAGGTGAGGGTGAACGCGCGGATAGGCCGGTCCATCTCCTGCTGCGCCAGGCCCAGCACCGCACACGAGTCGATGCCGCCACTCAGATACGACGCCACCTCGACGTCGGCCACCAATCGTTCCCGCACCGCGTCGGCCAACGCCGCGCGGAAATCCGCGACGACCTCCGCCTCGCTTCGGGTGTCCGCTTGCATCTGCTCAGCCGTCGGGATCTCCCAATCCCAATACGGATAAATGCGCACAACCCCGTCGCGGGCGATCGCGTAGCACCCCGGCGGCACCGTGCTGATCCCGGCGAACTCGGTCTTCTCGTGCGATCGGCCCATCCCGCCGGTGGCGCCCTCGAGGTCCCATGCGGCCGGCACGCCCAGCGCCAACAGCGCCTTGATCTCGGAGGCGAAGAACACCTCGCCGTTGACCACCGCGTAGTAGAGCGGCTTGACCCCGAAGCGGTCGCGGATGGCGTACATCGCGCGCTGCCGTTCGTCGGCGATGACCACCGCGAACTCACCGCGTAACAGCGTCGCGGCCTGGATGCCGCGCTCCCGGTACAGGTGCAGCGCGACTTCGCTGTCGCTGTCGGTGGAGAACTGATAGCCCGCGGCGCGTAGACGTTCGCGCAGCTCGCGGTATCCGTAGAACTCGCCGTTGACCACCAGATGCACCGCGCCGTCCGGGCTGGTCATGGGCTGGCTGCCGTTCCGCAGACCGATGATCGACAACCGCGTGTGTCCGAGCGTCCACTGCCCGTCGCGGGAGGTCCACAGGCCGGCGCCATCCGGTCCCCGGTGCTCCATACGTTTGAGCGCCTGATCGCATCGGTCGCTCGAAACGCCATGACGCGTCATTGCAGCGAAGATCCCGCACATCCTTGTGCCCTCCAGTGTGTCGGCGGTAGTCACGCGCCACCGGGCGGGCAGCGCTGCCTAATGGACCCTAACGACTGGGTATAGTTTTCTAATCCCAGGAGAGACCAAAATTTTCGGTCGTCCTGTCGACGCAGCCGTCTTACGCTCGACGTACCGGAGGTGCGATATGGCGACGACGAGCCCCGAACCGCAAGAGTCGATTGCCGAACGCGTCGCGGGCGGAATGCTGCCGCGCGTGCTGAACACCTTCGACATGGTCGCGATCTTCGTCTCGATCGTTCTGTTCATCACCAACGCCGCGGTCATCCAGAGCGCGGGCCCGGCCGCCTTCGGCTGGTGGATCATCGGGTTCGTTGCCTTCCTCATTCCCGGTGCCATCGTCACCGGCCAACTCGGCCGGATGTTTCCCGGCGAAGGCTCGATCTACCTGTGGACGCAGAAGGCCTTCGGACCGTTCTGGGGATTCTTCGCCGGCTTCTGCGCGTGGTGGCCCGGTGTGCTGGTGATGGTCGCGACCGGCACCGTCGTCTTGAGCTATCTCGGCTACGTCTTCCCGACGACCATCGGCGCCGCCAGCGTGCAACTGCAAGGCGTGATCATCATCGCCTTCATCGTGCTCTCGGCAGTGCTTGCCACCCAACGCTTTCGGCTCACGCAGAACGTCGTCAATGTCGTCTGCGTCCTCTATGCCGTGGCGATCGCCCTGGTGGTGATCGCCGGCGTCGTGCACCTTGCCGGTGGCGTCGCGCCCGAGACCAACCCGACCGACTGGTCGGCGTGGGCCCCGTCGTCGGAAACCGGTATCAATCTTGCCAATTGGAGCTTCTTCGGTGTCGTTGTGCTCGCGCTGCTCGGCGTCGAGGTGCCGCTCAACATGGGCGTCGAGATCAAAGAGGAGCGCTCTATCACCCGTTACCTGGTGTGGGGATCGCTCGCAGTGATGGCCGCCTATGTGCTCGCCACGTGGGCGGTGATGGTGACCGTGCCCGCCGCCGACGGTGAGTCCGCTCAGGTGACCGCACTGGCGACCGCTGTCGGCACCGCGCTGGCCGGGTGGGTCGGCAAGATCGTCGCGATCCTGTTCGCTGCCTTCTTCCTCTTCATCACCGTGGTCTACAACTTCTCTTTCGCACGACTGGTTTTCGTCTCGGGGCTCGACCAGAAGCTGCCATCGGCGATGGCGAAGGTGAACAAGCACAAGGTGCCGAGCAACGCGGTGTGGGCGCAGACCGTGATCGCGTCGGTGTTCGCGTTGGTGGCCTTCGTGGTGCTGCCGTCGATCGGCTTCGGCGGCGGCAAGCCGATCGACATCCAGACCAAGGTCTACGACGTGCTGCAGGCCGCCGTCACGGTCATCTGGTGTATCTCCATGGTGGTGTTGTTCGTCGACGTGGTGATCATCATCAGGCGCTTCCTGCCGCGGTACGAGAAGACCAAGCTGGCTCGTCCCGCGGTCTTCTACACCTGCGCGGTGATCGGCGGGCTGTCGGCGTTGGTGGCGGTGGTCGCCACACTGAGCGGATCGTGGACCCCGTTGATTGCCAACGACTCTGGGAGCGTGTCGATCGGCGGCGCACATATCGCGTACGGCGTCTGGTTCTACCTCGTCGCGGGCATCGCCGCGCTCTCACTGCTGGTGGCGGTCGGTATCTACTTTGTGGGTAGAGCGACTAGTCGAGCATCGCTACACCATCACGCCATGCATTGACGATGTCCTCGACGCGCTCCTGCACCTGTGCGCGCGCCGATTCGCGGTCGACGCCGAACATCAGCAACTCGTCGTAGTCAGTGTCGACATGGCGCACCGAGGCGACGACGGCAAGACGCACCGCTTCACTGTCCAATGCTCGGCCGGCCGCACTTCGTCCCACCCGGCCGCTGCCGCGTGCCGCGGTGTGCAACGCGATCGCCTCGGCCCGATCGGCGGGGCAACCCGGGAACTGCTCACGGATAGCGGCGGCGAACTTTTCCTGGAACAGCACGTCCTGAGTCGCTCTGCGGCGGGCGCGTGCATCGGCGTCGTTGAGACATTCCTGCGCGGCTTGTTCGATTGCCGCCGGCTCCACCAAAATTCCTTGCCGCTCAGCGCGATGACGTCGACCATTCCAACGCATCACGACAGCGGACATCCCGCTGGCCTTGGTGGCGCGCCGGGTGAGCGTCGCATCACCGGACGGCAAGAACTCGAGATGCCCGAGCCCCGCACAGTCCAGGCAGAGCGCGCCCGCCTCGCCCGCGCGCAGCAAGTCGCCGATGCCGCCGCACGACGTGCACGTCGCCGCCGTGTCCGCCAACATCACGGTCATCTTTCCGGGGCGGCGTGGTGGAACCGGTGCTTTTGGTGCAGGAGCGCCGGCTGAGGCCCAATAGGTGCGGTAGGCGCGTTCGACGTCCGAGTCGCCGTCGGACGTGAAATGCAGATGCTGATAGTCGGCCTCGGACGCCGTGAGCCCGCGGCCTTGGGCCCAATGTCGCAGCGCGGCAAGGGCTGGTGGGACTTTGGCGGGTTCGACGCCGAGGCAGCGATCGAGCGCAGGGGCGCGACCCTTCATCCAGCGTTCGACGCTCGGCTCAGCGAGCCAGCCCAGACCGATGAGCACGTCGATGGCGCGGACGTATCGCTGGTCGGCCAACAACGCCTCAGCGATGCGCGCTACTCGGGTTTGCAGTGTTGCCATGCCGGGGCCGACATTACTGCTCGTCGACGGTGGGGCCCGACAGTTATCCACAGTCGACCCCGTTCGTGCGTCGTCCTGTCGGACACCGGGGTGACACTCGACCCACGACGCTCGAAATGGGGGAACATGGGCAACAGGGCAAACTTCGTCGTCGTGAGGCTCGCCCGCGGCCGAAACCACATGTGCCACTTGATTTCCGTGGTCGACGCGGAAGGGCAGCTCCGGTTCTGGCCGCTGTGGTGGCACCTCAGTAAGGCCTGGCATGGGCCGCGTTGTTGGACAGGCTACCCGGCCCTGGCATCCGCCGGATCAAACTCGGCGCAATCCCAGAAGGCGGTGCGCATATCGACGTGCGCCGAAAAACGTTGGGGGCGTGGCAAACCGCCGACACGATGGGGTTCTTTCACGCGCTACCCGAGCTCTGGCGCGGCTGGCAGATCGAGGCCTGGGAGGACCGCTACGAGCAGCACGTCAACAGCTGCGCGGGGGCGCTACGCGTTCCCGAACTGGATGTCGTGGCCGGCATCGACACCGCGGAGTCGCGGATCCGTGGACGGGTGTTCGAGAGCTTCGAAGACAGCCCGGCCGGGGCCATCGCCAAGCTCGGGGGGATGTTGGCTCCCCTGGCGCCTGGGTTTGTGGTCAGCCCGGACGCCCTCGGTGACTGCGGTGTCCGCCCCACGGATGCTGCGTGGTCCCGGTTCGTCAGCGCCTGCGAGCGGGCGCGCTCCACCCATGCGAAATCGGCGTGACCTGGGCGATCGTTGGTGCCATTCTGTGGGTAGGAAGGTACCAATGGCGCTCAATATCAACGACGAAGCGGTCCACGCGGCAGTGAAGCGAATTGCCGCGATCACCGGAGAGTCGCAAGCTCAAGTAGTGGCCACAGCGGTGCGTGAGCGGCTGGCCAAGTTGGAGAAGGACGCGCTTGCGGCCCGGCTCCTGGACATCGGCCGCAAGACCGCCAGCCGGATGAGCGGCGATGCACTCGACCATGGCGCACTGCTCTACGACGACCGAGGGGTGCCATCGTGATCGTTGTTTTTGGGTATACCGGCATCGCGTCGGCGTTGGCGCGGTAGGTCAGGCTGCGGTCCGTTCGCGGATCTCCACGGCCGTCTCGAGCATCTGCTGGGTGCTGGTGAACCAGTCTTGCAGATTCAGGTCGATGATGAGCTCGTCTGCGCCGGCGTCGGCGGCGGTGTGGATGTCGTCGATGATTTGGTCCAGAGTGCCGACGAACGCGGTGCGGTCCAGCCCTGCCGGGCGCTCGGTGAAGGTGACGTTCCCGACGATGATCATCTCCATGGTGCTTGGGTCACGTCCGTGCTCGCTCGCCAATTCCCTGATGCGGCTCCAGCTTTCGCGTAGTTCTGCGGCGCCGGCCGGTCCGGGTGTCAACATCACCGGTAACCAGCCGTCTGCACGTTTGGCGATGCGCTGCATGACTTTAGAACCGACGCCGCCCAGCATCACCGGTACTTTCGTAACCGGCTTCGGCAGGACTGAGGCGTTGTCGATGACGACACGGGGACTGCGGAACGTCACTGGGTCCGGTCCCCACACCGCACCGAAGACGTCGATTGTCTCGTCGAGGAGGCGGCCGCGATCGGCTCGGGTGGCGCCCGCCGCCCGGAATTCGTCGGTGGACCATCCGGTGCCGAGTCCGGCGATCACGCGGCCGCCGCTGATCTGATCGACCGTCGCCAACGCCTTCGCCAACTGGATGGGTGTGTGCAGTGCCGCAACCAGAAGCGAAACACCGAGGCGCACCTTTTCGGTCGCCACCGCCGCTGCGGTGAGAACGGCCAGCGGGTCGACGGTCTGCCGCTGGCTCTCCGGCCACGCCAGGTCGGTCCCACCGTAGCCCTCGGCGGGATGCTTCGGGAACAGCAGCCGTTCGAATGTCCACAAGCTGGTGTAGCCCGCCGCTTCGGCCGTCTTAGCGGCTTCGACGAGGTCGTGTTGGAGGTCGACCCCGAGTCGCTGGGGCAGGCGCAGTCCGAGTTTCATGTCCACGCATCGAGTGTTCAACCTTCACATTGATGTGAAGGTCATATGTAACCTTGAGCACATGAGGATCGGCGAACTTGCGGAGCGCACCGGCGTCTCGCGCCGGCTGCTGCGCTACTACGAGGAGCAGGGGCTGCTCACGCCCAGCCGCGGTGACAACGGGTACCGGGAGTACAGCGAGCCGACGGTCGATGTGGTGCTGCAGATCAAGGGACTGCTCGATGCCGGGCTGCCGACCCGCATCATTCAGGAACTGCTGCCGTGCCTGGATCAGCCGCAGACCATCTACGTTCCGGACGTGACTCCCGACATGATCACCACGCTGCGACGCGAACAGGCCCGGCTGACCGAACGCATCGAGTTCCTGACCCGCAACCGGGACGCCGTCGCCGACTACCTGGACAAGGTCCTCAAAGTCAAGGCGGCCAACGCATCTCGCGCGGGTTGAAGGCCGGCCCGCTCAGGGCTCCCTACTCGTCGCGGTCAGGCTCGGTCAGTTCCGGCGCGTTCTCCCGGGTCGCCATCCCGCCCTCGCGGCCGTGATCGGCCGGGCCCGGCGGCGGGTCGACCTTCGCCGAGTCGTCGTTTTGCCTATCAGTTTCCTTGGTCATGACCGACCGAATACCCCGCGCCGCCGAATCTAGAACAGCGCCAGCTGCCGGTCCTGCCCGAACTTCACCGGAACGGGCCGCTGCCGCACCCGCACCGGCCACCAGAACCACCGCCCCAGCAGTGCGGCGATCGACGGCGTCATGAACGACCGCACAATCAGCGTGTCGAACAGCAGACCCAACGCGATCGTCGTTCCGATCTGCCCCAGCACCCGCAGGTCGCTGAAGATGAACGACGCCATCGTGAACGCGAACACCAACCCCGCCGCCGTCACTACCGAACCACTGCCCGCCATCGACCGGATGATGCCCGTGTTGATCCCGGCGTGGATCTCCTCTTTGAACCTTGACACCAACAACAGGTTGTAATCCGAGCCCACCGCCAACAGCAGGATCACCGCCAACGGCAGGATCACCCAATACAAGTCGACACCCAACAGGTGCTGCCACACCAACACCGACACACCGAACGACGCACCCAGCGACAGCGCCACCGTGCCGACGATCACCAACGCCGCCACCAGGCTTCGGGTGATGAACAACATGATCAGCAGGATCAAACTCAGCGACGCGATGCCGGCGATCATCAGGTCGTAGTGCGCCATCTCGGCGATGTCCTTGTACGTCGAGGCCGTACCGCCGATATAGATCTTCGACCCCGCCAACGGCGTCCCCTTCACCGCCTCAGCCGCCGCATGTCGAATCCCATCGATATGCGAAATGCCTTCCGGCGTCGCCGGATCCACATCGTGAGTGATGATCATCCGCGCCGCCTTACCATCCGGCGACAAGAACAGCTTCAGCCCGCGCAGGAACTCCGGGTTACTGAACGCCTCTGGCGGCAGATAGAACGAATCATCGGTCTTCGACGCGTTGTACGCCGCCCCCAACTGCGTCGAGTTCTCCAGCGCCTTGGCCGTCTGGTCGTAGATTCCCGACGTCGTCGCATGATTCGTCATCGTCAGGTCGCGGTTGGTCTCCTGGTTGGCGATCTGCGGCGGAATCAACGCCAGCAACTTCGGCTGCAAGTCGTCGAGTTTGGCGATACTGCCCGAGACATTGGCCAGCTGATCGGTCAACTCGTTGATGCCGTCGAGCGCGTCGAACAACGACCGCAGCGCCCAACACGCGGGGATGTCGAAACAGTGCGGCTCCCAATAGAAGTAGTTGCGCAGCGGCCGGAAGAAGTCGTCGAAGTTGGCGATCTTGTCGCGCAGATTTTGCGCAGTGGCCACCGTGTCGGCGAACGCCTGACTCTGCTCGTGGGTGATCGCGCTGGACTGCTGCTGCAACGCATACTGCTGACGCAACACGTCGATGGAGTCGTTGATGACCTGAACCTGCCGCACCAGATCCGACGCCCGATCCTGTTGGAACGGCAGGTTGTTGATCTGCGCGGCGCTGTTGGCGCTGAGCTGGAACGGAATCGAGGTGTTGTCCAGCGGCGTGCCCAACGGTCGGGTGATCGACTGCACCTGCGCGATGCCATCGGTGTGGAACACCGCCTTGGCCACCCGCTCCAACAGGATCATGTCGGTCGGATTGCGCAGATCGTGGTCGGCCTCGATCATCAACAATTCAGGATTCAACCGCGCCTTCGAGAAATGCCGCTCCGCCGCCGCATACCCCACATTCGACGGCGCACTGGCCGGCATGTACGGGCCGACGTCGTAACTGACCTTGTAGCCCGACAACGCAGCCAACCCGACGAACGCCAACGCCAACGTCGCGATCAGGATCGGCCCCGGCCACCGCACGATCGCCGTCCCGATCCGCCGCCAACCCCGTTTGGCCGTCTTGCGTTTCGGCTCCAACAGTCCGAAGCGGCTGCCGATCACCAACACCGCCGGCGCCAACGACAGCGACGCCACCAACGCCACCAGGACACCGATCGCCGCCGGGATGCCCAGGCTCTGGAAGTACGGCAACCGGGTGAAGTACAAACATGCCACCGCACCCGCGATCGTCAACCCCGACCCGAGAATCACGTGCGACGTTCCGCGATACATGTCGTAGAACGAGGCCTCCCTGTCGAGGCCGTCGTTGCGTCTCTCTTGATAACGGCCGAGCAGGAAGATGACATAGTCGGTGCCCGCCGCGATCACCAGCAACGTTAGGATGTTCGTCGAATACGTCGACAGCCCAATGAGTCCCACGTTCGCCAGAAACGAGACGATCCCGCGCGCCGCGGACATCTCGACCAGCACCGTGAGCAGCGCCAGGATCATCGTCACCGGGGAGCGGTAGACGATCAGCAGCATCACCGCGATCACCGCGACGGTCAGGATCGTGACGAAGGTGGTGCTCTCGTTGCCCACTTCGAATTGGTCGGCGATCTGTGCCGCCGAGCCCGCGACGTAGGCGTGAATGCCCGGTGGGGCAGGGGTTTTGGCGATGATCTGGCGCAGCGCGTCCACCGACTCCAGCGACAACGCCTCACCCTGATTGCCAGCCAAAAACACCTGCACGTAGGCGGCTTTACCGTCCGGGCTCTGCGAACCCGCCGCAGTCAGCGGATCACCCCAGAAGTCCTGCACATGCTGAACGTGTTTGGTGTCTTCGTTGAACCGCTTGACCAACTCGTCGTAGTAGCGGTGCGCCTCGGCCCCCAACGGCTGGTCACCCTCGAGCACCACCATCGCCGCACTGTCGGAGTCGAACTCACCGAACACCTTGCCGATCCGCTGAAACGCCTGCAGCGACGGCGAACTCGGCGAACTGAGCGCCACGTTGTGCTCTTCGCCGACCTTCTCCAGCTGCGGCACGAACACGTTCGTGATCGCCGCGATCGCCAGCCAGAACAACACGATCGGCACACACAACCGGCGCACCCACTTGGCCACCCGATTCGTGGCCGTCGCGCGCTCGGCCAGATGTTGGCTCATCCGGACTTGTCCAAGCAATAGGTGAAGGCGTTCAACGCGTTGACCGTTCTCTCGTCCTTGACGACGTCGTCAATCTTGATCCGGCAGCCCAACGAGTCACTGTCGCCCTGGGCGGAGACGTTGACGAACACCGCCGGCTGGGTGGTGGTCGTGTCATAGGCCCACGGCAGCGTCGCATTGTCGACGCGCTGCGGTTGGGCGTTGACATCGGTATACGTGATGGTCGCGACCGCGCCCGGCGGACCGAACACCTCCATCACCACATGCTTGGGGTTGAACGGGTGAATCTCATTGGCCGCCCCGCTCGGGGTAGAGGTGACGTCCTTCGAGCCGAAAATCCCGTTCAGCCTGTACACCGCGAATCCCGCTATCGCGACGACCAGCACCGCCACCAGGATCATCCAATGCCGCAGCAGTCGGCTTCCGATCGAAACCCGCGGCATCCGTGACCCTTTCAGGCGTTATGGCACGTCGACGAACGGTGGATCATCGCTTGATGGATATCAACTTGGTTGACAGTACGGTACGGGACCGGACCGCACAACCCGTCCATCACGCGTTGTGACGACTGAGACTGGGGATCAGCACGTTGTCGACGAGCTCGGCCATGGTGCGGGCCGTTGCCTGCCGCCCGGTCAGCACCGACCGGTAGATGAGGTAGCCGGGCAATACGTCCCACAGGTCCTCGGTGATGGCCGACGCGACGATCTCACCGCGCTCGACGGCTCGCTGCAGCACGTCGCCCACGAGCGCTTGCTTCTGAGCGAGAAATTGCTCCTGCATCACCGTTTCGAGGTCGGGGTTGCGGGAGACCTCGACGAGCACCGCGCGGATAGTGCCTGCGTGGGTGCTGACGTGCGCGAGGATCTGCTCGCCCAGTGACAGCAGGTCGCCGCGCAGGGTGCCGGTATCCGGATCGACCGCGACCTGCCGAGTGCCCTCGATGAATGCCGCCAGCACCAACTCGGCCTTCGTCGGCCATCGCCGGTACAGCGTGGCCTTGCTGGCATGCGCCCTGGTGGCCACCGCCTCGAGGGCCAACCGGTCATAACCGTGTTCCTGCAGTAGCTCGAGCGTCACCCTGAGCAGCTCGGCTTCCCGTGGCGACCACGGGCAGTCCGGGTCGACCACCTTCATGGCATGAGTATGGGCCACGTTTCTGATCGGCGAGCAGAGTGCTCGCATTGTGAAGGAACTAGGCGACCTTGGTGACGTGGGCCGCCGATGCCCCGATGGTCGCCTCACCGTCTCCGATCATCGTGTGCAGCAACGCTTTCTGTTCGCGCTCACCACGCAGCGCTGCACGGTCCACACCGCCGGGCCGCACCAGCGCAGCCACGCTGCGCACCAAGTTGACCGGAAGTTTCAGCATCGGATACCACGGCGGAATGTACGCAGGCAGCCCCAACGCGCGCATCGCCCGCGGACCGAGGAACCCGCTCGTCACCGAAAGATGCTGCGCCCGAGCCAGACGACGGCGCAGCCCCGCCACGCTGCGGTAGTGCCATTGCATCGGATCCTCGGCCATCGGCATCGCCAACTGTTTCGTCGATTCGTCGGGCTCCGACAGCGCGGCCACCGTGTGATACAGCACCCGAATCCCGTCGCGGAAGTCGCGCGGCAGCCACTCGTCGTGCACACCGATCAGCCATCCGACGTACCGCGTCAAATGCGCGATGCCCTCATACTCCCTGGGGGACAACACAAGTCCCATGCCCAGCCCGCCGGTCGGGGGAGCGATCAACGCGCCGACGAGGGTGGCGGCCATATCGGTCTGGTTGATCGGCACACCCCACTCGTCGCCGCGCCAGTCGGGCATCGCGCTGACATGCCTGCGGACGAACGCGTGGATCAGCCGCACCCGGATCGTGGACCGATAGCCCACACCCTGCGGCGCCATCCCGTTCTCGGCGATGACGTCCATCGCCCACTGCATCGTCTCGGCGAACCGCTTGTTGGACCCCTTCTCCAGTGCGCCGGTGCGAATCAGCGTCCTGTTGAAACCGGAGAACTGATAGCCGCCGAGCAACGACACGTCGCGCGCGACGTACATGCCGTCGGCGCCGCCGCGACGCATCGCGCGCTGACCCAGCCGAATCAGCTTCCAGTCCACCCAGTCCGGCACCGTCTCAACGGCGGTGAAGAACTCACGCAGCGGCTCCGGCGCCTCGGGCACGGCCGCGATGCCGTACGTCAGGGCGCGATCGAACAGTGCACGGGTCTGCTCCATGCCTGCCGACGACATCCACTCCACCAGGCGGTCCATCGGCGCGTCGCCGACGGTCAGATGCTCGCCGAGCTTCCGCCACCGCTCGGCCGTCGGCTCGCGCACCCCGAGCACGGTCGCGAAGAGGCGGACCGCGGCGGGCACCGGACCCGGTGCGGCCGGATGGCGAGCCGGAACGGGCTGGTTCATCGACACTCTCCAGTTCTGATAACAAGCGTTGTCCAAATGTAGGACGCGAGTAGTGTCGCGTCAATGAAACGCGCAGAGGTGGTGCGCGACTACGGCGGCATCAGCGCGGACGACCGCCGCACCGAACGGCGCGAAAAGCTGCTGACCGCCGCGCGGCAGATCTGGGGCGCATCCGGCGTCACCGAGGTCACGGTCCGCGGCGTCTGCAGCGCCGCGGGACTGACCAGCCGGTACTTCTACGAGCAGTTCGACAATCGGGAGGCGTTGCTGTTCGCCGTCGCCGACGAGGTGCGCGACGAGTTACTGGCCGCGCTGGTCGAGGCGGGCGTCGGCCATCCCGGCTCGCTCAACGACAAACTGCGGCCCGCGTTTTCGGCGTTCCTCCAGATCATCGCCGCGAACCCGGACGTGCACCGCATCGCGACCCGCGACGTCAGCAGCGTGCCGGGACTCGCCGAACACCGCGCACACATACTCGACCTCATCACCGAGTTGATCATCGAGCACGCGCCCGATGTCCTTGGCGAGGAGACGCCGAGTCCGGTGGCGCTGCGTCGCGGCGCGCTGTTCATGGTCGGCGGCGTGAACCACCTCATCGAGACCTGGCTCGACGATCCGGTGGAGACTCCGGCCGAACTCGCGGCCATCTGCGCGGACCTGTGCGTCGCGGTGGTCAACGGCATCGGCTAACCGAGGCCAAGTGCCGCCGCGGCGTCAGTACGGCCGGATTTCGAACTTTCGACCGCGAACGCTATGGCGGTTGTCGCGAGGTCGCTGGTGACGGCGAGGTCGAGTCCGGTCAGCGACGTGAAGGCAGCCAGCCGTTTGCGAACGGTGTTGCGGTGTCGAAAGGTTCGCGCGGCGATATCCGCGATCGTCCCGCCGTGCGCGACCAGATCACCCACAGTTTCGAGGATGCCGTTGCGTTCGTGTGTGGTGAGGTTGTCGAGCGGCCGGAACACCGCGGCGTGAAGTGCTTCCGACAGTTCGGCATTGGCGGCGGTGACGGCGTGCAACCAATTGTCCCGCACGCGACGGACTCCGGGGTCCGACCGCCCGCCGACCACCATTCGTGCCAGTCGGATGGCCCTCGGTACGGCGGACAGGCCGTCGGCTTCGATGACCGAACACGTGTGTTCCTTCAGGGGTGCGAGATCGGTGGTGACGTCGATGTGCCGGCTGGGCACGTGGACGATGCCGCGAAGCTCCTGCGCGAACCAGTTGAAGTAGTAGTCGTAGCCGGCGGCGTCCAGGCGGGTCACGCATTCCGCCACCAATTCCGGTCGCGGGCTTGGGAAAGCGCCGACGAGGCACACGTAGTGACCGGTGGCGGGCAGCCCGAGCATGCGCGCGGCGTTGTCGACGGTGGGCTGGTTGTGATCGCCCTCGAGCAGCAACTGTTCGAACGCCGCCGAACGGATCTCCTCCCGGCTGCCCTGCGCGACTTGGTAACCGTGCACGACTTCCTCGGTGCTGGCCTCGATCGACTCCCACACCATCAACGACGAACGCTCGAGGAAGTCGGCCCGGGTATCGACGCCGAGCGCACGGCCTTCGGCGATCAACGCCTCCCAGAGTGTCTTGAGGTCAATGCGGAAGGCGTGTAGCACGCTCGACAGCGGAACGTTCTGATGCGCCCTGATGTGGCCGACGTCGAGCGCCGCGGTCTTCACATCGTCCGGGATGTCGTCGCCGACGAGGCGGGCCAGCGCGAGACGCATTGTGCGGTCCATCTGGTAACGCAGATCGTCCTCGCTGACGACACCCGCGGAGTACACCGGTTCGTCGTTGATGGTCTGTTCCACCGCGCTGTCGATGATCTGCGGGAGTCGGATGTTGAGCAAGCGGCGTGCGGCCGCCCGGATCAACAGGGTTGTCTGGTCGGAGTCAGCCATCTGCGCTCCTCTCGATTCGAGATGCGCTCCTCACACGGGAGCAACTCGCCAGAAACAATAGCCGCCCGACCGGACGCAAAATGTGCAAAGTGCACTTGATCCGGTCGAATCGTGCGCCATCACGCGCATTGACGTGGGCATTCTGCCGCCATTGAATGTGCTGTACGACACGTTGAAAACGCAACCGATGCGTCGTCCCGGAAAGGAGAACGATGTCGAAGCCGTCCGTCGAGTCCGCGGATACGGACGAGTTGGCGCGGGCGGTTGTCTCTGCCCGCCTGGCCGACGGCTATGGACTCGTGGGCGCCGACCTGACGTTTCTGGGCGGCGAGTTGGACCGCAATTACCGGGTCTCGACAGGCGGCGGGCGGACCTTCCTCGCCAAGCTGCGCACGAAAGCGGATCGCGGCGGTCAGTTGCAGTGGCAGAAGGAGATCCTGCTGCACATCGCCGATCGACAGCTCGACTTCGCAGTACCGACCTTGGTCCCCACCATCGACGGTGACCTGGGCGTCAGCCTCGACGTCGGTGCTGAACGCTGGCTGCTCACCCTGCTCAATTGGGTCCCTGGAACCGACATGGTGCGCGTCGAGAACCACTCCGAGGGGCTGCTCGTCGACATCGGGGCAACCGCCGCGCGGGTGACCAAGGCGCTCAACGGGTTTCAATCCGACACCCTCCATGACACCCACCACTGGGATGTGACGCGTTCCGCCGAGGTGATCGAGGAGTGCCTCGCGCTGGATCCGACGCTTGACGACAATCCGGACATTTCCACGGCTCTCGGCTGGTTCAGAGAGGTCGAGCCGCTTCTCGACTCGCTGCCCATGGCCATGGTGCACAACGACCTCAATGACAACAACGTCCTCGTCGAGGACGTCGACGGAGTCCAGAGAGTCGCGGGCGTACTGGATTTCAACGACGCCCTGTACACCGTGCGGGTCGCCGAACCGGCGATCGCCGGCGCCTACGCGATGCTTCGCAAAGACGATCCCCTCGCAGCGATGGGGTTGGTCATCGCCGGCTACCACCACGTCACACCGCTGCTCGATGCCGAACTGGCGGTGGCCTATCCGCTGGCGGCGGCGCGGTTGTGCGTTCAGGCGCTGACGTGGGCGGTTCGCGGAAAGTCCAATCCGACCGAATACGGTGCGATGCGGGTGCGTCACACCCTGCCCGCCCTGCACCGCGTTCTGCAGGTCGACCCACCATCGGCGGCGGCGCACCTCCGGGAAATGTGCGGCCTGCGTCCCACCCGACTGAATGGATCCTGAGGCTGGTCATGGCGCATATCGAAATACGCAATGTCAGTAAGAGATTCGGCGCGACCGCCGCGTTGTCGGATGTCTCGATGTCCGTGGAAGCGGGCCAGGTGCACGGGCTGCTCGGGGAGAACGGTGCGGGTAAGTCGACCCTGATGAAGGTGCTTTCCGGCGTGGTGAAACCCGACGCGGGGGACGTGCACATCGGCGGCAAACCCTTACACCTGGGTTCCCCGCGAGACTCCCGTGAGATCGGTCTGGCGATGGCTTACCAAGAGCTGTCCGCCCCGCCGAACATCACGGTTGCCACCAAGCTGTGCCTGCCGAACCTGCCGACCCGCTTCGGATTCGCGGTATCGCAACGAGCGTTGCTCGAGAAGGCGCGCGCGCGGCTGCGTGAATGGGAGGCCGACGACCTCGACCCGCACGCGGTGATCGGCGAACTCAGCCTGGCCGCTCGCCAACAGGTGGAAATCGTTGCGGCGCTGTCGAGCTCGCCGTCGTTGCTGGTGCTCGACGAGCCGACGGCGGCACTGCCCGACCCCAGCTGGCTGTTCCGGCAGCTCAACCGCGTCACGGCATCGGGTGCCGCGGTCATCTACATCAGCCACAAGCTCAACGAGATCAACGCGATCTGCGACACCGGCACGGTACTGCGCAACGGGAAGACGGTGGCAAGCTTCACCCGAGGCGAACTATCCGAGGACGAGCTGGTCGAATTGATGATCGGTCGCTCGTTCAACCACGCCTTTCCCGCCAAGCCCGACGAAAAGAGCTTCGGTGACGTGGTTTTGGACGTCCGCGAACTGTCGGCGGGCACCAAGCTGACCGGGGTGTCGCTGCAGGTGCGGGCCGGTGAGATCGTCGGCGTGGCCGGCCTCGAGGGCCAGGGTCAACGGGAGCTGTTCTACGCGTTGGCTGGCGAGCTGCGCCCGCACGCGGGCACGCTGGCTGTTGCGGACAAGTCGGGATCCGTCGATTTCGCTCTGGTTCCTGAGGAGCGCAAGAGTGAGGCGCTGTTTCTTCAGATGCGCGCCGACTTCAACCTGACGCTGCCCCTCACGTCGCGGTTCGCGCGGGGATCGGTGGTGTCGCGACGACGAGAGCGCCAGCTCAGCGCAGAGGTGGCGGCCGACGTCAACCTCGCACCGAAGATGCTCAAGCAGCGCATCGCCGACCTGTCGGGAGGCAACCAGCAGAAGGTGGTGTTCGGTCGGGCCGTTGCTCAATCACCCCGATGCCTGCTGCTGTTCGACCCGACCCGCGGCGTCGACGCGGCGACGAAGTTGGAAATCTACAAGTTGGCACGGGAATTCGCGGCCAAGGGGCACGCGGTGCTGGTGTACTCGACCGAGATTCCTGAACTCGTCGGATTGTGCGACCGCGTCTGTTCGCTCTACGACGGCCGGATCGTCGCCGAACACACCGCAGACGAACTCATCGAGAGTTCGGTGATGCGCAGCGTACTGGGCCGCAACGCGGAGGTCGTCCGATGAGCATGATCGAATCCCTGACCCGCCGCAGCGTCGGCACCAACCGGGAAACCCGCATCGCCGCCATCGTGTTCATCGCGTGTTACGGATCGGTGCTGTTCGTGACGCCGTTCGAACGGAACAGCTACGCCTTCAACAACTTCGTCGTGTTGATGACCCCGCTGGCGATCGCCGCGGTCGGCACGACCCTGGTACTCATCACGGGCGGATTCGACCTGTCGGTCGCGGGCACCATCAGCCTCTCGAACGTCGTCGCTGCCACCACGATGGCGAAGTATCCGGATGCGACTTGGCTGATCGTGCTGGTGGTCATCGCGGTCGGCTTGCTCGTCGGATTGGTGAACGGTCTGCTCGTCGTCCGGGCTGGTTTGCAGTCGTTGGCAGTGACTCTCGGCACGTTCATCATCCTGACGGGCGTCGCACTGGTCGTGCTCCCGGCGCCGGGCGGCGAGGTTCCCGAGTCCTTCGCACTGGCACTGACGGATCCCCTCGGCCCGGTGCCGGTCGCGCTGATCGTGCTGGCCCTGCTCGCCGGGGCGTGCTGGGCGTTCAGCACCTCGTCGATCGGGGTGGCGGCCTACGCCGTCGGCGCCGATCGGCAGGCGGCACTGATGTCGGGTATTCGAGTCGGGACGGTGGAGATCATCTGCTACACCCTCGCCGGCGGACTCTATGCGGCGGCGGGCATCTACCTGACCGCCATCACCGCCTCGGGAGATCCCAACGCCGGACGGCCTTTCCTGCTGACATGCTTTGCGGCGATGGCCCTGGGTTTGGTCGGTTTCCGGGGAGGTTCGGGCAGCGCGGTGGCCACCATCCTGGGGGCCGGCAGCCTGGTGGCGCTGCCCAAGCTGCTCTTCGCAGCGGGCATCGAGGACTTCTGGTCGGGCGCGTTGCAGGGCACCGTCATCCTCATCGCGCTCGCGATCCCGGTGATCACCATGCGGCTCGCGGCGCGACCACGATCCGCCGTCCAGGAAGGGGTGGCACGATGACCTCAGGAATCACCGAACCGACGGTGGATGCGACCCGACAGATCGGACCGCAGCCCGCGACGACCAGCTCGCGTCGGGACTGGTTGCGCAACCAGGCACTCATCGTCTGGATACTGCTGCTGTTGTGTATCCCGTTGTCCCGCTTGGTAAGCGAGAGCTTCCCGTCGGTGTCCCTGGTTGTCAACGTGCTGATCCTGGGACTCTTCCTTGCCGTGATCGCCTTCGGGCAGGGGCTGGTCGTGCTGACCGGCGGCATCGATCTGTCGGTCGCCTCCGCAGTTGCTCTCGGTGCCTATCTCACCGGATCCTTGTGGGCGGCAGGTCTTCCCACCGTGCTGGCGGTTGTGATCGCGGTGGTCGCATGCACTGCGGTGGGAGCCATCAACGGTCTGGTGATCAGCCGGTTCGGGTTCCCCCCGTTCATCGTCACCCTCGCTGTGGGCACCATTCTCGCGTCGGTACTCCTGGGCGTGGCCCGCGGTGCCCCCGCGCAGCGGTCTCCGGAGGGGCTAGCCGCGTTGTTCCGTCAGGAGACCACGCTGATCGGTGTGCCGGTGGCGATCTGGCTGTTCCTCGTGATGGCGGCGCTGGGCCTTGTCGTACAGCACAAGACGACGTTGGGCCTTCGCGCTTATGCATTGGGCAACAGCGTCGCCGCGGCCAGGAACGCACGGGTCGACGTCGCGCGGGTGACCGTAGCGGTGTACGGAGTCGCCGGCGCCGCATACGGGCTGGCGGGAGTGATGCTGCTCGGCTACTCGTCGGGTGCCGACCTGAATGTCGGTGAGCCCTGGCTGCTTCCCAGCATCGCCGCCGTCGTCGTCGGCGGTGCGTCGATCCGCGGCGGGTCCGGCACCTACAGCGGCACGTTGGCTGGAGCGCTGCTACTGACGCTGGTAGGTATCGACATCAGTGCCACCGGCCTGGCCGAGGGCTACAAACAAATCGTCTACGGCGCCGTGATCCTCATCGCCCTGCTGGGATCGCGCCTGGCGGGCAGGCGGAGTTGAGATGACCAGATTACGACGTGCCACCGTGTTGGCCGCAACGCTGCTCGCGGCAGCCGTACTCGCGATGAGCGGCTGCGCCGACCCCGACGCGGGCAGAGACAAGATCTTTCTCGACCTGAGCTACAGCGGCAACAACTGGCAGGACGAGGCCGCCAACCTGGCGCTCGCCGTGGCGAACTCCCCGGAGTACACCGGTAAATACGTTGTCAGAAAACAGATCTCGGGTACTGATATCCAGAAGCAGATCTCGGATCTGCAGTCGATGATCGCCGCCAAGGCAAAACTGGTCGTGCTCTATCCGCTGTCACCCACCGCCTTGAACCCGACGATCCGGCAGGGCTGCGAACGGGGCGTCACGTTCATCGCCTACGACTCCACGGTCCGCGAACCCTGTGCCTACAACGTCGCCTTCATCACCGGTGCGCGCGTCGATGATCCCCGCGACGCCTTCTTCGGCGCACAGACCGCAGAAGCGCTTGCACAGATGCTTGGCGGCAAAGGCAGGATCTTCATGAACCGAGGCGTCCCGGGAACTGCGACCGATCAGGTCCACTACGACACCGCCAAGGCGGTGTTCGACCGGTATCCCGGCATCACGGTCGTCGCCGAGTATTACGGCAAGTGGGATTCGGCGGTCAGCCAGCAGGAGACCGCCAAAGCGCTGGCGGCGCACCCCGACGTCAACGGAATCTGGTCGCAGGACGGCGAAGTCGGGGTGGTCAAGGCGCTTCAGGCGGCCGGTAAGAAGATCCCCGTGACGGGAGAGAACGGCAACTATTTCCGCAAGATGCTGAGCCAAGGCTGGCCGGGCATCTCCTCGGGTTCGCCACCGGCACAGGCAGGCGTCGCAATGCGCATCGGGCTGCGCATCCTGGAGCAGGGACCCGACTCGGTGCCGCACAACGTCGAGATGCCGCTACCGTGGGTCACCACCCAGACCGCAAAGCCATGTCCCGGCAATGAATTCGTCGGGGGGTGCAACTTCTTCCCGAACGAGTCCGACACCTTCGTCACGGAGATCTTCCAGAAGGACCTGTTACCGCAAAGCTCGCTGGCCGCCGCCAAGACCGGCCAGCCGATGGAAGGCCTGAGCCCCCTCGGTGACGTTTCTGCATTCGCGCAACCGGAATGGCGAAGGGTCTACACCCGGGGACACTGTGACAGTGGATGGAGGGACGGCGACGTCGAAGGCGTGCAGAACCCGTCCGGACTTCCCGGTTGCGTCGAAGACCGGCAGTGACCGCACCAAAATGAGCGGAGAGGACACCACGGTGACCAATCGAATCGACATCAACGCCGACATCGCCGAGAGCTTCGGCAGGTGGAACCTGGGTGACGACAGCGCCCTGGTCAAGCTCGTCACGACGGTCAACGTCGCATGTGGTTGGCACGCGGGCGATCCCGCCACGATGCACAAATCGGTGGAGATGGCCGCCGAGGCGGGCGTGAACATCGGCGCGCATCCCGGATTTCCCGACCTACTGGGTTTCGGGCGGCGACCGATCGTCATCGACGACACCGACGCCGTCGATTACGTGCTGTACCAGGTCGGCGCGCTGATGGGAATCGCCAGTCGCTTCGGCGTCGAACTCAGCCACGTCAAACCGCACGGGTCGTTCTACGGTTCGATCGTCACCAATGCGCAGCGGGCCGTGGCGATCGGCGAAGCCCTGCAAGGCCTGCAGAAGGGAATCCCGATGCTGCTGGCCCCCGGCCCCGGTGCCGATGCCCTGCGCGCCGCCGGCTTGCCGGTCATCGCGGATAACGCGGCGGATCTCGACTTCGACGAGGACGGACGAAACATCATCGAGGCGCGACCGCAGCCGCGCGACCCCGAAGCGGTTGCCCAGCAAGCGCTTCGAATGGCCCGTGGCACCGTGTTGACGGTGTCCGGGCGTGAGGTCCCGATGGCGGTGCAAACCATCTGCGTTCACGGCGATCGGCCGAACTCCGTCGCAGTGGCCACCGAGATGAGGCGGGTGCTGGCCGACAACGACATCATGGTGCGATCGGTCTTCGAGGACGACCAGTGACCGAGTTGCCCGACGGATCCCGGTTGAGCTTCGGCGGTGAGGAATTCGTCTTCGTCGAGCTGACCGAGTACATGTCGTTGTCGGGGGCGCTGCGAATCCAGGCGATCACCGACGGGCTGGCCGAACTCGGTCTCGACGGCATCATCGACATCTGCCCCTCGAACGCAAGCTACATGCTGCGCGTCGACCCCGACCGATGCGACCCGCGCTCGTTGCACGAACCGATCACCGAACAGCACCGCCGCTTCGTCGACACCACCGACGTCGTATTGGACACCGAGATCCTCGAGGTGCCGATCTTCTACAACGACCCGTGGAGCACCGAGACCGCGATGCGGTTCAGGGACCGGCACCAGTCGCCCGAGGAGACTGACCTCGAATACATCAGCAGGATCAACGATTTCGGCTCGGTCGACGACTTCATTTCCGCGCACTCGGGAAATCCGTTCATCGTCACATTCATGTGCTTCGTACCCGGTAACGCCGAGTCGATGCAATTGGTGCCCGATGGCATGCAGTTGGAGGCGCCGAAGTATGTGCGGCCCCGAACCGACACTCCCGAACGCGCGCTCGGCCACGGTGGCGCCTTTGCGACCATCTATCCCGCCCGCGGCGCAGGGGGATACCAACTCCTCGGCCGCGCCGCGACGCCCGTTTTCGATCTGGCGCAGCAACTTCCCGATTTCGCAGACGATCCCGTACTCGCCAAGGCGGGGATGATCGTCAAGTACCGGCCCATCGACCACGACGAGTACGACGCGATCCGCAAGGACGTGCAGGGCGCGACCTACCGCTATCGGCGGGTACCGGTTGAATTCGGCCTTGCGGCGTTCTTCGACGACCCGTTGACATACAACAAATCTCTGCTCAGCGAGCTCAGTCATGCTTGACGTCGTCGAACCCGGCGTCCAGACCCTGGTGCAGGATCAGGGCCGTAACGGCTACTTCGCCATCGGCCTTCCCCCATCCGGTCCGATGGACTACTTCTCTCACCACGTCGCCAACGCGCTCGTCGGGAACGACCCGGCGGCAGCCACCCTGGAGTCGGTGTTCATCGGCCCGACACTGCATTTCCGCCGCGACACCGTCGTCGCCGTCACCGGCGCCGAGGTGAGGCTGACGCTTGACGGGGTGTCGATGCCGTCATGGACGACGCTGCCGGTGCGGGCCGGGCAGGTGCTGACCGTCGGGCCCGCGCTGAAGGGCCTTCGCAGCTATCTGGCCGTGCGTGGCGGCATCGGCACAGCGGTGGTCATGGGCAGTCGGTCGACGTATCTGCAGTCGGGGATCGGCGGAGTCGACGGGCGGGAGCTCCGCGCAGGCGATGTCCTGCCGTGCGCGGATCAGTTCGGACCCTATCCACGACTCGGCCATGTCGTCGACGAAGCGCTGCGCCCGTCTCTGGAAACCCACCAACAGATCCGGATTGTGTTGGGACTGTGCAGCTATCGGTTCACCGACGTCAGTATCGAGAAGATGTTGTCATCCGATTTCACCGTCGGCACCGAGGCCAACCGGGTCGGCTACCGGCTGACCGGGCCGCCGCTGGAATTCGTCGACCGGGAAGCGCCCTTCGGGGCCGGTGCCGACCCCAGCAACGTCGTCGATCTCGGCTATCCGATGGGGTCCATCCAAGTCCCCGGTGGCGAGGAGTTGATCTGTCTCCTGCGTGACGGTGTGACCGGTGGTGGCTACGCGACCATCGGAACCGTCATCGGGGTCGACATCGACTCGTTGGCGCAGCTGCAGGCACCCAACACTGTCCGGCTGGTCGACGTCGACATCGACAAGGCCGTCGCCGCCCGACGTGCGCGCGATTCGACGGTGGCAGGCATCTATCGGTCGGCGCAGCTGAGCTGACTGTGCGCGAAAAGCAAGGAGAGACGGTGGCTTCGAAGACACTGCACATGGCGAACGCCTTCGACGGGACGGAGTTCGATCAGCTCGACCCGCAGGCGCAAGCCCTCATCCGCCGCCGCGAGGCCGTCCTCGCGCCCAGCTACCGCCTGTTCTACCGGCATCCCGTGGTTGCGGTGCGCGGCTCCGGAGTGTGGCTGCACGACGCCGACGGCAACCGGTACCTGGACGCGTACAACAACGTCCCGGCCGTCGGTCACAGCCACCCGCACGTGCAGCGGCTGGTCAACGAGCAGCTCGGCACCCTCAACACCCACACCCGCTACCTCACCGAGCCTGTGATCGCCTACTCGGAACGACTTCTCGACCTGTTCCCACCGGAACTGACAAAAGTCGTCTATACGTGCACGGGCAGTGAGGCGGTCGACCTGGCGCTGCGCATCGCCCGCTACGAAACCGGCGCCGAGGGCATCATCTGCACCTCCCACGCCTACCACGGCACGACGACGGCCGCGGCAGCCATCTCACCGAGCCTCGGGCCCAACAACCGGATCGGCTCCGACGTGGCACTGGTCACCGCCCCTGACACCCAGCGCGATGATCCCGCCACCATGGCCGAGGACTTCGCGGACCGTGTCCGCCAAGCGATTTCCGATCTGCGCGGGCGCGGCGTCGGGTTCGCGGGAATGATCGTGGATTCCATCATGTCCAGTGACGGCGTGCAGTCCGATCCGCCAGGCCTGCTGGAACCCGCGGCCGGTGCGGTGCGCGAGGCCGGCGGGCTCTGGATCGCCGACGAGGTTCAGCCGGGGTTCGCGAGACTCGGGTCGACGTGGTGGGGATTTCAGCGGCACAGGTTCGTGCCCGACTTGGCCGTGCTGGGTAAGCCGATGGGCAACGGGGTGCCGATCGGTGCCGTCGTCGGTCGCGACGAGGTGATGGCCGCCTTCGGCCGAGATATTCGTTACTTCAACACTTTCGGCGGTAATCCGGTGAGCATCGCCGCTGCCACGGCGGTCATCGACGTCATCGAATCAGAACAGCTGCTGGACAGTGTGAGTCGTACGGGCCAGGCGCTGCTGCAGGGTCTTCAGGAGTTGGCGCTGCGACACCCCGGCATCGCCGGTGTGCGCGGTTGCGGGCTCTTCACCGCAGTCGAGTTCGTCAGCGAGGACGGGATCACCCCGGACGCCGCGACAGCGTCGTTGGTGGTCAACGAGCTTCGTGATCGCCGCATCCTCATCAGCGCCTCCGGCCCCAAGGAGAACGTACTCAAGATCCGGCCACCGCTGCCGTTCTCGACTGAGCACGCCACGATGTTGCTGACCGAACTCGACGATGTGCTGGCGCACCTGCCGCGCTGACTCACGCAGCCATACTGCTGCCGCGAATGATCAATTCCGGTGCGAGCAGCACAGATTCGGGGCGGCGGCCCGCCAGCACTTCCAGCAGCAGCCGGACGCCTTGCCGACCCATCTCGTGCATCGGGGACCTGATGGTGGTGAGCGGAACCGCGCCACCTTCGGCCAGCGGGGTGTCGTTGTACCCGACCAACGCGACATCGTCGGGTACTCGAATTCCCTTGTCGCGCAGCACTCCGAACGCCCCGATCGCCGCGAAGTCGTTGGTGGCGAAGATCGCGTCGGGCACCGAACCGTGCGCCAGGATCTGCTCTGCGGCCGCGCGGCCACCAGCGGGATCGAAGCCCGTGTAGACAACCCGCTCGGGCGGGACGTGAATCCCGTTCTCCGCCAACGCAGCAAGGCAGCCGTTCGTCCGGTTGCGTGCGGTCGACGCGAACTCCAGGCCGGCCACCACCGCGACGTCGCGCCGACCGGTGTCGGCCAGATGTTGTCCGACGAGCCGGCCGCCCTTCTCGTCGTCGCAGGTGGCCGACGGATAGTCGCCCGCCGTCCGCGAGACCAGTGCGAACTTGATGCCTTCCGCGTAGACCTGGTCGAGAAACTCGTGATCGAGGTGCGCGTCGCCGTAGATCAGGCCGTCGACGCGCCGATCGATCATCATCCGCGTCCGCGCCCGCTGGTTCTCGTCGATGTCGAGCGAGTTGGTGACGAATGTCGACAGGCCGGCCTCCGACGCGGCCTCCTCGATGCCCTCGTAGATCGTCGCCAACACATAGTCCTGCAGCCGGGGCACGAGCACACCGATCAACCCCGACCGCCGCGTGCGCAGGCTGGACGCCTGCGGGTTGGGGGAGTACCCGTGCTCTTTGGCGAAGGCGCGGATCCGGGCGACGGTCTCGGGCGAGCCCCACCGCAACGCCTCACCGCCTGGCGTGGCCAACACGCGGGACACCGTCGACGGGCTGACCCCGAGCTCGTCGGCGATTCTGCGCAGCGTCATGGGCCCCTGTTGCGACGCCATCAGCTAACTGTCCTCCCTGATATGGCCATCACCCTATAAGACCTCACGCGTTACCAACCGTTTTACACAAACGTTTGACGGAAGTTACACAAACGATTGCGTCAAACGTTTGTGCTGTGTTTCACTCGCTACATGCGCCACCCCGAGACAGCCGTCACAACCGACGGCTACGACCGCCACAGCGCACCTGGACGCCGATGACCCGCATTGCCGTGATCGCCACCGGCGGCACCATCGCGTCGACCGCGTCGGACGGCGGTGTCGTCGCCACCCGGTCGGCCGCCGACCTGCTGCAGACCGCCAAGGTGACCGGCATCGAGGTCGAATCGATCGACCTGATGACCGTGGGGTCCTACTGCATGAGGCTGGAACATCTGCGGTCCATCAGCGACGCCGTCGCCGCGCTTCTCGCCCGCACGGACGATCCGGTCGACGGCATCGTCGTCACGCACGGGACCGACACCATGGAGGAGACGGCGATCCTGCTGGACCTCGTGCACGACGACCCACGGCCGGTGGTGCTGACCGGTGCCCAACGCGCCAGCGACGCCCTCGACGCCGACGGGCCGCAGAACCTTGCCGACGCGGTCGTCGTCGCGGGATCCTCTGACGTGCGGGGGATCGGGGTGTTGGTGGTGTTCGCCGGCCAGATACTGCCCGCCCGCGCTACCCGCAAGCTGCACACGACAGCCCTGGCGGCGTTCGGGTCGGTGTCGGGCGCGCGGATCGGTGCGGTCACCGACGGCACCGTGGCCATCAGCGCGATTCCCAAGCGGCCTCAACCCCTTTCGCGGCCGACCGCCGACTTCGACGACACCCGCGTCGACCTCGTCGAGATGTATCCAGGCGCCGACGCCACGCTGATGCGAGCCGCGGTCGCGGCGGGCGCCAGGGGAATCGTGCTGGCGGGCACCGGCATCGGCAACGCCAACCCACAGGTCGTCGACGCCGCCAGGGAACTGGTTGCCGACGGAGTGGCCGTGGTCCTGTCGACACGCGTTCCCGAGGGGCCGGTGGCCGGTGTCTACGGCAACGGGGGCGGGGCCGACCTGATCGCGGCGGGGGTTCCCGCCGCACCGGCGCTGCCGGCAACACAACTTCGAATTCTCCTGGCGCTGTGGCTATCTCAACACGACGACAACGCTCCGGGAGTCGACTCGATGATCGCGCTTTACGCGGATGACAAGGAGGAATGAGCAATGGCTAAAGAGATCTTCGTCGCCTTCGGCATCGACGTCGACGCCGTCGGCGGGTGGTTGGGCTCCTACGGCGGTGAGAACTCGCCGGGTGACATCTCCCGCGGCGTGTTCGCGGGCGAGGTCGGCGTGCCCCGGCTCAACACACTGCTCGAGCGGTACAACCTTCCCGCCACCTGGTTCTGGCCCGGGCACTCGATAGAGACCTTCCCGGAGCAGTTCGACACGGTCGTGGCGTCGGGCCACGAGATCGGCGTCCACGGCTACAGCCACGAGAACCCGATCGCCATGACGCGCGAGCAGGAATCCGAAATCCTGGACTACTGCATCGATCTCATCAATACGCGAACAGGAAAGCGGCCGACTGGCTATGTGGCGCCCTGGTGGGAGTTCAGCAGGGTCACCAACGAGCTGCTCGTCGAACGCGGCATCAAATACGACCACTCGCTGATGCATCGCGACTTCGAGCCCTACTACGTCCGCGTCGGGGACTCCTGGACGCCGATCGACTACGACAAGCCGGCCGCCGAGTGGATGAAGCCCCTGGTGCGCGGCGAGGAGACCGACCTCGTCGAGATCCCGGCCAGCTGGTACCTCGACGACCTGCCGCCGATGATGTTCATCAAGGGCAGCCCGAACAGCCACGGCTTCGTCAACCCGCGACACATCGAAGAGATGTGGCGCGACCAATTCGACTGGGTGTACCGCGAAAGCGACTACGCGGTCTTCACATTCACCATTCACCCGGATGTGTCGGGCCGCCCGCAAGTGCTGCTCATGCTGGAACGTCTCATCGAGCACATCAACTCGCACGACGGCATCACCTGGGCCAATTTCGACACCATCGCCGAGGACTTCAAGAAGCGGCGTCCTCGCGCCTGACCAGTTCACCCAGACAATAAGGATCGGCCAATGTCATCATCGAACGCCTCCGTAGGCCCTGGGCTGCGCCGGGTTTCAGGCAGGGAGACGCGTCGCGCGTCGGGGATCGCCTACATCGCCTGGACCATCGCGGTTTACGACTTCATCCTGTTCGGCACACTGCTGCCGCGCATCGCGGAGTCGTTCGGGTGGTCCACCAGTCACGCCCTTCTCGTCTCGACACTGGTCAGCGTCGGCACGGCCATCGTGGTGCTGCTGGTCGGCCCGATGGTGGACAAGCTCGGCCGGCGTCGCGGCATGATCATCTCGGTCGGCGGCACCGCCGCGTCGTCGGCGGCCACGGCCGCAACCTTCGGTGCGGCGTCGCTGGTCGGCGTCCGCTCGATCAGTGGACTCGGTCTGGCCGAACAGTCGGTCAACGCCACCTACCTCAACGAGCTCTACGAACTCACCGAGGACGAGGCGATCAAGAAGCGGCGCGGATTCGTCTACTCGATGGTGCAAACCGGTTGGCCCACAGGCGCCTTGCTCGCGGCCGGCTTCGTCGCCGTGGTCACCTCGGTCTTCGGCGAGGGCGCGTGGCGCATCGCCTTCCTGTTGGCGACCATCCCCGCCGTGCTGGTCGCCCTGCTGTGCCGCACCCTGAAGGAGAGCCCGCAGTTCGAGGCGCAACAGACGGTGCGCAAGCTGCGTCGCGAGGGCAGGCACGACGAAGCCACTGCCCTGGCGGCGGCCACCGCGACCGTCGAGCAGACCGCCGCGCCGTACCGGCGGATCTTCACCGGCAAGCACCTGCGCAACACGGTGGTGCTGTCGCTGGCCTGGCTGCTCAACTGGTTTGGTATCCAGACCTTTTCGGTGCTCGGCACGACTGTGCTCGAACAGGGCAAGGGCATCGACGCGTCGAGCACCCTCATCCTGGTCGTGCTGTCGAACATCGTCGGTGTTGCGGGCTACCTGGCGCACGGCTGGGCCGGCGACCGGTTCGGCAGGCGCAACACCATCGCCGTCGGCTGGCTGCTGGCCGGCGTGTTCTTCGCGGCCATGTTGTTCGGACCCTCGAACGACGCCTACGTCCTCGTCACGTACATGATGGGCCTGTTCTTCCTGCTCGGCCCGTACGCCGCGATCATGTTCTTCCAGGCCGAGTGCTTCGACACCGATTGCCGCGCAACGGGTAGCGCATTCATCGGGGCGATGTCGCAACCCGGCGCGATCATCTCGGGCTTCATCCTCACCGGGCTGACCGCCGCATCCATCGGGTACGCGACCGCGGCGTTCTGGGTAGGAGCGGTCGGCACCGTCGTATCGGGTGTGGTCGTCCTCGGCGCACACAAAGTGGCGCCGCCCACGGCGGCTGCGGCGCGGGAACAGGCACAAGCCATCACGGAGGTGCAGTCATGAGCGATCAACCCGTGGCGATGATCACCGGCGCCGCCTCGGGAATCGGCGCCGCGACCGCGGTGTGCTTCGCCGAACGGGGTATTCGCGTCGGAATCGGGACGTTTCCCGGCGACCCGCACGATCCGGAGACCACGTTGCGCGACGTGCACGACGCGGGCGGGGAAGGAACGATCGTGGAAGTCGACGTGCGGTCGACCGACTCCGTCGATGCGTTCGCCGCCGCCCTGATGTCCGCGTGGCGGCGCATCGACATCGCGGTCGCGAACGCGGGCATCCTGCGCGGATCGGCGTTCGCCGACATCACCGACGAGCGGTGGCACGACCTGCTCGACGTCGACCTGCACGGGGTGATGCGCACGGCCAGGGCCGGACTCCGCCACATGGGTGAGGGTGGATCGGTGACCGCGATCTCGTCGATCGCCGGCGGCGTGTACGGCTGGCAGGAGCACGCGCATTACGCCACCGCCAAGGCCGGCGTGCTGGGGCTGATCCGCAGTCTCGCAGTCGAATACGGCCCCCGCGGAATCCGCGCCAACGCCGTCATCCCCGGTTTGATCCGCACACCGCAGTCCACCGACGCGGTCAATTCGCTCGGTCCCGAGGGCCTCGACCGTGCGGGCGGCTACATCCCGTGGGGCCGGGTCGGACATCCCCGCGAAGTAGCCGAGGTCATTGCGTTCCTGTCCAGCCCGCAGGCGTCCTACGTGAGCGGTCAGGCCATCGTCGTCGACGGCGCGCTGACCGTGGCGATGCGAGACTGACCATGCCCAAAATTCTCGACGGCAGAAGAGCACTCGTGACCGGCGCCGCATCCGGGATCGGGCATGCGATCGCCGCCGCGTTCGTCGAGGCCGGCGCGGTGGTCACCGCCGCCGACCGCGATCCCGAAGTCATGGGACTCGCCGCCGCGATGGGTGCGCGGCGGGCCCACGTATTGGACGTCACCATGGAATCGGCGGTCGACGCGGTGGTCTCCGACATCGTCGAAAACGATGGCGGGCTCGACATTCTCGTCTGTTCGCATGGCATCCTGACGCAGTCGCCCGCGGCGGACATGTCGACCGAACGTTGGCAGGAGACGCTCGACGTGGACCTGACGGGGGTCTTTCTGCTCAACCGCGCGGCGCTGCGGCCCATGCTGCAACAGCGAAGTGGTCGGATCATCAACATCGCTTCGCAGTTGGCCATCAAAGGCGGTGTGTCGCTGGCTCACTACGCGGCGGCCAAGGCAGGTGTGATCGCGCTGACGAAGTCGATCGCGCTGGAGACGGCCGACCAAGGAGTGCTCGCGAACGCGATCGCGCCTGGGCCCATCGATACCCGGATGGTCGCCGGAATCGACGAAGAGTGGAAGCGCGACAAGCGTGCCGAACTTCCGCTCGGGCGGTTCGGAACTCCCGACGAGATCGCGCCGACGGCCGTCCTGCTGGCGTCCGATCCCGGTGGCAATCTCTATGTCGGCCAGGTTCTCGGACCCAACTCGGGCGACGTGATGCCCTGATGTGCGGCGGATGTGCAGGTGCACCACCGGATTGGGCCGCCGACTTGGTCGCCGGTCCGCGACGCCGGTCCGCGGTGGCCAACCGCCTGGCGGCATTGATGAAGCGCGACCAGATACGGGCGATCACGTCGGGATGGATGGTCAGCGGCCCCACGGGGGTGTCGGTGGTGTGTCGGACCTACGACGACCTGGTGAACGTGGTGAGCGAGCGAACAGGCCTCGACCACCGGTCCGTCAGCGCCGCCGGGCTCAACGAGGCGCCGACACCCACTCCAGGAACTCGTCGGCCGTGAACACCGGCTTGCCGTACTCCTGCGCCTTGCGTGCCTTACCGGATTGCGTGCCCGCCTCCGCGATGACCAGCACCTCACAGCGCGTCTTCGTCACCGATTTGACGGGCTTCAGTCCCGCCGACTCGGCCAGTTCCTCCATCTCCCACCGCTCGACGATCCGGCCCGCACTGTCCTGCGCGGTCCCGGTGAAACAGATGCGGGCTCCCGGCGTCAGCACCGAGCCGATGTCGTCGCGCTCCAAAAAGGTTGACTCGGGCAAGATTTCGCTGCCCAGTAGTTGAGACGCCTGCTGCAGCCGCTCCACCACCACCGCGGGCACCTGCACCCGTGACGCGGCCGCCCGCAGCTGATCGGCCACCGACTGCCGCGCCGCCCACGACGAATCCAACTGGTGGAGCGGCTCGGCTCCCAACAACACCGCACCGACATCACGGCTGACCCGCAGCAGCGCCGACAGGCCAGGCAGATGGTCGGCCGCCGGTGTCGGCACGGCGTGGTCGCGGCTGACCAGCAGCCCCGAAACCGACTCCGCCGGTTCGGGTTCCTCGAACGCCGACGAGCCCTGTTCGGACTCCGACGCCGTGTGCGCAGCCAACTCGGACTGCGCCCGCTCCAACGCTGTCCGGCCCGAGGGCCGCACACCGGCCAGTTCGATGCCGAGCGGCATCGCCGTCACATGTCCCAGTCGCTTCAGCTCGAAGTCGATCAAGCCGAGCGTCTCGTCGATCCCGGCACCCACCGGCGTGCAGCCCGCCAGCATCGGCGCGATCACCGCCCACGCCTCCCGCAACGTCGGCGCCAGCAACACGTCAGAGACGTTGATACCGAACGCCGTTCGGGCATCAGCGAGATCCCGCTGCGGATTGATCAGGGTCGACACCGCCGTGCCGTCGTCGAATGCGACCGCCAACTCCACCGGCCGCGGCCGCGACATCCGGCCCTCGTCGCCGACGGTCAGCATCCCGATCGCGCAGTACCGCCGCGCGCTGCCGTCGTCGACCGAACTGCGCAGGAACCGTGCGATCCGCCGATCCGTCTTCAGATCCTTCGGCAGCACAGGCCTTTTCAGCACCAGCCCCGCCAACGACGTGCAGCGGCTCAGCGCCACGTACAACTGGCCCGTCGAGAACATCCCACCGGACAGGTCGACCACCAACCGCTCCAGCGTCTGCCCCTGCGCCTTGTGGATGGTGATCGCCCACGCCAGCTTGAACGGCAACTGCGTGTACGAGCCGATCACCTCGCGGCTCAGCGAACCGCCGGACACCACCGGCCGGGTGGCCTCCCACGTGTACGGCGACACGTCCGCACAGGAGCCGTCGGCGAATTCGACTTCCACCACCGCGCCGTAGCGGTCGTAGTCGACGCCGATCACCCGGCCGATGGTGCCGTTCACCCAGCGGTCGCTCTGGTCGTTGTTCAGCATCATGATCTGCGCGCCGACCTTGAACCGCAGCGTCTCCTCGACCGGCGGGTCGAACAGCGACAAATCACCAGAAGCCTTTGCGTGGTGCACCAACTCGTCGCCGGGCAACCGTTCCAGCTGTTGTCGGTTGCGCGCGGTGACCAGACGGTTCGTCGGCGCCAGCGTCATCCAGAACTCGTCGTCCGGCGGAACGAACTCCCTGTCCGCGCGGGCATTGAGCTGTTCCTGTGCATGGCCGAGTAGCACGCCCTCGCGGATCTCGTTGAGAATGGCGGTCATTCGGTCGTCGCCGAGCTGACGGAACACTGTCGTCAACGACACGGTCGGGAAGTCGTCACGGCGAAAACTCCGCGCGGAGAAGAAGTACGGCGTCTCGTAGGCCGTCGAAAAGTACTCAGCCTCGCCCTCGCCGACCACCGGCGGCAGCTGGTACAGGTCGCCCACCAACACGATCTGCACGCCGCCGAACGGTTCGCCGGGGGCAGGCCCGAACCGCTGCAGCGCCGCAGCCAGCATGTCGAAGACGTCGGCGCGCACCATCGACGCCTCGTCGATGATCAACGTCTGCAGCGACGCCAACGTCTTCGTGAAGCGGCCAGGCCGATATGCACCGTCGCGGACGTCGGCCAGCGTCGTCGTCGTGCGGAAGCCGAACAGCCGGTGGATGGTGTAGCCGTCGACGTTGAGCGCCGCGATGCCCGTCGGCGCGACCACCACCACCGCTCGGTCCGTCTGCGCCATGAACTGCCGGATCAGCGTCGACTTGCCGGTGCCCGCCTTACCGGTCAGAAACAAGTGCCGTCCGCCGGCAAGCAGGTCGAGCGCATGGCGGAACTCGTCGGTGAGCACGAGACCGTCCGTTGCCATGAATGCCCACGTTAGCGCGGGCGATACGGCCTATCGTGAGCTATGCAGGTTCGGGTGCTCGGACCGCTCGAAGCGTTTGCCGACGGGACGGACGTCACGCCGACAAGCCCGAACCAGCGCACGGTGCTCGCGGTTCTGGCCGCCCACCCGGGCCAACACGTCCGGACGGACACGCTGATCGACGCGCTGTGGGGCCACGACCCGCCGCCGACCGCCGAGCGCACCCTGCGCAGCTACGTGTCCCGACTGCGCGCGGCCGTCGGTAGCCGCATCGTCGCCAGCCGCGGCGGCTTCTGTCTGGATACCAGCGATATCCGACTCGACTCCATCGAGTTCGAACGCCTCGTGGCGTCTGCCAAACCGCTTGCTCCGGCGGCGGCGGCAGACACCTTGCGCTCGGCGTTAGCGCTGTGGCACGGACCGGCTTTCGGCGAGTTCGCCGAACTCGACACCGTATGCGCGCAAGCCCGCGCGCTGGAGCAACTCCGGATCGGCGCCCGCGAACAACTGGCCGCCGCGCTGCAGAAAGCCGGCGACTTCGCCGCCGCCGGTGCGGAGGCCGAGGCGCTTCTTGCCGAACTGCCGCTCGACGAAGGGGCCTGGGAGATCCTGATCCGCGCGCTGAGCGGCGGTGGCCGGACGGCCGAGGCGCTCGAGGCGTACCGACGGGCCTACGACACGCTGTCCGCCGTCGGGCTCGAACCGTCAGAACGGTTGCGGCAGGCCCAGCGTGACGCGTTCGACGCCAAGCCCGCGGCACCGCCGCGACCGGTCGTCGTCACGCCGAACGAGGGACTGGTGGGCCGCGACGACGACCTGGCCGCGTTGGCGAGGCTCGTCGACCGCTGCAACCTGGTCACCGTCGTCGGGCCCGGCGGGGTCGGTAAGACCACCCTGGCCCGCGAGGTGGCCCGGCGTCGGGCGCCGTCGCACAGCGGCGGGGTGCGGGTGGTCGAACTGGCGGCGGTGACCGATGCCTCGGCCGTACCCGACGTGGTGGTCACCGCGCTTGGTTTGACCAGCGACGGCGGCGCGCCGTTGACGGCGTTGCGACGCGTCCGGTCCATGGATCTCGTTGTCCTGCTGGACAATTGCGAGCACGTGCTGGACGCCGTGTGCGACGTGCTGCAGGCGGTGCTGCCCTCCGAGCCGTCGCCGTTGCGGGTGGTCGCGACCAGTAGGGAACTGCTGGGAATGCCCGGCGAGCACGCCTGGCCGCTTGCTCCGCTGGACTGCTCCGGACCCGACTCCCCGGCCCAGCGGTTCTTCGCCAGGCAAGCAGATGCCGTCAGGCCAGGCACCGTCACCGCGTCCGATTCGGCGGCGGTCACCACGATCGTGCGCCGGCTCGACGGGTTGCCGTTGGCAATCGAGTTGGCCGCCGCGCAGGTCGCCGCGCTGGGTATCGAGGATCTGGCCGAGCAGATCGACTCGTCGCTCGAGGCGCAGCTGGGCGGTTTGGCGCGTCGGGGTGGCGAGCCGCGGCACCGGACGTTGCGCGCGGCGATCGAATGGTCCGAGCGCCTGCTGCCGCACGATGCGCGCGAGGCGCTGGTCGACTGGACGGTGTTCGCAGGGGCGGTCCGTCGCAGTGATGCGCAGGCGGTGCTTCAAGTGGCGCCCGACGTGATCGACGAGCTGGCCCGGCGGTCGTTGCTCAGCGTCGAGGTGCGTTCCGGCAGAACGTATTACACAATGCTGAAGACGGTACGGTCGGCGGTCGGTCCGCCGTCGGAGGACGCCGAGCGCAGGCATCTGAAGCATTTCGCCGCCGCGGCCGAGCAGGCAGCGACCGCGTTGCGCACCGCGGAGGAGCCTGCGGCGCACCGCCGGATCGTCGAGCTCATCGATGAGCTCCGGCTGGCGCACACCCGCGCCCGCAGCATCGATGTCGAGACCTCGGTGCAGATGTCGACGGCGTTGCACTGGTTCGGGGTATCGCGGTTGCACACCGAGGTGTTGGGCTGGGCTGCCAAGCTTCAGCCGTTGGTGGCCGACCGGCCCGACCTGCGCGCAGCGGTCGACTCGTCGGTCGCCTACCTGCACGTCATCGCCGAACAGCTCGACGTGGCACATCGGCTCGCCGACGGCGCGCTTGCGGACGCATCCGACGACCAAACACGTTGCCGCGCATTGGAAGTCCTCGCCGACTGCGCGTTGTTCACGGGTGACCTCGAAGCCGCCCGCAGCTGGTCGTCCGAACTGGTGACGGTGGCCCGCCGCGCGCGTGACGTGTACTACGAAGCGGTCGGCCGCTACGTGGTGGTGATGTCGTTGGCCTACGGCGGCGAGCACGATGCGGCCCGAAAGCACCGGGTCGAACTGGACCGCCGCTTCGCCAAGGGCGCGGTGAGCCCCACACTGCAGAGCTGGCTGGCCTACCTGAAAGGGGAAACGGTGCTCGACGCCGACCCCGCCACCGCGTCGGCGGCGTTCACCCGCGCCATCGAACTCGCGGACTCCGCGGGCAGCACGTACGTCGGAGGCGTCGCGCGGGTTTCGGCGATCACGCTGCGCTCACGCACCGCCGCAACCCCCGATGTGCTGCCGTTGTACGTCGACGTGATCGAGCGATGGCTGGACGCCGGATCCTGGTCCTATCTGCTGACCACGATGCGCAATCTCGTGCCGACGCTCACCGAACTGGGGGAGTACGTCGCGGCGGTGCAGGCCCTGGGCGCGGTGACCCGGCCCGAGCAGACCCCCACCTACGGTCGCGAACGAGAGCGGCTCGCGAGCGCCGAGGACATGTTGCGGGCCAAGCTGAGCGCCGCGGACTTCGCGCACCACTGCGCTGTCGGGAGCGCCCGCGACCTGGCCGCGGCGGCCCGCGCGGCGGTCACCGCGATCATGCGGGCACACTTGCGGATTGAGGCCGGGCCAGCAGTTTGGTGAAGCGTTCGTAGCTGAAGATCGCCATCACGTAGAACGCGAGATCGGCGACGACGCTGCCAAGGACGAAGCCGGCCGCCGTGCTGCCGACCACCAAGGGGCCGAAGTACAGCGCGATCGGTCTGATGGTGACGCTGTCGATCACCTCGGCAGGCCCGAATTCGACGGCGATGCTGCGCGCCGCAAGACCGTTGGCGACGAGCACACGCATCGGCCGGCTTCGCTCGGTTTGTGCGCGGTAAGACCAGCGTGCGGCGTTGAAGTAGGCGGCCGCGTAGTAGCCGGCCGATGCGCCGATGGTGGCGGCGATGACCGCAGCGGCGTACGAGCCCGTCAGCGCATGGGCGGCCGCGGCGGCCCCGATCTGGCCGACCCATCCTGCGATCTCATTGGGCGCATAGCGTCGCAACCACTCGACGATCTTGTGCCGGACTCGGTGTTGAGTGCCTGACTTCATGACGCTCCTCTTCGCGACGACCCAGGTCAGGATCGGTCTGCGGCATTGCAGCCGCGCTGCAGCGCGATTGCAGTCCTCGTCAACGGGCAGGTTTGCGACCACCGCTCGGAGGGAAAGCGATCTCCACTATTTGTGCTTTTCGCAAGGAGGCGGTCATGGCAGCGCCAACCGAGGCACCAGGCGTGATCCGAAGCTTGATTCCGGCCCGAATCGACCGTCTACCGTGGTCGCCGTTCCACACCCGGATGGTCGTCGCGCTGGGCGTGGCCTGGATCCTCGACGGCCTGGAGATCACGGTGGCCAGCGCCGTGGCCGACACGCTGACGCAGGAGGAAACCCTCGGCCTGTCGTCGACGGCGGTCGGCTTCATGGCGACGGTGTACCTCGCGGGCGAGGTGGTCGGCGCGCTGTTCTTCGGGCGTTTGTCCGACAAGCTCGGCAGGCGCAACCTGTTCATGATCACGTTGGGCGTCTACCTGGGCGGCAGCGGTCTGACGGCGTTGACGCTTGGCAACGGCGCGGGCTGGATCGTGTTCCTCTACGTCACCCGGTTCATCGCGGGCATGGGCATCGGCGGCGAATACGCCGCCATCAACTCCGCGATCGACGAGCTGATCCCCGCCCGATACCGCGGCCGTGTCGACATTGCGGTCAACGGAACATATTGGGGCGGCGCGATTCTCGGCACGCTCGGCACGTTCGTCTTCCTCAAGGCCATCGATCTGAGCCTCGGCTGGCGGCTGGCGTTCCTGCTCGGGCCGGTGCTTGGCCTGATCATCCTGTTCGTGCGACGGCATCTGCCGGAAAGCCCGCGCTGGCAGGTGATGAACGGCCGCGTCGACGCCGCCGAGAAGTCGATCTCCTACATCGAGAAAGAGGTCGAGGCCACCGGCGTGACGCTGCCGAAGGTCGACGAAAGCAAAGCCATCGAACTGCGGCCCACCGAGAAGATCGGCTATCTGGCGCTGACCCGGGTGTTGTTCCGCGAGTACCCGTCCCGATCCATCCTGGGTGCGTCGCTGATGATCAGCCAGTCGTTCCTGTACAACGCGATCTTCTTCACCTACACCCTGGTGCTCGGCAAGTTCTACGGGGTGGCGTCGGAGTCGGCACCGTTGTACCTGATCGCGTTCGCGGTCGGAAACCTGACGGGCCCGTTGACCATTGGGCACTTCTTCGACACCATCGGCCGCAGGAAGATGATCGCCGGGACCTATCTGCTGTCCGGCCTGCTGCTGGCCGTCAGCGCGGTGTTGTTCAACGCCGGCGCGCTGAATGCGATCACCCAGACCATCGCGTGGTGCATCGTCTTCTACTTCGCGTCGGCGGGGGCCAGCGCCGCGTATCTGACGGTCAGCGAGATCTTCCCGCTCGAGGTGCGGGCCAAGGCGATCGCGGTGTTCTTCGCGATCGCCCAGTGCTTCGGCGCGCTGGGCCCGGTCATCTACGGTGCACTGATCGGCGACGGCTCCGACTCGTTCTCGCTGTTCCTCGGCTATCTGCTGGGCGCGGGTGTGATGATGGCCGGTGGCTTGGTCGCCTGGTTCCTGGCCGTCGATGCCGAAGGAAAGTCGTTGGAAGAGATCGCAACCCCGCTGGCCGTCGAGGGCGCCACTCGGCGACGCGGTTCGGTCCGCGCGGAGGGCGCCACCCGGCCGTACTCGACCTGACCGGCGACCCGGACGTCGTCAGCGAACTTCTTCAACGGTCTGAGCCAATATCTTCGGGACAAGGCCCATACTCAGGCCAGCATGGAAGTTCTGGGGAAGGCCGTTCCGATCGCGACGCTCGTGTTCGTCGTGTCGAGCATGGTGGCCATGGGGCTGGGACTCACCGTCGCTCAGGTGACTGCTCCGCTGCGCAATATCCGGCTGGTGGTGCTGTCGCTCCTGGCGAATTTCGTGCTGATGCCGGCCGCCGCGGTGTTACTTGCCCGCGTCCTGCGGCTCGACGAACCGCTTGGCGTTGGACTGCTGTTGCTTGGTGCGGCAGCAGGCGCACCGTTCCTGCCCAAGCTCACGCAGATCGCCGCCGGAAACCTGGCGTTCGCGGTGGCGTTGATGGTGCTCCTGATGGTCATCACGGTGGCCTACATGCCGCTCGTGCTGCCGCTGTTGCTACCAGGGGTGACGGTCGATCCGGCGCGGATCGCCGCGTCGCTGGTGGTGACGATGCTCCTTCCGCTGGGCATCGCGCTCGGTGTCAATGCCAAGTTTCCCGCTGCAGCCACGCGGGCCAAACCGCTGTTCGATCGCCTGTCCAGCCTCGGCCTCATCCTCGTGGTGGTGCTGCTGGTGGTGGTCAACTTCAAGAAGGTGCTGTCCGTGTTCGGCACCGGCGCGATCCTGGCCGGCCTGCTGTTCATCGCGCTCGGATATGCCGCGGGATGGGTTCTCGGCGGGCCTGCGGCGGACACCAGACCCGTACTCGGCTTGGGAACCGCTCAGCGCAATATCGCCGCGGCGCTGGTGGTAGGCGGCCAAAGTTTCAGTGACCCAAGCGTTGTGGTGATGGTGGTCGTTGTCGCGATCGTCAGTCTGCTGATACTGCTGCCGATTTCGCGGTTACTGGCGCGGTCACATAGCTCTATTCCGGGCCCTACTGCGGGCTGACGAACGACGCGTCGATCAGCGTCTTGAGATCGAGGTTCTTGACCGCGGGGTTGGTCGGCGCCAGTTGGTCCACCGAGGTCTGCAGCTGCTCGATGGTGGGCGTCGGCACGTCTGGCAGCACCTTCGTGTAGTACGCCCAGGTGTCGTGTAATGCCTTGGGATCGGTCACCTTCAGATGCTTGGACAGCACGCTGACGGCATACGGCTCGTCGGTCTTCTCCCGCTTGATCGCTTGCTGCACCGCGGTCATGAACCGGCGGATCTGATCACCGTGCGTCTGCACATAGGCGTCGGTGGCGGCGATGCCCACGTTTGACGTCGGGATGTTCTGCGTCGCCAAGTCCAGCATCGAGTGGAATCCCTCCGCCTCCAACTGAGTCGTCGTGGGCGGATGCGACAGGGCGGCGTCAATCGTGCCCGCCACGAGCGCGTTGTTGACGTTCGTCACCGAACCCAACGGCGTGAGCGCCACGTCGCTCGGCTGCAGCCCCAGTTGATGCAGCGCCTCCAACGTGGCGATGTACAGCGAACCGCTCGTCGACGTGATGCCGACCCGCTTGCCCTTCAGCTCCTGTGGCGTCTTGAGTTTCGTGAACAATTCGTAGATGAACACCGGCGTCAGCGTGGCCAGGTAACTCACCTGCCCGCCGGAGGCGGCGCCGGACACCATCTCCGGCGCCCCGATCGACGCGAGTTGCGTCTGGCCGGAGATCAACGCCGGGAAGCCGTCGGAACTGCTGAGGTTGGTCAGCTTCACATCCAGGCCCTGCGCCTTGAACAGCCCCGCCTCGTCGGCGATCCAGAACGGCAGTTCGTCGGCGACCACCTGGCTGTAGCTCAACGTGATCGAGTTCGGGTCACCGCCGGAGGCTTGCGGGCCCGCGTTGTCGCCGCACGCGGTCATCGCCATGGCGGCGGCAGCAGCGAGGATCCAGATTCGTTTCATAGCCCTTCTCCGTCAATGTGATTCGGGTCGCCACGCGGCGAAGCGCCGTTCGACCGCGCGCAGCAGTCCGGTCAGCACCACACCGGTGATCGCGAAGATGAACAGTCCGGCGAACACCACCGAGGTCTGGAACTGCTGACCGGCGTTGTTCATCAACATGCCGACGCCGTGGGTGGCGCCGCTCAATTCCGCGACGAAGACACCAATCAGCGCCTGGCCCACCGCGAGTCGCAGTCCGCTGATGATGAAGGGCACCGATCCCGGCAGTGCGATGGTGCGGAAGATCTGCAGATCGTTCGCACCGAAACAGCGCGCCACGCGCAGCACCGCCGGATCGAGGTTCTGCACGCCGCTGGCGGTATTGATGAGGATCGGGAAGATCGCCATCAGAAAGACGATCGCGATCTTCGACGTCTGGCCGATTCCGAGCCAGATGATCAGCAGCGGCGTCAGCGCGATGCGCGGGGTGGCGTAGAGGAAGTTGATCAACGGGCTCGCCGCCCAGGACAGCCTTCGGTACCAGCCGATCAGCAGACCGAGCGGCAACCCGACAAGGGTGGCGAGCACCAGTCCGTAGAGCAGTTCCTTGCCGCTGGCCGCGAGGTCGCTCCAGATGGTCGCGCTGGCGAACAACTGCTGGAACGCCAGGAGGACATCGGACGGGCCGGGCAGGATGATCGCCGGCTTGATCCGCAGCATCGCCACGATCTGCCACAGGGCGAGCACCGCCACGACCGCGCCGGTGCCGTAGACGAACTTGGCGTTGAGCCTGCGGCGCGGTCGCGGGCTGTCCGGTTTCCGGCGGGCGGTCACCGGCCGCGTCGCGGTCACCGCCATCAGTGCACGCCTCCTGCGATCGCTTCGGGGCTGTAGAGCAATTCGGATATCTCCTCCACCAGCGCGAGATACTCCGGCGAGCGTCGGATGCTCTGCGCGCGCGGACGTTCGAACGGCACCTCGACCTCGCGGATGATGCGGCCCGGACGCGGACCGAACACGCACACCCGGTCGGCCAGCAGCACCGCCTCGCTGATGTCGTGCGTGACGAACAACGCGGTGACGCGTTGTGCGGCGCAGATGCGGAGCAACTCGACCTGCATGACTTCGCGGGTCTGGGCGTCGATCGAGGCGAACGGTTCGTCGAGCAGCAGCAGTTGCGGTTGTACGGCCAGCGCGCGGGCCAGATTGACGCGCTGCTGCATGCCGCCGGACAGTTGGGCCGGATAGCGGTCGCCGAAACCGGAGAGGCCGACCAGTTCGAGCAGTTCGTTGGCGCGGTCGCGGGCTTCGCGCCGCTTGAGTTGCTTGCCCAGTTCCAGGCCGTAGGTGACGTTGTCGAGCACTTTGCGCCACGGCAGCAGGCTGGGCTGCTGGAACACCATGGCGCGGTCGGGGCCGGGGCCGGGGATGTCGTGACCGTCGAGGCGCAGCACGCCACTTTCGATCGGGGTGAAGCCGGCGACGGCGTTGAGGAAGGTGGTTTTTCCGCAGCCCGACGGGCCGACGATGCAGACGAAGTCGTTGCGTGCGACGCTGAGGCTGACGTCGGCGACGGCCAGCGTGGGTACGGCACGCGTGTCGGGATTGCGGTATTCGATCCGCACCCGGTCGGCTTCGAGATGCGCGGGCTGTGCTCCAGGCATGTGAGCAACGTTACGGTCTGATGTCAGGCTGAATCAAGGCCTGACCATAAGGCCATTACCGGGCGAGGGTTCGGGCGACGGCGCCGTACTTCTCGAACCGGTCCGCGTCGCCGACTGCGTTGTACAGCACGATGCGGGTGGCGATTTCGCCGTACTTCTTGCTCAGGGCGTCGGCCAGGCCGTCCCACGTCGACTCGGTGGCGAAGGTGGCGATGTGGTCGTCGGTGATCTGCTTGGCCATCCCCGCGAAGTCGCCGGCCTTCTGCTTTTCGCGGATCCGCGCCGTCGTCCCTTCGAAGCCTGCCTCGTCCCAGATGAACGCGTAGTTCGGGGTGCTGCCGTAGAAGCTCATGCTGGCGCGGACCAGTTCGCGCTCGTGGTCGCGCTCCTCGTCGGTGTCGCCGACGATCGTCATCACCGGCACGATCACCGCGATGTCGGCCGTCGACCGGCCCGACTTCGCCGCTCCCTCAGCAACATTCGGCATCACATGCCGAGCCAGGTAGCCGGGTTCGCCGAGCGGGTGCACGTGCACACCGTCTGCGACCTCGCCGGCCATCCGCAACATCCACGGATTCACTGCTGCCACATCGACTTTGGGATCGGGTGCGTCGATGGGGCCTGCGCTCCACTGCGGCGTGATGAAGTCCAGCCGATAGAACTCGCCGAGGTGATCGAGCTTGCCGGTGCGGAAGGCTGCAAAGCAGGCCTTGACCGCGCGCACGTAATCCCTCAGGCGCGGACCGGGCCGCTCGAACTGCGCGCCGTAGCGCCGCACCACGTGCGTGCGCACCTGGGTGCCAAGGCCGAGGCGGAACTTCCCCACGGTGGCTTCCTGCAACTCCCACGCCGTCGCGGCGGTGACGAACGGGCTGCGGGGAAAGGCGACCGCCACGCCGGTCGAGAGCTCCAAGCCGGGTGCGGCCTGCGATGCGACGGCGGCGTTGAGATACGCCGTCCGACCGGTTTCGGTGAACAGCATCCCGTCGAAACCTGCGGCCTGCGTCCGGCGCGCGAGGTCTCCGATCTTTCCCAACGGCTGCGGGACCGTCATCACGTCGACGCGCACGGTCGAACAGTACGCCGCTAGCCGACGTTGACGAACGGGCTTATCGCGTCGCGCGCGAACTGCGCGACGTTGGTGCCGGGGCTGCCGTCGGGAAAGCTCACCGTCGCGAGGATGTTGCCGCCCGCGTCGGCGAAGTCGCCGTCGGCGCGGCCCTGATGTGTCGTCGACGTCACCAGGATGATCCCGGTGGTGCCCGCCTGCTTGGCCAACGGCACCGAGAACTGTGCGTTCTGCACCGTGCTATTCGCCCTGTCCTCCACGATGATTCGGTTCGCCGGGAAGCCGAGCAGCATCAGCATGTTGCGCATCTGCCCGGCCTCGGTCTTGCCGTTCTGCGGATTACCGCCGGTGACAATGACCGGCGACTGCGGAAAGAACTGCGCGACGATCAACCCCGTCATCACCCGGCGGCGCAGGATCGCGCGCATCGACCCGTCGGGCGTCAGCCCGTAGCCGAGGATCACGATCGCCGGTTTCGTGAAGTCCTTTCCCGCGGCCGCGGGTTGCGCCTGCGAGATCGCCGGGGACACACCGCCCAACACGGCAGCCACCGAAACGGCGACCGCGCCGAGCGCGGCTCTCCATCGGCGACGCATGTGCCCTCCGCAACGGTTGGGACTGATGAGAAGAATGTTACTGACGGTGTAATCGAGCCGACGCCCCCATTCGTTACCGGCGACACGGCGCAAACAAGATCAATCCATTTTGCGTTTCGTTTCCCGTCCGGGAGGGTAACGTTCCCGCAGGTCGAAGCGTCATGGCATGAGGGGAGTAAGGGTGAAGGTCAACAAATTGGCGGGAGTGGTCGCCGCCACCGCAATCGCATTCAGCTTTGGTGCAGTCACGGCCGCGCCCGCCGGGGCGGCTAACAACATCAAGGTGTTCGGTCAGCCGGAGGCACTCGAGGACGCCTATGGCAACCCGATGATCACCTACATCGTGCACGGGTTGAATCCGAGTTCGGACGCCGTGCCGCACAACGGTCGGCTGTACGAGGCCGACGTGACCAACGAAGGCGGCATTCCGATCGCCGCGCTGTTCAACGCCCGTGCCGAGAGCGGACAGACCTACCGAATCATCGGCGGCGGTATCCCGGGCAAGATCTACTTCGATGTCGTGGGCGACACACCCAACAGCGTCGTCTACAACGACGGTGTTCAGGATCTGCTGGTGTGGGTCTCGCCGACCCCGATCAGCAGCGGCGCCCCGGACGTCACGGGCGAGTCCACCGAGGGCGCCGGCGGCGCCACTGATGGCGGCGGTGCCACCGACGGCTCCACCACCACAGGCGGGGACGACGTCGCGCCGCAGGTCGAAGCGCCAGGGCCCTTCGGGCTCACCGAGTCGGAGGTGGCCGAGCCGGGCTTCAACAACGGCGGCGGGCATCGCTGATTCGGTAGTTTGTCGCTCGCTACGCGGGCACATCGCGGATCGCCTCTGATGTCGGATTCGATGCGCCACAACGGCACTGACCTTCCCGACGCCGACGCCGCGCTGCCACCGGACTACCGGCTGCTGGCCAGAGAGTGGCGCACAGTAGGCGAGTATGTGGCGGCGCGGCGGGCGGTGCGTCAGATGTCGGCGTGGCCGGCCGGCGACGGGCATCCGGTCCTGGTGCTGCCCGGGTTTCTCGCGGGCGCGGGGTCGACGCAGTTCCTGCGGAACGTGCTGCGCAGGCTCGGGTACCGCTCCTACGACTGGCGGCTCGGCACCAATTTGGGCGTCCGGCCGGGCATGCTCAAGCAGTTGCCTGCCCGGCTGGACGACATCCGGGCGCGCAACGACGGCCGCAAGGTCAGCATCGTCGGCTGGAGCGCGGGCGGCATCTACGCCCGCGAGCTGGCCAGGGCCCAGCCCGACGACGTGCGGATGGTGATCACGCTCGGTTCGCCGATCCGCGGCAACCAGCAGGCCACCCACGCCTGGCGGATGTGGCGGATCCTCAACCGCAAAACACAAGCGCGGCAAGTGGTTTCAGATGCGGCCCGGATCGCCCGTGAAGAGCCTCTGCCCGTTCCCACCACGTGCATCTACAGCAGATCCGACGGCATCGTGGCGTGGCAGTGCTGCTTGAGCCGACCGTCGGCACAGACCGAGAACGTCGAAGTGCACTGCAGCCACCTCGGCTACGGGCACAACGTCGAGACGCTGGGTGTGATCGCCGACCGGCTGGCGCAGCCGGAGGGGCAGTGGCGGCCCTACGCGGGCTGACAGTCGATCAGCACGGCGTCGCCGACCCGGATGGTGCCCGAACGCAGCACCCGGCATGCCGAGCCGGCCCGGCGTCGCAGCGCCGCCGCGGCACCGGGTCCGATGAAGTCGTCGAGCAGTCGGCATGGCGCCGACACCCGCACCACCTCCAGTTCCACGTCGCCGATCGACAGCCGCGTGCCCGGCTTCGTCGGGATCTCACCCGCGTCCACCGTGATGTTGCGGCGGGTCGCACCGGCGTCGAACCCGTGACCCAGTTCGGCCGCCGCCTTGTCGAGCATCTCCTGCGACTGAATGGTGACGTGCCGGTGCCGGGTGCCGTGATAGCGGTCGCCGACCAGGCCTCTGCCCTCTTCCGCCGTCACCTCGTCGACCGCCCGCACCGGAAGCCGGCTGCCCGGCGCGATATGGATGGCGCTCACCTGCATGAAGCCAGGGTACCGACGTAGCACATGCCTGCCGGTGGGCCGATGATTGACGGCATGACTCGAGACGAGATCACCCAACAAGTCATCGCCGCCCGGCTCGCCAAAGGGCTGACCTGGCAGCAGCTGGCGGACGCCATTGGTAAGCCGGTCGTCTGGACCACCGCGGCATTGCTCGGCCAGCATCCGATCCCGCCGGAGAATGGCCGCACCCTGGTCGACCTCCTCGGCCTCGACGAGTCGGCGGTGCCCGTGCTCGCGGCCGTGCCGATGCGCGGCGGCCTGCCCACCGCGGTGCCGACCGATCCGACTATCTACCGCTTCTACGAAGCCCTGCAGGTCTACGGCCCCGCGATCAAGGAACTGGTCCACGAGCAGTTCGGCGACGGCATCATGAGCGCGATCAACTTCAGCGTGAACGTCGAGAAGAAGCCGCACCCCTCTGGCGACCGCGTCGTCGTCACCTTCGACGGGAAGTTCCTACCGTATGACTGGGTGGCCGCGGACACGGCGGGGTGAAGCGCTGAATTCGCCCACACAACAAGACCGTTACGAATCAGTGCGGCTCAACCTAGTTGCGCCGATCTCACCGCGCTCTGTCTAATATTGAGCCGTCCCGGCCCTCGCCGACCCCAACGGAGAACTGTTGACGTCTACTCGCCGTGTCCAGGGAGCCTGCCTGGCGGTTGTGCTCGCGGTCCTCGCTGTGCTCGGCGGTGTGGTGGTGTCTACGACTCCCGCCTGCGGCAACCGTTGCGCGGTGACCGGCACTCCCGTCGCGCACGCCGCGACGCAGCCGGCGCCGCCGCAGCCCGCCGCGGTGTGGGTGGCGCCGTCGTCGGGCGCGGACCACGTCAGCCCGTCGGGACCGGTCCTGGTCACCGCCACGTCGGGGACGATCACCGCCGTCGAGATGCGCAGCGACTCGGGCAAGGTGATTCCCGGCGTGCTCACCCCGGACGGGACGGTGTGGAAACCGACGACCCAGCTCGGCTACGGCCGCGACTACACCCTGACGATCTCGGCCCGCGGACCGAACGGGATGCCGACCCGCGAGACGTCCAGCTTCAGCACGCTGACACCCGGCAACCAGACCGAGGTGTACCTCGAGACCACAGCAGGCGGGCTGATCCAGGACGGCGCGACGTACGGCGTCGGCATGGTGGTCGTCGCGAAGTTCGACGAGCCCATCGAGAACAAGGCCAGCGCCGAACGCCATCTCGTGGTCACGACGAACCCGCCGGTGACCGGGTCGTGGAACTGGATCGACGACCAGACCGCGCACTGGCGGCCCGAGAAGTATTACGCGCCAGGCACTACCGTCGACGTGACGGCCAATCTCTATGGCACCCCGGTGGGTGACGGGCTGTATGGCCAAGAGGACGAACATGTTTCGTTCCGGATCGGCGACTCGCACGTGTCGATCGCCGACGACAACACCAAACAGGTGAGCGTCTACGACAACGGCAAGCTGGTCCGCACCATGCCGACGTCGATGGGCATGGGTGGCACCGAGACCTTCGGCAACACCACGTTGAGCTTCTGGACACCGCCGGGGGTCTACACGGTGCTGGACAAGGCCAACCCGGTGATCATGGACTCGTCGACGTTCGGGTTGCCGATCAACTCGCGGCTCGGGTACCGCGAGACCATCAAGTACGCCACCCGGATCAGCATCGACGGCATCTACCTGCACCAGCTGGATTCGACGGTGTGGGCGCAGGGCAACACCGACACCAGCCACGGCTGCCTGAACCTCAACGGCGACAACGCGGCATGGTTCTACGACTTCTCGGTCCCCGGCGACATCGTCGAGGTCCGCAACACCGGCGGCCCGCCGCTGAAGCTGGGGGACAACGGCGACTGGACAGTGCCGTGGGACCAGTGGCGTAAGGGCAGCGCGCTGGCTTCCTGAGCTTCCTACGTCACGAGCGACAGCGCGTGCGCGCGCCGCAGCTTCCCCGACGGGGTCTTGGGGATCATCCCTGGCTCGAGCACGACGACGTTGCGTGGGCGCACGTCGACTTCGGCGAACACCTCGTGCGCGACCTGCCGCTCCACCCGGCGCACCTGCTGTTTGTCCGCGAACTCCTTGCATTCCACCGCGACGGCGAACGTCTCCCGCGACAGTCCCGCGTCCAGCCGTACTGCGACCGCGCACCCCGGCCGTACGCCCTTGACGCGGCCCGCGGCGCGTTCGATGTCGGTCGGGAAGATGTTGCGCCCGGCCATGATGATGACGTCTTTGACCCGGCCGCAGACGACGACGCTGCCGGTTTCGGTGAGGTAGCCCAGGTCACCGGTGTCATACCAGCCGCGCTCGTCCTGCGCCGAGATGAACCCGCCCATGGTGGTGTAACCCCTGGTCACCGGTTCGCCACGGACTTCGATGACGCCGACACCCCGCGCGGGTAATGCCGCGCCGTACTCGTCGACGACCCTGACCTCCAAGCCCTGCAGTGGCCGGCCCAGCGTGACGAGGCGCCGGGTGTGACCGCCGGTCACCGGGATCGCGCGATGCAGCACCGCCAACAGGTTGGCGTCGACCTCGTCGACGACCATGCCGCCTCCGCACTCGGAGAATGACACGGCCACCGTCGTCTCGGCCATTCCGTAGGCGGGGATGATGGCTTCGGGCTTGAGTCCGAACGGTGCTCCGGCGGTGCACAAATCTTCCACATCGACTGGATCGACTTGTTCCGCACCCGAAAGTGCCCATCGCAGCGAAGACAGGTCGAAGTCGCCGACGGTGGCTTGCTTGCGCAATCGGTTCGCGAACATGTTGTAGGCGAAGTTCGGCGCGGCCGTCATCGTGCCCTTGTACTTGTCAATCAGCCTGGCCCACAACAACGTATCGCGCAGGAAATCCATCGGCGTGATCTTGACGAGCTCGGCGCCGACATACATCGGCACCGTCAGGTAACCCGTCATACCCATGTCGTGGAAGCAGGGCAGCCAGCTGACGATCACATCACGGTCGGGGTCGAAATCACAGCCGGCCATCATCGCCTCCGCGTTGGCGACGATGTTGGCGTGCGTGATCTGAACGGCCTTCGGGGATCCTGTTGAGCCCGAGGTCAACTGCATCAAGGCCACGTCGTCGTCGTCGGTGTCGACCGGTGTGATCGGCGCGCTCGCGAGCAGGGACTCGGCGGTCAGCACCGTCATGCCAAGCCCGCACAGCACGGGCGCGGCGGCCATGAATGGATCTGAGACGACGACAGCCTTGGCCGTGATCATGTCGATGACGTCGGCTGTTTCCTTGGCCCAGCGGACCAGATCGGTGCGTGGCGTCGGCTGATGCAGCATGGTGACGCTGGCACCGCGCATCCAGATGCCCTGGGCAGTCGGGGCGATCTCGACCGGCGCTCCTGCCAAGACGGCTACGGCGTCACCGCGTCCGATGCCTGCGGCGGCCAATCCTCCTGCGACGCAGCGGGCTTGGTCATGTACCTCGGCCCACGAATGTCGAACAGGGGTGTGTGGTTCCCCGGTGACCATGCCCTTGAGGCTCCGCTGTGCATTGCGGTACATCGTTTCGGTAAATCGACTCACGCGAATTCCCTTTGCCTGCGCGCGATACGCGTAGTGGGTTGGTATTTCGGAAGCCGCTGGGTTCGACGATGCCTGTGGAGTTCCTCGACTCCGCGTTGTTCACCCCAGTAAGACCCGCCACCCCGGCTGGGGCGGCGAGTTATTCGCCAGACGCACCGACTGTACAGACGGCATACCTGATTGGATATCGCAGCGCGCCGGTGTGAGTGCGGATTGTCCGAATTGTGGCCGAAAATTCGCCTGCCGCCCGCGGTTCACATCCTGAACTGCCCAGCTCGGGGCCACTTTGTCGGAATTCGGGGATGCGCTGTTCAGGCGCCTGCCAGAATCGAGGCCATGAACGGATTCGGTGCCCGCGGCCTCACTCTAGTCGGGATGTGCGCGGTGATGATCGGGCTGTCGGCGGTCGCCGAGCCGGCGACGGCGGACGCCGACGTCTGCGGGTCGGTCGGTGGCCGCCATGTGTCGGTCAACGCCTGCGGCAGCGTCGCCGACGCCATCGCGCAGTGGGCGCCGCCGCCCGCCGAGTACGCACCGTTACCTGAGGACTTCGAAACCGCACCGCCGCCATCGCCGCCACCTCCGCCGCCCAACGTCAACGTCTGCGCCAACTTCGGGCGGCGGATCAGCGTCAGCGGCTGCGTCTAACCGCGCGCAGCCGCTGCGCCAGCCCCGACGCGCGCAGCGCCCGCCGCTCGATGGCCGCCCGCACCGCAGCTTCCGCGCCCACCACGCGGACGCGTTCCTTGGCGCGAGTCACCGCCGTGTAGAACAGCTCCCGCGTCAGCAGCCGTGAATCCTCTTGCGGTAGCAGCACTGTCACCTCGTCAGCCTGACTGCCTTGCGACTTGTGGATGGTCATGGCGTGCATGGTCTCCACATCGGCGAGTCGACTGGTCGCAAACGACGCATCGCCGATGACCGCCCGCAGCATCTCGTCACGCACCACGGTCACGCCGGTGTCCCCGTTGTACAAGCCGAGCCCATAGTCGTTGGCCGTCACCAACACCGGGCGACCCGCGTACCACGCCGACCAGATCGGTTCGCCGGTTTCCTCGGTCAGCCACCGCTCGACCTGCCGGTTCCAGTACGCGACGCCGAACGGCCCGCGCCGGTGTGCGCACAGCAGTCGGTGCTCGTCGAGGATCTTCAGCGCGGCGTTCTGGTCGCCGAGGATCGCCGCGGTCCGCAGCGCAACCGCGTGCGGCACAAGCACTTTGCGTAGCTTGTCGCGCGGGTTGTCTGCGTCGACCCATTCGATGTGCTCGCCGCCGGCCCGCAGCACCTCGATGGCCGCGTCCGCATCGCCGTCCCGGATCGCTGCGGCCAGCGCGCCGATCGACTCCCCGAACCGATGCGACGTCTTCAGCGCCGCGATCTGCGCCTCACCCAGCCCGTCGACGAGATCCGCCAGCACTGCACCGGCTTCCACCGAGGCCAGCTGGTCGGGGTCGCCGACCAACAACAGCCGGGAGTCCGGCCGCACCGCCTCCAGCAGCCGGGCCATCATCGTCAACGACACCATCGACGTCTCGTCCACCACGATCACGTCGTGCGGCAACCGATTGCCGCGGTGATGCCGGAACCGCGCCGACGTGTCCGGCCTGCTGCCCAGGAGTCGATGCAGCGTGGTCGCGTGCAGGCCGCTCAACGCCTGCTGGTCAGACGACGACAGCTTGCCGACCTCCAGCTGCACCGCCTCCTGCAGCCGGGCGGCCGCCTTGCCGGTCGGCGCCGCCAGCGCTATGCGCAGCCGCTTACCGCTGGCGAGTAACGCCAACAACCGCGCCACCGTCGTCGTCTTGCCCGTGCCGGGACCGCCGGTCAACACCGTCAGGCCTTGCGACAGCGCGAGTTTCGCCGCAGCCTGCTGCTCTTCGAAGCCCGCCGGGAAGAGCCGGTCGATGTCGGGCGTCGGCTCGGCGGGTCGTGGCGTGACCATCGCGAGGATGTCGTCGCACACCTGTTGCTCCTCGAGCCAGTACCTGTCCAGGTACAGCAGGTCGCCGTTCAGCCGCAGAATCGGCGGGTCGGCCAGCAGCGGGCTCACCCGTACCGCCTCGGCGAGGTCGGCCATCTCGTCGGACTTCAGGTCGACGCACACCGATCCGCCGCGCAATGCCCGCACCACGTAGGCGACCGCCAGCGCCACCCGCTCGTCGGGTTCCTTGGCCAGCGCGGTCAGCCGCTGCGCCACATGCACATCCGCCGGTTCGAAGACGTCGTTGATCGCGAGTTCGACGGTCATGCGACCAGCTCCGAGACCGCGAGGACCAACGATGCGGGCGGCTGCCAACTGAACACGCCCGCCGGATGCCCGTCGACCACCGGCGTCGACGCGCCGCACATGCCCCGCACGAACAGATACATCACCCCGCCGAGATGGGTCTGCGGGTCGTATTCGGGCAGCCGCCACCGCAGAAACCTGTGCAGCACCACCGAATACAGCAGCGCCTGCAGCGGGTAGTCGGAATGCAGCATCGCCTCGGTCATCCGGGCCCTGTCGTAGTCCGCGGACGTCAGCGGGCGATCGGCGTCGCCGAGCCAGTTCGTCTTGTAGTCGACCACCACATACCGGCCCCCGACCCGCAGCACCGCGTCAACCGAACCGCTCAGATAGCCGCGCAGCGTCTGCCCACCCAGCGCCGCTCCGGTGAGCCGGTCGGCATACGACGCCAGCGGATCGCCTTTCGGCAGGTGCTCGCGAAGTAACTCGCCTGCGTCCCGCAGATACCCCCCGGCCAACGGGAATTCGAAGTCCATCTCCCGCAAGCGGTCGCGAAGACCGATCTGACGCAATGTCAGGCCGTCGGCCAACGGGCCGAGCGGGGTGTCGTGCATCGGCACCATCGCCGCCGCCAACTCCGACGCCTCGACATCCACCGGCCACCACACCGCGTGCTTCTCGATCTGCGCCCGCAACTCCGCGGCCAGGTCGGTCGCGAACGGGTCGGCCGTCTCCAACACCGCGTGCACCAGCGTGCCGAACTTCGCGCCCGTCGGCAGATTCGCCATCGGCGACGGCACGTCGGGCCCGGACGCCCGCGCCAGCACCGGGATCTCGGCCACCTCGTCGTCCAACTCGACGATTTCCGGCTCACTCGACACCCCTGGCGTCTCCGCGGCCCGGATCAGACCCGAGTACGACGTGCGCCGCCACGAGGTGTCGATGGTGCGGTGGAAGTGGCGGACCTCGAACGCGACGTCCGCACCGGGCCGGGCGACCGGGGCGGCGTCGGCCACCACCGATTCCTCGATCACCAGCGCGTCGGCGGCCGCCCACTTCTGCAGCCGTGTCATGGCCTCGTCGTCCGAGACCTTCGCCGGCACACAGCGATCCGGAACCGACGGCTCACCGGGCTCGCGTCCGCGCAAGAGCCGGGACAGTCCGCCGTTGGGTTCGGCCCACGCGGGCGACCACCACGCCACCACCTGTGATTGCGCACGGGTCATCGCGACATACGTCAGTCGACTGTCGTCGCTGGCGTCTTCTTTGCGGCCCTGCGCGGCGACCTCGTCGTAGTCGGCGCTGTCCTTGCCGCCGACGTGCAGGCAGCGGGTCTCGCCCTCGTGGTAGAGCACCAGTTCGTGGTCGGAGACGTTGCGGTAGAAGTTGAACGGCAGATACACGACGGGGAACTGCAGGCCCTTGCTCACCCACACCGTCATGATCTGCACGGCCGCCGCGTCGCTGTCCAGTCGGCGGTTGCGTTCGGTGACGGCGCTTCGCTCTTCGCGTTGTGTCCTCAGCCAGTCGCGAAGGGCGGGCAGGTGGTAATGCTCGCGGTGCGCGGCGTCCTGAAGCAGTTGTGTCATGTGCGCCAGGTCGGTCATGTGGCGCTCGCCGTCCTCCCACGACAGCACGCGGTCACCCATGCCGTTCAGTTGCGCGGCCTCGTAGATCGCGGCGACGCCGCGCTCGCGCGCATGGCTGGCCCACTCGCGCAGGGTCTCGGCGATCCGGTCGGTCAGCTGATCACCGCCCGCGGCAAGGGTTTCCGCGGTCTCGCCGAAGAACATCGTCGCCGCCGCGGCGCGCACCACACCGGAGCGATGCGGCTGATCGAACGCTTCCAACAACGCCAGCCAGTCCGCCGCGGCCTGCGACCCGAACACATCGGAGTCGCCGGTGTACACCGACGGCACCCCGGCGTCGAGCAGGGCTCGATGACAGACGCGGGCGTCCTTGTGGCTTTCCACAATCACCGCGACGTCGCCTGCTGCCAGCTTTCTGCCGTCGAAGGTCGCGTCGCTGGCCAGCAGCGCACGAATGTCGGCGGCCAAGTCCCGGCTGATGTGTGCCCGCAGGTCGTCGATCGCGAGATTGTCGATTCCCCTGCGGCCGAACGTCGTTCGCTTGACCACGCGCAGCCGGAACGGATCACAGTTCGGCGCGCCCGCGAGTCGGCTGCCGCGGTGATGGGCATCGACCTCGTGCACCACGATGCGCGGGTCACCGAGTTCGGCGCCGAGCAGCACCTTCTGCAGCCTGTCGACGAGGTCGCCGTCGCTGCGCCAGTTGGTGCCCAGTGTCTTTTTGTCGCCTGCGGTCTCGGCCGCTGTCAGATAGGTGACGATGTCGCCGCCGCGGAACGCGTAGATGGCTTGTTTCGGATCGCCGATGAGGATGACGGTCGAGCGGCCGCTGAACGCGCGATCGATGACCTGCCACTGGACGGGGTCGGTGTCCTGGAACTCGTCGACCATGACGATCGGCCACCGCAGGTGCATCCGGATGCGCGCGGGGGAGTCGTCGGCCTTCAACGCGTCGGCCAGGCGGGTCAGCAGGTCGTCGTAGCCGAGGATGCCGAGGCGCCGCTTGCGGATTTCCAGTTCGGCGGCAACGTCTTTGGCGAATGAGACGCATACCTGGGCCCGGGAGTCCGGTTCCGGGTCGAGCGGCCGCAGTTGCGTCGCCGGATGGTTGACCACCTCGCGCGCCAACCGCAGGGCATCCTTGTAGGTGAGGACGGGATCGTCGCGCTCGTGCCCGAAGTGAGCCAGATACAGATCATCGACGATCTCGGTGATCAGGTCGTCGAGGCTCTCCACCAGGGTGACGCCGGTGTCGCCGTCACCTGCCACGCCGAGTGACTTCAGCACGAGTTGGCAGAACTGATGTGTGGTGGCGATCGTCGCGGCATCGAAACCGGCCAACGCGTCGCGCAGTCTGCGGCGGCGGTCCGGTTGTTGCTCCGTGGCTGCGGCGTCGACCAGTTGGGCGCGAACCCGGTCCCGCAGCTCCTGGCTGGCGGCACGGCCGAAGGTGATGAGCAGCATCTGGTCGAGCGTCGCGGCGCCCTCGGCGACATACCGAGTGACCAGGCCCGCGAGCGTGAACGTCTTTCCGGTGCCTGCGCTGGCCTCCAGCACCGTCGTCGAGTTCGGTGCGGGCAGTGGGTCCTGCAAGCTGAACGGCGGAATCATTCGGCCTGCCTTCCCGCGCGCAGCATCGGCAGCCACACCCGTTCGGCGTAGTCGCCGAGGCCCTTGTCGATCAGGATCGACAGATCGGCCCGTTCGCCCCACGCCCGCACGTGCGCGGGTTCGGCGTCTTCGCCGGGGTAGCGGTCACCGGATTTCCACCGGTAGCGTGCCTCGCCTTCGGGGCTGTCGCCGCAGTGCCGTGCCGCGGCCCAGGCGTAGGACGTCTTGATGGGCAACGGGATCGGCTCGCGACGGCCGGCGTCGTAGACCGCGACGAGGTCGCGCAGCAGGACCGCCGCATCGACTTCCGGGCGGCCGATCCCTTCGGTGCGCAGCATGTCACGCTTCTTCGCCCTGCCGATGCAGATCGCCAGCCAATCCCGCGCAGAATCGTGGGCGTACAAGGCCAGCAACGGAATCCACGACGCCAACAGGTGCTTGCCGTCCAATTTCGAGTACGTCACCGACACCAGCCGATCACCGAACACCGGCGACACCGTGCCGGTCAACCGCCTGCCTGCGCCGAGGTCGACGTCGATGTCGTACGCCCGCGGCTCGGTAGTGCGGTAGCGCAGTGCACGCTCGGCGAGTTGCGCGGCCTGCTTGGTGATCTCTTGTGCTTTGCGCCAGCCGAGCTGGCCGGGAGGCAGTGTGCCGCGGCACCATTCGGCCTGCCGCGCCTGTTTCGCCGACATGCCGCGGAGCATGTCGTGCAGCATGCGGTCACCGACGGTCCACTCCTCGAGGGCGTTGATGTCGACGGGCATCGCGTCCTCGACCCCGTCCACATCCCAGGGCAGCGTGTAGTCGAGTGCGCGGAAGAAGCCCTTCACCGGATCCCGGTAGAACGCGATCAGGTCCTCGAGCACGACGTCGTCGGCGGGCACCGGCGGCAGCGGGCCGGAGATGAACGGCGGTTGCGCGGTGCGATGGCCGGTGCTGGCGATCGCGGCCCGCTGCACGGTCGGGTCGAAGGTGAACGGTTCGCCGGGTATCAGCTTGCCGGGGATGACATTGCGAATGTCGAAGGGCTGCAACGGATGTTTGACGACGATGCGGTTGCGGATCTTCTCGCCGGTGGTGAGGTCCAGGGTGTCGAGCAGTTCGGCGAGCGGTACCGAGGGCGGCCGGTCCTGCCCGGAGAACTCGTTGGCGCCGGTATAGGTGATGACGAGGTTCTCGGTGGCCGCGCCGATCGCGTCGAGCAGCAGTTGACGGTCCTCGGAACGGATGTCGCGTTCCCCGGTCATCGGGTCGCGGGCCAGCACGTCGTCGCCGTCGACGATGCCAAGCCGGGGGAAGACGCCGTCGTCGAGTCCGACCAGGCACACCACGCGGTGCGGCACCGAGCGCATCGGCACCATGGTGCACACGGTAAGCGTGCCGGTGCGGAAGTTGGCCCGCGTCGGCCTGCCTGCGAGGTGTCGGTCGAGCAGCGCCCGGATGTCGGGCAGTCGCATGACCGTGTCCTTGCGCGGGCCCGCCGTTTCGAGCACGTCGGCGAATTCGCGTTGCATCTGGCTGGTCTGCCAGGCGTCATTGTCATCGACCTTGGTCAGCGAGGTGATGCCGTCGGCCAGCGCGGTCAGCCAATCATGCAGTGGCCGTGCGCCGTTCAATGAGTCGACGGTGAGCTGCAGGCGGTGGACGTACTCGGCAAGCTGGCCGGCGAGCTCGACACGGTTGCTGCTGACGTCGTCGAGCGGCAGCGTCGAGGAGATCCAGGCGTGCGAGTCATCCGACAGCGCGACACCCGCGAGAACGCGGTCGATGCCGAATCGCCACGTGTTGTGGACGAAGTCGACACCGAACGGCTTGCGGTGCTCCTGGTCGAAGCCCCACCGGATGTTGGCCTGCCTGACCCAGCGGGTGATGCTCTCGAGATCGTCGGCAGTGAAGCCGAATCGGGCGCGCACGGGCGCGGTCTGCGCGAGGTTGAGCACCTCGCTGGCGGTGACGCGGCTACCCGCCAGGGTGAGCAGTTGACTGGCGACACCGAGCAGCGGGTTGGTCTGGATCAGTGAGCGGTCGGCGAGGCGCACCCTGAGCCGATGCGCCGGGTGCGCACCGCGTACGACGTCGCCGAGCCCGAAGTCGGCGTTGATCAACGGCGCGTAGGTCTCGATGTCGGGGCACATCACCAGGATGTCGCGCGGTTCCAGGGTGGGGTCGTCGGCGAGCAGGCCGAGCAGCACCTCGCGCAGCACGTCGATCTGGCGGGCCGGTCCGTGGCAGCTGTGCACCTGGACGGAGCGGTCGTCGGCGCGCAGGGTGCGGCGCTCGGCGCGGACGGTGTTGGCGGCGATATCGGACTGTAACCAGCCGAGCAGGGTGTCGGGATGGCTTGCGCTGCCCAGATATTCGTCGGTCTGCGGGGCGGCAGGCAGGCTGCGTTGCAGTTCGCGAAGGTCGCGGCCGAGGGTGGCCAGCAGCGGATGGTCGACCTGGCGGTGGCTGGTGTCGTCACGGCGGGGGATCGGGCCGTGCTGGTCGGTGAGCCGCTGCCAGAGGTCGTCGCTGGGATGCGGCAACCACAGATGCAGGTCGTGATGAGTGGCCAGCGCGGTGAGCAGTTCGACCTCGGTGGACGGCAGCCGGGTGTGCCCGAACAGTGACAGCCGCTCGGGTAGGTCGAGCGGCGAACCTTCAAGTCTTTTCAGAGTTTTCGCGTGCCGGTGGTGTGGTGCTTCGGCGTCGACCTTGTCGAGCAGCGCCCGCCACAGCGGCGGCTGCCATGCCAGGTCGGGGTCGACGTCGCCGGTGTTGCCCTGTTCCCAGTCGATGAGCAGCCGCGGACGCTGCCTGGCGTAGGAGGCGAACAGGCCTGCGAGCCGACGTGCCACCGCGTAGCGACGGCCCTGGCGGAGCTCCTTCTCCTCACCTGCTTCGAAGTGGCCGAGGTGGGTGGCCAGCGGCTTGCACCAGGCTTCGGTGCAGCTGGCGTCGATGACGTCGAGCAGCGGCCAGACCATGGCGTCGGGGGCCCAGGGGTCGTCGTCGACGGTGCCGGTGATTTCGGCGATCAGCGAGTGCGGGTTGCGGAACGAGATGCCCGCGCAGACACCGAGGACGTCGGACAGCCGCTGACTGAGCCAGCGTTCGACGCCCTTGGCGGGCACGATGATCAGCTCTTCGGCGAACGGGTCGGCCAGGGGAGTGGCCAGCAGCTGGCTGAGGCCGTCGGCGAGGAGATCGGTGCGCTCAGCGCGGTGCAGATGCAGACCCATCGACGATCACACTAGGACGACTCCGCTGTCGCCTTCGACAAGACGCTTCAACTCGTCGACGACACGGCCGAGTTCGTTGACCATCCAGCTGTCGAGGCCGCGGTTGCGGTACGCGGCGAGCAACTCGGTGTAGTACCAGAGGTGGTCGTGCGGGTTCTTGCGGTTGAAGCGTTCCCACAGCGCCGGTCCGTGCTCGTGGTAGTCGCGCAGCATGGACCGCGCGTTGTCGAGCTTGTCGGCGACGGAGACCAGAAGGGTGTCGTGGCCGACGTCGGCGAGGTGGGCGATGTAGGCGCGCTTGCGGTCGAGCCACGGGGGCTTCGGCTCTTCGTCGGTGTCGCTGCACTCGTCGACGATGCGGGCCACGTCGTCTCCGAAGGCGCTGCGGATCTCCTCGAGGGTCGGGGGACCGCCCTGGTCCTCGACCGTGTCGTGCAGCAGCGCCGCGATGGCTTGTGTTTCGGAGCCGCCGTCGTTGAGCACCAGGGAGGCGACGCTCAGCAGATGGCCGATGTACGGGATGTCGCCGCCCTTGCGGACCTGGCTGTGGTGTTTGTGCTCGGCGTAGACGAGCGCCTTGGAGAACTGATCGGTCAGCTTCGGTGTGGCAGTTTGCTCAGTCAATGTCGATTCTTCCCCTTTCAGCTTGACCATAGCCGGTGGGGGTGACCGGAAAGTTTTGCCGGCCTTCGCGCCTCAGTTCCCCGCGAACCACGCCGTCGTGACCGCGCGCCGCCGCGGCGGCTCGAACGGCGTATCCCGCGGGCCCAGTTCGCCCACGCGCACGATCCACACCGGCCCAGACCGATCGATGGCCGACACCGGATCCGCGCCCGCCGCCACCAGAACCCCCATCGACGTCTTGCCGGGATTGCATCCGTACACCGGTACCATGTCGTCGGCCCTTGCGCCCCAATCGATTCCGTTCGGCAGGATGCACCGCGTCCCGTCCTCCAGCTGCATCGCGAACGGCATGGGCACCGGCGGCGGGTCCACTGCGGGCAGCGCACCCGGCTTTGCGAACCGCCGCAGCCCCTTGCTCCAGGGGTCGGCGAGGCACAGCACAAACGCCGACGCGGGCCAACAGACTTCGGCCGCCGCCTGCGCGGGCTCGCACGAGTAGATATTGGCCCCCACCGCCGCCGGCGACGGCGCTGGGCACGCCCATAGATTCGGCGAGCTCTGCCGATTCACCACCTGATACCCGTTGGCTGGTTCGCCGTTCGCCGAGACGGCCGCGACCGTGATGGTGACCGTCGCCCCAGGGGCCGCGTCGGCCTGGGGGATCTGCAACGCGAGAACCCCTGCGAGTGTGAAGACCGCCGACCGTAACACCAGAGCCTCCACATCCAGGATGGCGCATTCGGCGTGTGAATCAACGCGAATTAATAGGCTCGCCCCATGAAGGCGGTCACCTGTACCGACGCCAAGCTCGACGTCGTCGAGACGCCGAGCCCGATCCCCGCGAAGGGCCAGCTGCTGCTCGACGTCCTGCGTTGCGGCATCTGCGGCTCAGACCTGCACGCCCGCAACCACTGCGACGAGCTCGCCGACGTCATGGACGAGACCGGCTACCCCGACTTCATGCGGTCGAACCAGTCCGTCGTGTTCGGCCACGAGTTCGCGGGCGAAGTGCTCGACCACGGCCCGAAAACCCGCAAGATCCTGAAGGCGGGCACGCCGGTCGTCGCGCTCCCGCTCATCCGCCGCGGCGAGGAGGTGCACGCCATCGGGCTGTCCGCCAAGGCGCCCGGCGCGTACGCCGAACAGTTGGTCGTCGAGCAGTCTGTGGCGCTGCCCGTCCCCAACGGCCTGTCCATCGCGCATGCCGCCCTCACGGAGCCGATGGCCGTCGGCTGGCACGCCGTGCGCCGATCCGACATCGGCAAGGGTCAGGTCGGCATCGTCATCGGCTGCGGCCCGATCGGCCTGGCGGTCATCCTGATGCTCAAGGCCCACGGTGTGCGCACCGTCATCGCCAGCGACTACTCGCCGGGACGCAGGGCGCTGGCCACCAGATGCGGCGCCGACGTCGTCGTCGACCCAGCCAAGGAGTCGCCCTACGCGGCCGCTGCAGGCCACGGTCACCTCGAAACCCCGCTCGACGCTTTCGATCTCGCGATCGGCACGATCGAGAAGCTGCAGAAGGCGCGGTTGCCGTGGTGGCATGTCTGGCGCGCCGCCGACGCCGTCGGTGCCACCACCCCCAAGCACCCGGTGGTCTTCGAATGCGTTGGCGTGCCCGGCATCATCGAACAGATCATCACCAGCGCGCCGTTGTTCTCCCGGGTCGTGGTGGTCGGTGTCTGCATGGGCGCCGACAAGGTCAGGCCATCGATGGCGATCAACAAGGAAATCGATCTGCGGTTCGTACTCGGTTACACGCCAATCGAATTCCGCGACACCCTGCACATGCTCGCCGACGGCAAAGTCGACGTCAGCCCGCTCATCACCGGGACCGTCGGTCTCGGCGGCGTCGCCAACGCGTTCGAGGCTCTCAAAGATCCCGAGGCGCACGCGAAGATCCTCATCGATCCCAAGATCGACGCCACCGTGCCAACCCCCTAGACTGATCCCAGCTTCACGAGTTGCCGTCGCCAAGCTCCGACTTGACGGCACGCCAACCCCACGCTCGTGGGTGGCTCGGATGACGAAGCGGCCCGCACCGACCGGTGCAGGCAAGAGCGCCTCCACCGCGGAGGCCCCGACAAGGGAGCCGCATGCGCAAGCACTTCTTCCGCTCGTTCGTCGCTGACCCCCTGTGCGCATCCTCGGATGCCGGCCACCACATCGACATCGGCCGCTACTTCATGGCTGTCGCCCGCTCCGCCGTCACCATCCCCGTCACGGCCCAGGTGCGCGGCGGCCTGGTGCACCTCGACACCGCCGAAATCCTTTGGCACCACCGCCCCGACGACGTCGCCTACGCATTGGCGAGCACCGACGGTCGCGCCGAGTGGTCGCCCGAATGGCAGGTGCTGCTCGTACCTGGCGCCGCCCTGGCCGACGAGCGGACCACCTTCACCCTCGCCCATCCGGACGAATGCACCGACTGCGCAGCCGAGGTCAGCCTTGTTGGACCTGGTTGGCGCCGCTGTTGAGTACGTCCGGCGAACCGGAGTGGTAGGTCACCACGTTGTTGACGCCCGACGCGGTGATCTTGTCGGACGAGTCGAGCGTGACCTTGTTCTGCATCCCGGACACCGTGAGCGTCGTGCAGTGGCCGGTGATCGTCACGGTGTTGCCCATACCGCTGACGGTCACCGGGTTGTCGTTGCATTCCAGCGTCTTGTTCTCGCCCATGCCTGAGACGCTGAGTTGCTCACCGGGCGGCGCCGCGGTCGGACGCGAAGGCATGTTCGGTGCCGACGGCACGTCGATGCTCGGGATCGTGACACCGGGGAAACTCGGGATCGAACTCGTCGACTTCTGCACGATGAACCATCCGACGCCGCCCGCGATGATCATGAACACCACGGCCGCGACCCCGAACACGATCCACGGGATACCTGCCGACGGCCTCCGCGGGGGCGGCGACCACGGCGCGCCGTAGCCGGGCTGCTGATACGGCCCCTGCGCCTGCGGCGGCATCGGCGGCAGCGGCGGTGGCAGGTAGCCCTCGTTGGGCGCGGTGTACCCCGTCGTGCCCAACTCCGTCGCCCGCGCGGTATCGGCGAGCGGTTGCTCGAGTGCCCTGATCCGAGCCTCGGGATCGTCCTGTGGCTCCATGCGCAGATGGTGCCATGTCCCGCAGCTAATTGAGTACGTATTCGAGTTGGCTGCGCGAAGTGATTTCGAGCTTGGTGAAGACCTTGCGCAGGTGGTACTGCACGGTCTTGGAGCTGATGAACAGACGGGTGGCAATTTCGGGGTTGGACAGGCCCTCCCGTGCCAGCCTTGCGACCTGAACCTCCTGAGCGGTCAATTCCGGCGTCGTAATGACGGCGGTGCGCTTACGCAGCGTCTCACCGGTGGCCAGCAGCTCGCGGTTGGCCCGCTCGGCGAAGGCCGCCATTCCGATCGACTCGAACATCTGGTGCGCGGTGCGCAGCTGCTCGCGGGCGTCGACGCGCCGCCGTTCACGGCGCAGCCATTCGCCGTAGATCAGATGCGCTCGCGCGAGCTCCGTCCGCACCCGAGCCCTGCCGAATCGCGTGATCGCCTCTGCATACAGGTTTTCAGCCTCGTCACCGTCGGCCAGCAGAGCCCGCGACCGGGCTTCGACTCCGAGCGCCCAATCCGTGCCACTGGCTTCGGTCATCTCCACGAGCCAGCGCAGTGTCTCAGAGGCCGCCGCCAACCTCCCGTTGCGGACCGCCGCCTCGATCTGTTCGGCCGCCGCCCAGTTTGCGACGCCCGGATACCGGACGTCCGGATACTCCTGGTGATACAGCGCCTGCTCCGCGGCGGCCATCGCCCCGGTGTAGTCGCCGAGGCCGTTGAGCAGCACGGCTCTTGTCCACTCGGCGACCGCTATCCCGATGCCCTCCCCACGATTTGGAACCTCGAGCGCGGTTTCGTTGATCAGCGCGAACGCTTCGGTCTCGTCGCCACGCAGCGCCGCTAGTCGCATCGCGGCGTAGGGCGCGAGGTTGCCGCCCGTCGCCTCTGTCACCGCCTTCTGTTCGTCTACGAGCACCGCGGCGGCTGCGAGGTCACCTGCGAACAGCAGCATCATGGCGCGGGTGCTCAGCGCCAGGGGGAGTTCGCTCAATGCGCCGCTCGCTCGAGCGAGTTCGAGGTAGCGAACCGACAGCACCTCCCAGTGCTCGTCGTCCCACAAGTGCAGGGCCGCGAGGTTGATCAGCCACATCCAACGCAGCTCTTCGTCCGGTGTCATGTCGTCGCCGAAGGTGATGAGCGCGGCGCGAAGGTCATCGACCGCCGCCGGGTAGCCCGTGACGAAGTTCGCTGAGAGGCCGTCGAGTAGGCGGTCGGTCGACCGCGGTGGATGTGCAGGCGCTGGCGCGTTGGCGGCGGCCTGTGCCACCTCGGTGACGTGACCGCCCTGTGTCGCGAGCCGCCCGGCGAATGCGGCGGCGTTGATCGCGTCCAGGTAGGTCTGGCGGGCGAGGCGGGCGTCGATCGGCTCGAATCGCGTTGCGGCCCTTAGCAACAGCAGAGGCGCATCGCCGCCGCGGTGTGTCGCGAATGCGAGTGCGCCGCGCAGCAGGTCGATGCCGGCCTGTTGGGCTTCGTCCAGCGGGCCGCTCTCGGCCATGGCCAGCAGTTCCGTTGTCGCGTCGAACGCACCGGCCTGAAACTTCGTGCTGGCGGCGGCCAGCGCGCGCCCTGCGCGGTGTGCCGGGTCGAGGGTCAGCATGGCGGCGCGTTCCAGGAACGCGGCGGCGGCGGCCAGTCCGCCGCGGGCACCCGCCTGTTCGGCGGAGCGCTCCAGTGCAGCGGCGATTTCTTCGTCGAACCCGGGGCTGGCTTCGGCCATGTGCCACACCCGTCGGTCGGGATCGACTGCGGGATCGGTTACTTCGCCGAGTGCGCCGTGTGCGATCCGGCGATCCTCCAGCGGCGCGGACCAATAGGCCACCGCGCGTGCCAACGGATGCCGGAACCGAATGCGCGTGCCGATTTCGGCGATGCCTGCCTCCGTTGCGGGATCGGCTGCTGCGGTCGCGATGCCGATGCGTGTCGCTGCCCGCCATACCAGGCCGGCGTCTCCTGTCGGGTCGGCCGCGGCGAGTGTGAGGAGGCGCTGGGTGTCGGCTGGAAGCTCGGCGATGCGCCGCCGGAAGTTCTCCTCGACCGCGCCGGACAGCGGCTCGGCGGAAGGCACGTTGAAGCCGCCGGCCAGATCTGCGGGCGAAAGTCCCCGTGGGAGTTCCAACAGCGCAAGCGGATTGCCCCGCGTCTCCGCGATGATCTGATCGCGCACCCGCGTGTCGATCGGGCCACGAATGGCCCCCTTCAACAGTTCCCGCGACTCATGCTCGGCGAGCCCCTCGATGAGGAGCCCCGGCAGATTTGCGAGTTCGTCACCGGGTACCCGAGTCGCGAAGATCATGCCAACCGACTCCGCGCCGAGCCGGCGCGCGACGAATGCGAGCACCTGCGCCGAGGCCCGGTCCAACCACTGCTGATCGTCGATCAGGCACAGCAGCGGTTGCTCTTCCGATACCGCCGAAAGCAGCCCGAGAACAGAAAGGCCGATCAGGAACTGATCGGGCGCGGGTCCCGCACTCATTCCGAATGCGATGTGCAGCGCTTCTCGCTGCGGGGACGGCACGTGATCGAGCCGATTCAGCATCGGCGCGCACAGTTGATGTATGCCCGCGAACGGCAGCTCCATTTCCGACTCGACGCCCGACGTGCGCACCACTCGGCAGTCCGGCACCCGGGCGGACAGGCTCTCGACGAGTGCGGTCTTGCCGACTCCGGCCTCGCCGTAGATGACCAGCACGCGGCTTTCTCCGGTCCGGACCGCGGCAACCAGTTGATCGAGCACCCGGCTCTCGTCGCTGCGGCCGGTCAGCTTCGATGCCGAGCTGGCGTTCGACATGAAAGACGACCGTAGTGGAGCGTTGAGCGCGGCGCCTTTCGATTTGCGGATTCGCGGTGTGTGGCCAAATTCCTGTGATCTCATTGATTTGTCAAACGACCTTGGGGTTTGGGGGAACACCGATGGCGACACTGACCGAACTTCGCGACAGGGGCGCGGAGTTGTTCACCGAATTGATGACGGTCCAGGAACCCGGGCATGCTCCGCCGCCCATTCACCTTGACGGACAGCGTTTCTCGTGGTTCGACGCGCAGCAGGGCGTCGACGCCAGCCTGCTCGCGTTGCGGTTGAGCGCCGCCGCCGCCACCCGATCCGGCGAGACGGCGGGACTTTCCGCCGCGCTCGCCGTCGTCGACGAGGAACGCGCGCAGCACGACCCGGAACTGGTCCGCCAGGGCTTCGCGCTGTTCGTCACGCACAACGACCGTGGGCGCCGACTCTTCAAACCCCGCGTCGTGCAAGTCGCGCCCGGCATGTTCACCGCGCCGACCGCCAAGCGGATCGGGCGGCGGCTGTCCATCGGCGGCCTGTCACCCGACCTCGACTACTGGCGCGAAGACATGCTCGCCAACGAACACCACCAGCACTGGCATGAGGTCTACCCGTGGACGGGCCGCCCGCCGGAATCCTTCCCGCAGTGGGTGCAGACGGTCACCAACGCCGAAAAGGCACGGCTGCTTGGCACCATCGCGCCCGGCGTCAACTGGGCCGCCCAGTTGCAGAACGCCAGCCCGACACAGGTCGCCCAATTCTTCGTCAACGGACTCAACGGGCAGGGCCGCCGCCGCCTGATCAACGCGGCGTTCGCCGAACCGCCGACGTTTCCTCGTGCGCTGTACCGCAAGCTGTTCCGGCTCAACGATCGTCACGGCGAGTTGTTTCTCTACATGCACCGGCAGATGCTGGCACGCTACGACGCCGAACTGCTCTCGCACGGCAAGCAGCGGGTGCAGGCCTTTACCTCGAACCAGTGGCCGGGCCCGATACCCGAGGGATACGACCCGGAGGGCCTACGCGACCAACAGGGGGTGCTGTTCACCACGCGCAAGCAGAACAAGACCCTGTCCGCGTTCTGGCGCAACCGCCTCGCGTCGTTGGCGCAGGGTGTCGACGACGTGTTGAGCAGCGGGGCGATTCCCGGTGCCGACCCGTCGGAACCCGACGTCGGAATCGCGATCTCGCCGCTCGGCGAGTTCATCGAAATGGGGATCCACAACAACGGACACGGTGCGCTTGGCGAGCTGTCCGAACCGATCCCGCCAGGTCAGCTCGGGCAGAACCTGCCCAACGGGGTGATGAACAACCCGCTCGGGGCCATCCGCGATCAGGTGTTCTGGCGCTGGCACAAGCTGATCGACGACCTCGCCGAACGGTGGCAGTCGACACAAGCGCCAGAGGATTTCAGCGACGGACCCGCGGTGCTGATCCGCGACGGGGCCGCGCCGTGGGCCAGCCCAGACATCATCCTCGTACGGACCTCCGATCTCCCGGCCAATCAGAGCGCCGCGCAACGCCAACAGCTCGGCGAGCGGTTGTTCGGCGGTGCCAAATGGGACACCGACTTCACCGAGGCGGCCGCGCAATCCGGCAACGTGTCACTGAGCACGACAGGCGAATTGGTCACCCTCATCGCCACGGCCAACGTCGCGGGCAGGCCCAACCCGGTCAAATTCCTCACCCATGAACCCTTCGTGTACTACATCCGTGTCGAGAACACCAAGAACCAACCGGTCGCGGTGACCGCGCGGATCTTCCTGGTGCCGAACGCGTTCGAGGCCGATCGGACCGCGTGGATCGAGATGGACAAGTTCACTGCGACACTGGCCGCGCGGCAGAAGGCGGTGTTGTACCGGCCGGACACCGAGAGCGCGGTGATCAAACGCAAGGCCGAAACCTCGCCGACGGCGATCGAGAATCGGCCGCCAGGGGGACGTTCGTCGTACTGCGACTGCGGCTGGCCCTACACCCTGCTGCTGCCGAAAGGCACGGCTGCGCCGGGTATGCCATGCCGGCTGCTGGTGATGTTCACCGACGCGACGCTCGACAACGTCGGCCAACCCGGTGAGTGCGGATCGATGAGCTTCTGCGGAGCCCGCGACCGCTATCCCGACAACCGGGAGATGGGCTATCCGTTCGCCCGGCCGTTCGGCGGCGGAGCCAACGCGATTCGCGACACCTTGCTCGGCCTGCCCAATGCGTCGGGCAGAACAGTGCACATCCGCCAGGCCTAGTGAATCGGCACCGCCACGTCGACCCACGGCTTCTTGCCGGTACGCCGTTGCGTGCTGAAGTGGTCGGAGAACTGTTCGAGCGCCTCCCGTAGCGGACCCCGCGGCACCTCCGTACCCCGCCTGGCGTCGCCGTGCTTCCCTGACTTCGTCGACATGACCGACACCAGCCGGTTCGCAGTGGCGTGCGCCGCATCCTGCTTGTGGCTGAAGCCATTCCACAGCGTCTTGGGGGTGGCGTTCAGGCTGCCGTGGTGGCCCACCTTGTAGACGTTGGTGGCGGCAAGGCGCTCGCGAATCGCCTTGTGGTTGGGCGCATCGAAGAGGGCGTAGCTCCAATTCTCGATCTGGGCGTCGCCGGGGAACAGCAGCGTGGTCCCGCCGATCTGCATCAGCAGGATCAGGCTGGTGTTGTTCAGCACCTCGTCCATGATGCGCAGGATGCCCAGCATGTCGTCGGCGTAGGCGCGGGTGATCTGGGGCACCAGCCACTTGGCCGCCTGCGGGATGTCGGCCCGCACGGCGTTCGGAAACAGCGGCGCCAGATTCGCACCGGGCCCCGTCGTGTCGGTGGTTCCCGCCGCGGCCAGCCGACCCCAGGCGGCGGCGAGGTGCCAGAACTCGTCGGCATTCGTGCGGGCCTGGTGGGCGATGGCTGGCGCCTGCCTGAGGGTGGGCGGCCCCAGCACATCGATCGTCACTCCGGGCAGCAGGCCCCGGACGTCGATCCGGTCACCGAACTTGGCGTACTTCGGTTTACGGACACCCATCGTCATCAGCCGCTTGACTGCGGCCTCGTTCTTGATGTTGGTCTCACCGAGGAAGTTGAGGCGGTCGGCGACGGTGGGCGGGAAGCCCGCGAGGCCAGCCAGGCGCAGCCCCTCCACGCTGGCGCCGGCCGCGAACGCGTGCATGTTCGTCAACGTCCGCGCCAGCGCCTTGTGGTCGGTCAGCGCTGCCCGGCCCCTCGGTTGCACGGCGTCGGTTTCCAGGTCGGGGTCCTCGGTCCACGGCTGCACGACGAGTTCGGGGTGCAGATCCTCGATGATCGGCCCGGTCACCGAATCACCGAAACCGCTGATGTGGTCGGCGTGCCGGTGCGTGGCCACCACCACGTCGAGCTTGCCGCCCGACTCTGCTGCGATGTCCTTGGCGATCACCTCCATGTGGTTCTTGACCCGCGAGTCGGGCAGCTTCGTGCTGCCGAAGTCGAACAGCACGCTTCGCACCGGCCGCTCACCCTCGTCGTAGGTGAGGGTCAACAGCAGGCAGTCGCCGAACCCGACGTTGTACGCGCGCAACCGCGCGCCGGTGACCTTCATCGGTTCCACCCCTCGCTGGCGCGGCGTTCCTTGGCTTCCAACTCGACGTCGGGGTCCACTGTGCCGGCCGCCAGCGCCCGCTGACGGTGGAACGAGGCCAGCGCCGATGACCGGTTGACCGCGAAATACCCTCGGTCCCAGAGATATTGGAGGCGGCGCTCCCACGCCTGCTTTTCCGCCCGCGACGCGGGCGGCGGAAGTCTGTTGGACACTTCGAACTTGAGCTCGCCGTACTCGTCGAGAATGAACGTCGAACCGCCCTCCAGAACCACTTCCTGGTCGTCCGGCATCCCGGCAGGCTTCCTGATCCGGTATTGCGGCCACAATTCGGCGGCGGTGACCTTCAGGTACTGGACGAGTTCGACGACGGTCTCACGGATCTGGAACCCGTCGTCGGGTGAGACACGCACACAGGGGCGCACGCTCGTGATGCGGGTCAACGCGTCGGTGTCGAGTTTGAGATCCATGCGGTTGTTCCAGATGTGCCGGAACATCTCCGTCGGATCGGACTGCAGCGCACTCAGGTGTGAACCTTCCCGCACCAGCTTCAGCGCCGCCGGTGGCCAGTAGCCGCCGTCCTCGCGGGATTTCGGCGCAATTCCGTACTGCGCCATCTCCGTCAGCAGGTGCCCGCGGAGGTGGTAACGGCTGTCGTCGCTGCGCACCTCGTTGTCGGCGGTGAGCATCGCGCTGAGGAAGTCACTGAAATCGATATGGATGGGCGGGGTGTAGTCGATGGCGCGGATCACCATCGTCAAAAGGACGTCCGCGATATCGGCGCCCTGTTCGGCGACAAGATTGACGTCCACCAGGCCCTCTGGGTCGTCGTCGCCGAGTTGTCCGATGCGGGCCACCCACGCCGACAGGAACGCGCGCATCACCGCCGCAACCAGCACCTCACCGCGTCGGTGCTCCTCCTCGAACTCGAGGCGGTCGAGGATGTGCGGATTCGGGTCGATCTCGACAGACCGGCGCAAGGCGTTGACGCGGGCATCGGCGGCTTCGGTACGCATCTCCTCCGCGAGCCCGAGTAGCGCCGAGCGCTTGAGCTCGCTGAAGGTGAGTTTCGATTTACGCACCAGACCTGGTGGTGCAGTGCGGTCCTGCTCTTCGAGCGGAGCGATCAGGTTCTGCACCAGTTCCGGCAACCCGAATACCGACAACAGCGCGACGATGTCCGCGAACGCCTCATGCAGCGCCGCCTGATCCGGCGACGACGGCGCCATGAACTTGTCGCGCAGCCCGTCCAGCAGAGCATGCGCGGTCTCGTGCGCGACGATGTCGTGCGACAGGCACAGGAAGGTCGGTTCACTGCGGCGGATGTAGCCGAACAGCAGCGCCTCCATCTCGGGTGAGTAGAACGCGTTGGCTTCCTCGAATGCGTGCGGCACGATCTTGAGCTGATGGCCGTAGATGCCCCAGCCGACCCGGCGCCCGAGTGCGAACTCGAATCGCAGCAGCGTGCGCATCGCGATCGCATACGCGTTCATCGCGTGGTAGCCGGGGTCGGCGAGCAGCCCCTTCCTGCCGCCCTTCGGCACCGTGACGGCCTCGGCGTTCTTCAGCGGCGGCGGCGCCTCGTACATCGTGTTCGTCGACGCGTCGTAGTCGACGACGAACAGGGAGTAGCCCATCGGACCGCGGGCCAGGTCCTCGAGCGGAAGGCTGACCGTCGCGGTCAAGACCCTGCCGTTGCGGTCGCGCACACTCGGATCCTGGGCAACGATCTCGAATTGTCGCTTTTGCATAGCGAAATAGTCGCACTTCCGTGGACCCACCGAGCCGATTCTCAAAGCGTTGCGGAGCGGGACAATACGACACGTCCGTCGTACCCGTAAGCCTCACTCAGCTAACCAGCAACACGCTGCGTCGTTGCCTACGAATTTGTGACCAAAGCATGACAAGGGGTATGAGCGGGCCGCCGAAGTGGTACCCAGGAAATGTGGTGGCTCCAGGTTTCACGGCCATCGGCAGTGGTCCGGCAGGGTTGAGCGCGGCGGAGACGTTCCGCAGCAAGCATCCCAACATTCCCGTGCGGATCCTGACCAACGACCCCGCGCTGCCGTACGCCAAGCCGCCGCTGAGCAAGGAATACCTCTGCGGCCGCGAGGCCAAGCTCGACCTGCACAGCGCGGGCTGGTTCGTTCGCAACAACGTCGAACTGATTCGCGGCGTCACCGTCGACCACATCGATCTGGCCAGGCAGGAGGTCGTCACCGAGGGCGGCCGCCGCTACCCGTATTGGCATCTGATGCTCGGCTGCGGCGCCAACGCCGTCCCGTTGCGCATCCCCGGCGGTGAGACCGCGCTGTCGCTGCGCTCGTTCGCCGACGCCGTGATCCTCCGAATGGCGGCCCGCAGCGCCGATTCCGCCGTGGTGATCGGCGGCGGGCTGATCGGCTGCGAGGCCGCGGCGTGCCTGGCCGAACAAGGTGTGCCGACGACGATGGTGGCCGCCGAGCAGGTGCCATTGCAGCGCCGGTTCGGCGAGCAGGTCGGCGAGCGGGTCGCAAAGATCCTGTCCGACAACGGTGTTCGGTTCCTCGGCTCGACGACAGTAACCCGCATCGACGACGCCGAAGTCCACCTCGACAGCGGCGGCACCCTCGACGGCGACGTCGTCGTCTCCGCCACCGGGGTGCGACCCGATCCGCACCTGGCCGTCGACGCCGGACTCGAAACGTATGACGGCCGCATCGTCGTCGACGAACACATGCACACCTCGGCGCGCAACGTGTACGCGGCAGGCGATGTCGCGCTGGCCTACAACGTCACTGCGGGACGCCGCATCCGCGCCGAGCACTGGCGCGATGCCGCGCAGCAGGGCCGCGTCGCCGGGCTGACCGCGGCGGGCCATCCCGCCGCGTGGAGCAAGGTCCCCGAATTCTCGTGCACCATCGGTGAATCGACGTTGAGGTACCGCGGCTGGGGTGTGGCCTACGACCACGCCCGGCTCGAGGACCACCGCGACGGATTCACGGTGTACTACGAGTCGGGCGGCGATCCCGTCGGCGTCCTCACAGCCAGTCTCGGCGGCGGAACATCCAGTACAGCGCAAGCACGATCAGCACGATGATCGACGTGCTCGTCACGAAGCCGCCGACGGTGTCGACGCCCGGATATTTGACGTTCTGCCCGTAGAACCCGGTGATCGCCGTCGGCACCGCGATGATCGCGGCCCAGCCGGTCAGCTTCTTCATCACCGTGTTCAGCCGCGCGTCCTGCAGTGACAGATTCGTTTCGAACACCGTTGTCACCATGTCGCGCAACGACTCCGTCCACTCCGACACCCGCAGCACGTGGTCGTACAGGTCGGAGTACAGCGGGTCGAGTTCCGGCGCGGTCTTGGCGTCCAGCCTGCGATGCTGGATGGAGCTGACCACCTCACGCATCGGCAGCACGACGCGGCGCAACTGGACAAGATCCTTCCGCAGCTGGAAAGTCTTGCGCTGCAGCCCTTTCCGGGGGGTGTTCTCGAACAGGTCGTCTTCGAGCGACTCGATGCCGTCATCCAGCTCCTGCACCGCCTCGAAGTGGCCGTCGACCACCACGTCAAGCAGGCCGTGCACCAGCGAGCCGACACCGTACTCCTGGCCGCCGAGTTCGTCGAACCGCCGCGACACCGCATCGATGTCGAAGTGCGGCGAGAGGCGCACGGTGATCAGCCCGCGCGGGAGTACGAAACCGGAGATCCGATGGATGGCGAGCATCGACTCCGTCGCGTCGGCGGGCTGCTTGGTGGTGACGCCGTACACGGTGAAGAAGGTGTGGGTGCGGTAGACGACGGCCTTGGTGCGTTCGGCCTCGGCGAGCGCGTCTTCGACCGCCCACGAGTTGAGGCCCAGTTCCGCGGCCAGATCCTTGAGGATCGCGTGGTCGGGGTCGTAGATATCGCACCAGACCAGCGCGTCGTCCTCGGTCAGGTAGTCGGAGATGGCCGCGAAGTCGAACTCGTCCTGCGGCTTGCCGGCCCGCCACACTCGGCCTCGGACGTGGGTCACTCCACCATCATGTCAGTGCGCCCCTTGCGCAGGCCCGGCACCAGCATCGGCACCCGCTCGCGATAGGCCGCATACCGGTCGCCGAGCGCAGCGAGCAGGTCACGCTCCTCGAGTTGCATGGCGACCAGAATCCAGGCCGTCGTCATGGCGGCGAACAGCAGGTGTCCCGCCGTCATGGTCGGCGCAGCCCAGAACGCGACGATGAAGCCGAGATTCAGCGGATGGCGCACCACCCGGTAGAACAGCGTCGTGCGGAATCCGGTCTCCGCCTGTGGCCTGGCCCGCCAGACCGCGAATACCTGCCGCAGCCCGAACAACTCAAAGTGGTTGATCATGAACGTCGACGCCAGCACGATCGCCCAGCCGAGCCAGAACAGCGCCCAGATCGCCAGCCGTGCGGGTTGGAAGTTCACCTCCCACACCACGGCAGGGATGTCGCGCCACTGCCAGAGCAGCAGGGCCAGCACGAAACTGGCGAGCAACACGTAGGTGCTGCGCTCGACCGGCCGCGGTACATAGTGGGTCCACCACCGCTTGAAGGCCGGCCGTGCCATCACGCTGTGCTGAACGGCGAACAGCGTGAGCAGTGCGGTGTCGACGGCCAACGCGGGGATGGTCGGGGCGGCGATCGCGTTGTCGACATTGCGCGGGGTCAGGCCGCCGACAAAGCCGATCGCGTAGACGAAGACCACGAGGAACAGGGCGTAACTGATGACGCCGTAGGCCATTGCGAAATAGCGGTTCATGGACTCAGCGTGGCGCCCCCGCAACCCCGCAGGCATGGGGCAAATGCCTCAACTGTCGACGCGACCGACCAGTCCCCGCTCGAGCGCGTACATGCTGGCGCCGATCCGGTTGGACACCCCGATCTTGGCGTAGGTGCGCTCGACGTGGTTGCGGGCCGTCTTCTCGCTGATCACCAGCTTGCCGGCGATCTGCTTGTTGCTCGCGCCCTGCGCGACGAGGCGGAGCACGTCGACCTCGCGGGCGGTCAAGCCGTCCGGCCGCGGCGTGGTTTTGCGTGGCCCGTGGCCCGCCACATGCAGGACGGCGTCCGCCGTGACGTCGTCGAGTTCGCCGTCGGTGACGCGTTTACGCAGTCGCCGTGCCGCGCCCTCGGGTGACATCGCCTCGCGGTACGGCCGCGGCTCCAGCGCCGACTGGTAGCTGACCGCTGCGGCCAGTATTCGATCCGGCATGGTCAGCTGCCGCGCCGCCAACCCACGCGGATACCCGGAGCCGTCAAGGCATTCATGATGATTGGCGGCGACGGAGGCCACGTCTTTCAGACCGGGTACCCGATGCAGGATGCGTTCGGTGAGGTAGGGGTGCAGCCGCATCCGCTCGAACTCGGCCATCGTGAGTTCGCCTGGTTTGGACCAGATCTGGTTGGACACCCCGATGCGGCCGATGTCGTGGATGTGCGCGGCCCTGCGGGTCAGCCTGACGGCGTCGCCGTCCAACCCGGCGGCGCTGGCCGCGTCGGCGGCCAGCTGTGCCGTCGCACGTGAATGACCAAGAGTGAACGGACATTTCAGGTCGACGAAGTCGCCGATCGCCACCAGGAGGTCGTCGAGCGCATGCTCGTCGAGTTTGGTGTGCCGGTCGGGTGCCTGCTGCAGCGCCATCGCCCAGACGTCGCCGGTGGCGGGAACGGCCAGCAGCGGTTCGGCGTCGGAGGTGAACGCGTCGACGACGGCGGGGTCGAACTGCCCGCCGCGTCTGCTGCGCGCCATCGCCACCGCACCGACGGTGCCGTACTCACGCTGATGCACCTCGACCATGTCGGCCACCTGGGCCACCCGCATCTCGATCGGAATGTCTTCGCCCGCAGCGCCGTTCGGCAGCCCACCGCCGTCGAAACGCTCGAACGTGTAGCTCAGCGCGGTCTGCACATCGGTGCTCAGACCGATCCGGTCGGCCAGCAGTGCGGCAGATGTGCAGTGCGAGTGGATGAGGTGTGAAATGTGGCCGCGGGCATTCACATACAGCGTCGAGATGGTCTTCAGCCGCTGCAGCAGGGATTCGCCGTGCCGGATGTTGGTGAGCAGGAAGCGTTGATAGGGCAGACCCGACCAGTCGACCAGATAGGAACTGCGCCGCACGGAGATGTCGTCGCCGAACCACCGCGCGTATTCGTGCGAGTCGGCATGGCAGCCGATCCACATGATCAATGTGGAGTAGTAGACGCACTCGCGTTGCGACTCGGGCAGCCCCATCCGGTCGGCCAGTCGGGTGGCGATCAGCGCCGAGCGCAGCATGTGCTCGGCCGGCTGACCGAGGCCGAGGTCGACGGCCACCGACAGCGCCGCCAGCACCTCCGCGCGCGTGGTCATATGCCGATTCTGTCCCCGTCACGATGTCGGGCGATGTCAAACGGTTCGAACCGGCCCTGCGCGACGACGCAGATACCGCGCTGCGGCAGTTGGAAGTCGGCGAGGTTGCCCTGCACGGGGTGTGGGCCGACGGGGCCGATGTCTTCGCCGTCGACGACGGCCGTCGAATCGGCGACCGCCCACACCCGTTTGGGGGCGATCCGGAATTCCTGTCCGTTGGGCAGGTTTCCGGTCAGCCGCAGCCTGCCGACGCCGAGCAGCGGACCGACGAGGTGGCTCATGGCGCGCAGGGTCCTGCGGCTGGTCCACGCCGCGGCGGGCATGTGGCCGCCGATGACGCTCATCAGCCGGGTCGCCGCGGTCCGGGTGACGTCGACGCGCCAGTCGAGCAGCCCGTCGATGGACACCCGCAACGTCCACGGCGTGGTCCAGGTCGAGCGGATGTCGCACACCACCGGGTCGACCGGTGTCACGGAGCTGAAGTAGCGCGAGCAGCTCTGCGGGCCCGGCGTGGTGGCGTAGAACGTCCAGACGCCGTCGGGGGTGCGGTGCCACACCGACAGGTAGGCCGGTGAGAAGGACGTCGCGGGGAAATCGCGAAAGGCCAGGTAATGACCGCTGGCGAACGGCAGGCCCAGCACGCCGAAGCCGACGACTCGCTCGTCGTCGCCGGTGGGCAGGGCGAGGTGTTTGGTGGCGGCTGCGGCCGCTTGTGGAGTGGTCATGCGGCAATGGTCTGGCGAACGGCCGTCCGCGGGCATGGGGCAATTGCCCCAACTTGGGATCGGTAGCGGGGTGGGCGGGCTGTACTTGACGGCAACGAAAGGAAAACAGCCATGAGCCGATTCATCCGGTTCGCCACCGTGGCGGTGGTCTCCGCCGGTCTGAGCCTGGCCGGTCTCGGCGCCCCGACCGCGCAGGCCGACGGCCCCAGCTATCAAGGCGGCAACTGCCCGGGCAGCACCACGTGCACGCACTGGTGCCCGGGTGACCCGTTGATCCCGGGCAGCCAGGTGATCAGCTGGGACTGGAACGTCTGCCACGACTGGTTCTGGAATTCGGAGGGCGTTGTCGACGTCAACGCCAACGTGATCTACCCGTGGCGCGGCACCCCGCATCCCGCCGGCCTGCGGCCGCCGTACTCGTTCCCGCCGCCGTAACAGACTGCGTCGGCCCGTCACCTCAAGAGGCGGGGGTGGCGGGCCGACGTTTCACCCGGGCTACTGCAGCCCGGCCAGCAGCGACGTCACGCCCAACTTCCATCGCCGCTCGATCAGCTGCCCCGACCCGAGCCATCGGCCGGCCTCCTGCACCGCCAAACCCTGTGCGAGAGCGAGCAATACGTGCGCCATATCGTTCGGGTCGCCCGACAGCAGGCCCGCATCGATACACCGCTGAATGCGCCCGACGAACACCTCACGCACCGCCGCGCCCGCCGCGAGCTCCTCTGCCCCCGGCTCGAAGTCGGCAAACGGCCGAGAGAACATCACCTGCGCCAGCCGCGGATAGGCCCGGCAGAACAACCGGAACACCGGCACCAGACGCTCGACGTCCGCCAGCGGGTCGGACGTGACGGGCACCTTCGCCAACTCCGCGCCGAGCAGCCGGAAGCCTTCGAAGAACATCGCCCGCACCAGGCCGGCCTTGTCGTCGAACAGCTCGTAGACCGCGGGCACGGATGTGCCCGCCCGCTCGGCCACCCGCCGCGTGGTGAACCGGGCGATGCCTTCCTCGGACAGGGTGGCGATCGCGACCTCCAGCAGCCGGTCCCGTAGCTCGGGGGTGCGCTGCTTGGCCCGTGGCATCAGCCGAGCGTGAATTCCGTGGCAAGCCCGTCGATTCCGGCCCTGATCGCCTTCAACGCGGAATCGCGCGCCTTCAATTTGGTCGCCAGGTGCGCACCCGCATGCAGCGTCGCGGCCGCTTCGGCGGCCACCTGCTGAGCCCGGGGCAGCACTTGGTCGGCGTCGACGATTTCGTCGAGCCACCCGCCGGCAACCGCCTCGTCGCCGACGAACGTCGCCGCCAGCGCGGCGCCGCGCTCGAACGCCGCGGGCGTCAGCCGCGCCCGCATGATCTCGATCGCCGAGATCGGAATCGTCATGCCGATCGCCACCTCGATGGCCTGGCACCGGGACTTGGGCTGCCCGATGCGGTGGTCGCCGGAGAGCAACAGAAACGAGCCCATCGCGATCGCCGGGCCCGTCGCGGCCATGATGACCGGCACCGGGAAACTCAGGCAGCGCACCGAAAGTTCGAAGCCGCCTGCGAGCATCCCGAGCGCCGCCTTGGCGTCGCCGGACTGAAACACCGCCAGGTCGAAACCGCCGCTGAACACCCGCTGATTGCCCGCGATCACGACGGCCTTGGCGGAATCCTTCTCGGCCTTGTCGAGCGCGTCGTTGATCGCCGCCTGCATCGCGGGCCCAAGCACATTGACCTTGCCGTCGTCCAGCGTGATGGTCGCGACGGAATCGTTGAGCTCGTATTTCACGGAATCAGCCATGGCTAACGATGTTACGTAACGACGTTACGAAAGCCAACAGCGAATGTGGGTACTCACCCGCCACTGACCGAGGGGCGGCCGATGAATCCGGTAGAGCGAATCACACGTCGGGTCGACTGCTGGCAGCAGCGCCACCCCGTGGTTGCCGTGCCCGTCGCGGTGGTGAAGAAGTTCGGCGACGACGAGGCAGGCAACCTCGTCGCCCTGCTGACGTACTACGGGTTCCTCGCCACCTTCCCGCTGCTGCTGGCGTTCACCGCCGTGCTGGGAGTGGCGCTGCGCAGATATCCGGAGTTGCACGCGAAACTGGTCAACTCGGCGTTCGCCGAGTTCCCGATCGTCGGCGGCCAGATTCACCAACAACTCGGTGTCGAGAGATTCAGCGGCACCAGCTTTGCGCTGACAGCCGGAGTGCTCGTCGCGGTATTCGGCGGCCGCGGTTTCGCCCATGCCCTGCAGAACACCTTGAACACGGTGTGGGCCGTGCCCAAGACCGACCGCCCCGGCTTGTTGCCGCGTTACCTGCGGACGCTGACCCTGCTGCTGCTGCTCGGATCCATCGTCATCGTCACCGGCGCCGCAAGCACGTCGGCGGCGACCGCGACGTCGCTCGGGTTCGGCGGCCTGCCCGCACGGCTCGTCAGTTTCACGGTCGGCGCGGTGCTGGGCTTCGCGTTCTTCCTCGCGCTGTTTCGGGTGGCCGCCGCGGGACAGGTGCCGACCAGGAATCTGCTGCTGAGCGCCGCGGTCAGCGCAGTCGGCTGGCAGGTGCTGCTGATACTCGCGGGATACGTTGTCGCACACCAACTTCGGCATGCGCAGGCGATCGCGGGTCTGTTCGGTGCCGTGCTTGGCCTGCTCGCCTGGCTCGCGCTGCAGGCCACGGTGATCGTGTACGCGATCGAAATCGACGTGGTCCGCGTCAAGCGGCTGTGGCCGAGAAGTATCGTCCAGCCGCCGCTGACCAAAGCCGACGAGGCGTACTACACCGACAGACTGCGCGCCGAAACGCAGCGGCCGGAGCAACAACTCGACATCGAATACGACAGGCAGCCCGCCGATCCGCGCTAGTTCAGGTCGCGGCGATGCCTGCCGTTGATGACCGTGGTGTGCGCCTCTTCGAACGCGGTGTCGACGTTGTTGCGTAGTTGCGCCGCGTTGTACTGGGTGCGGTACCGGTCACGCAGATCGTCGGCGGCGGCCTTGACCCGGTTGATCTCGACGCGCAGCACTTCTTCACGGCTCTCGCTGGCCGCGTAGTGGTAGTAGGTCAACAGATTGCGCAGCAGTTCGAGCTTCTGCTTCTCCTGGCGGGCCAGGTCGTGTGTGGTGAGCAGCTCGAGTCGTTCGACGGGATGCAGCGTCGCCCAGTCCAGCACCGCGCTCGACCGGTACTGGGGTCTGCTCTGTCTGCGCCGCCCGGTGTCCTTCGGTTGGTCGTAATAGGTGACCGCGCCGTGGAACCGCGACGCGATGGCTTCGCCGAGCTCGCGACGGTCCAACGCGGAATCCCACACGATCCGCCATTCCTGGTTCGGCGCCAGATAGGGAATCTCGGCGGGCAGGTTGAGTTCGGTGATGTCGACGTAGCGGTCTTCGTAGGCGCTTTCGTACTTGCCGACGGTCGGCGGGTTCGCGAACTCGAAGCGGATGCCGTACGCCGGGGTGCGGCCGAAGTTCTTCACCACCAGTTCGATGAGGTGCCAGTCGCTGGCGCTGGGTTCCATGTACATCGCGACGTTCGGCTGCAACAGCTCCGCGGCGTCTTCCTTCGCCCGTTGGTACTGACGCCATGCGTAGATCAGCGCTGCGATGCCGACCACCACCGCCAGCCACGCCGCCAGCGCCGTCCACGCTCCCGACGACATGCCGAGCACGTGGTCACCGAACCAATCCACGCAGCGAAGTAAACCATGGTCGGCGGCTCCCTTCAGCATTCGCCGGCGCCGGTCTTTGCTCGTTGCTGGAAAGCCCCAGCATGATGTGTCACCAGGGACAGAAGTGCCTGACGGGACTGCCGCCTGATAGCCGACATTGGCAAATACTCGTCGCCCAGCGAACGGGACTGTTGTCGCCCACAGCAAGCGTTCAGGAACTGCGGGGATGTCGCCCCACAAGGGTTGCCAGCCGCGCGAACGCCGTTATGACGTCGACCGGGAAATGTTCGCCACCCTCCGGCTTCTAACGATTCACGGCGACGGAAATGGCGGAATGGCCGGTTCGTTGCCGTCCGAGTTCACTTGCCGATCGCGATCGAACAGGAACGCGACGATCTGGGCGATCGTGTTTGCGTTGGTCAGCGCCTCGCCGACATTGCTGACCGAATGATCGCCGAGTCCGACGAGATGGAAGTACTCGTGGGTGATCACATCGCGACGGAGATCGTCTGACACGGTGAAGAACGGATCGCAGACGCTCACCCGGGGATGCGGGTCGCTCGCGAGGGTGGCCGCGAAGGGAACGCCGCCGGGCACCAATGCACACCGGCCGCTCGTTCCTTGGTCGACGACGGTAACCGGTTGCGCGAGGTTCTGGTTCATCAGTCCAATCGTTGCTTGCAGAGCCGAACGCAGACCCGCATCCAATGGTTGGGCACTGACGAGCAGGCGCCGCGACAACACCTGTAAGTCGCGCGCATGGGACACACTGATGATGCCTGCCTCGAATGTCCGCGCAGGTTCGGGTAATTGGTCGGCAATGTTGATTTCGGCCTGTAAGCCGACCAGGCGGTCGCGGACCGCGGTGAGCGAGTCACGGCTTCGCCGGTGGGCGATCGAGAGCTGGCTGGCTCGTGTGACGCCGCCGGCCAGCAACTCGTCGTCCAGAGACTTGATCGTGCGCTTCCCGACGATGTTGTCGGCGTCCTGCTGAATCGCGAAGTTGATGATTCGCCGAATCCGCTTGTAATGCAGTACGGCATCGGCCGTCGCGGGCCCGTAGGTGAGATTGTCCTTCTCGTCGAACGGAATCTCGATCTGTTCCAACGTCTCGAGAGCCAGTTGAATCTTCAGGACGTGCGTGCCGAAGCTTCCCGGCGTGACGTGACTCGCGTCGTCGACGAGCGCTTTGTTCAACCTGTCGTCCCCAGCGAACTGGGCTGATTGCAGTGGCATTGTTGTCATCCCCCTCTGATGGATATTGGTTAGAGCCCGACGTGATCGGCGTAGACCAGCCGCTCGGTGGTGGACGGCCCCCGCTCGCCCGGCTTGGGGTCGGCGGCGAGCACTTCGAATTCCTCGACGAGCACGCGTAAGTCATCCGACGTGCCGGGCGTGACAAGCTGTTCCGCAGGTTCCAGCTTCAATGCCCCTGTCCACGACGCCTTGAATGCGGTCGCGTCGACACCCGCCAGCTCACACGCGACCGCCCGCACGTCGGTCCAATCGAGATCGGATTTTCCTCCCGCGGCCCGCGCCTGCAGCGTCGCACTGACCCGGCGAGACTTCGCGAGCCCGTCCCGCAGTGAGGCGCTGTCGGTTGGCTTCACGGGCTTCTCTGCGCCCGGTTCCGCTGTCACCGCGGTGACTCCGGTCAGCGTGATGCGTACCTCACCTGCCTCGGGTCGGCTCAATGTCGCGATCCGTTCGGGGGGCAGCTGCACGAAGTCCGTCGCGACGACTTCGGAAGACTCCTTCCCGACAATCGAGTTGGGCTGGTACCGAGCCAGCGACAGTCGCAGGAACGGCCACACCGCGTTGGCCGCATCGAGAACCACGTCGACGAACCACCGCTTGCGTCCCCTGTGGAATTCCGGCCTGAACATGTAGGCGTTGACCACCTTGTCCCGGTCGGCGAACTGATCGGACTTGCGCTGCTTGACCACATGCAGCACCGGTCGGCCGGGTCCTTCGAGCGGTGTCATGGCCAGTTGGGCTGCGCGCTGCTGCCACGCCGGCAGCACAGGTACTTCAAAGGAATTCGCCATCGCCGGTCCGGCCAGGATCGGGTCACGCGCCCACAGGCTGACCTTCTCGTCCGGTGTGAGCCCTGGATCGCCTGTCGTCAGGACGGCCAACAACTCTCCGCTGCCGCTCGAGTACCACGGCCGTTCCAGCCAGATGCGGACACCGCTGCGCCGGATCCGGCGGATCGCGAACGGGTGCTCGGGTTCAGACGTCTGCTCCCACATGAACATCGGGATCACGGAGTGCACCACAGGTGGTGCCGGCACCGCGCAGCTGGGAATGTTCACGGCGACTTCGTTGCCTGCGGATTCAAGGTCGTCTGCGGGCGGAAGTTCGCTGGGCGCGAAGAACTCCCGGTAACGCGATGTGCCATGCAGCCGGTAGTTGACCACTCGCGCCTTGGTGTCCGGCAGCTTGTGGATGGCCGTCCGGATGGCGACTTCGGAGGTGCGGTCGCCGACGTGCTCGGCGTCAGACTGCAGTGTCAGCAGGGAATACCGTTCGTGCTCCTCGATCCGGTGATCGACAACGATCTCCTTGGACGCCACGAGCATGGGTTCGTCGGTAGCGGGATCGTCGATCAGGTCATCCCAGCGCGCGCGCAGCTCGACCTTCTCGGTGCTGGCGCCGTGCACGTCGATGACGCCGTCGAGGTTGGCGGTCGGGACGTCGGCCGCGCGTGGTTGCGCCACCAGCTTGGTGATCGTCGGCGGGCGGGCGGGCCGCACAGTGGCATGTACCAGACGCAGGCTCTCGTCCGGGGTCAACCACCACAGCCAACCGTCTCGCGCCGCGCGGGCGAGCGTCTCGCGGTCTGCCTCAGGCACATTCGGGTCGTGCACAGGATGTAGCTTCCACAACGCCATCTTGTCCAGGTGGTCGACATCCAGCGTGGTGGAGAACGCCACCGCCACCTGCTCGCCCGGAGGCAAGCCGACGTTGATGACGTTGCCGTCCTGCTTGGCATCCAATCGCGGCGCGGTGTGCAGCACCAACCGCAACGGTTGCAGCTCTGGCCATTGACCGGCGTACTTGATCGCGACCGACTGGAGGACACGGGGATTGGCCATGCGGTGATCGGCGCCTGCTTCGTAGAACACTAGTGCCACACCGTTGGCCATCGGGTCCGGCAAGTAGGGCAGCACAAGGTTGTCCACGTCGTGGACGATGTACTGCCCCTCGGCCGGTTGCTTGTCGTGCTTCGGGTCGTTGGTCGGATTCTGCAGGTCGTCGAGATCGACGAGGCCGGTGGCGCCCGGTGTGGCCAGCAGCGCCATACCCGGTTGGACGATCGTCGCAGTGGGGGAGTTGAGGTCCTGGATCCGGGTGTGGAAGAGATTTCCGCGTTCTTTCAGGGCGATCGCGTACGCGCGCGCGTGGTCGCCCGCCCGCATCAGTGCGTCGAACCGGCCGTCGAGTTCAGCCTCCATCTGGCTGCCCTTCGGCGGCACGATGTGGCGCTGGCAGAGCCCAGGATCTCCGACCAAGCCCGTCCGAATGACCATCCGCTGCAACGACTCCCCGGCTGTGTACGCGACGCGGGGCACCAGCGTCGGTGCCGGGATCGGATCCCACCGATAGAACGGTCGCGGAGTGCTCACCGTTTGTGGATCGCCGGAGTCGGCGAACAGCCCCGCCAATCTTTCCGGCTCGATGTCCAACTGGGGGTTCATCCGCACCGCCGACGCGTGTTCAACCGCCGATGCGGACGCGCGTTCGATCTCACCGGGAGTGCCTTCGGCTTGCGGCGCCCGGGGTTGTGCCAGTCCGCTGTCACGCAGCGATGCGAAGACACCGGCCTGCTCGCGTTGGGTTACGTTGGCACGCAACGCATCCAGGTGTGCCTGTGCGGCCGCGACCAGCGGTGTGTCCGGTTGTCCCGTCGGCAGCGGATCCATCGGCACACTGTTGCCCGCCAGATCGACCCCGGCGATCCGGAACGAGTACTTGCGGCCGTAGCGCAATGCCGGAAGCGAGCCCTGTGCCGCTGTGGAATGGATCTCGATACCGGGCGGTTGCCCTGCTTGGTCGTCGACCTGCTCGGTGTTCGTGGTGACGTCTTCCTCGCCGTTCTTGTGGATGACCATCTTGCCCGGCTTGGGCGCCGACAGGCTCCAGCCGTCCCATCCGGCCAGCACCTCGTGGACGTAGTACGGGTTGTTCTCGTTGCCGGGGACCCGGCTCATCGGCGGGTTCTGCAGGAAGCCGATGTCGCGGGCGCCGCCCAGGATCGCCGCATCGGCAAACGATGCGTCCACCCGTCGTTCGTGCAGGCTGTGCCAGATCTTGGTGGCGTCGTCCCACACCTCGACTCGGCTGCCGCGCAGCAGCGTCTCGTAGTGGAATTGGTGGCGCGGTTGCGCAGTGCCCGGCACCTCGACGACTGGCTCGAGTTGTTCGGATTGTTGCAGGCGGGTCTTCAGGTCGTCGGGACGATTCAGCTCGGCGAGGCAGAATCCGGTTGCGCGCAGGCCCGCCGGGGCGAACGTGGCGCGGTCGCCGTTGGCCTCCGTGGCCAGCGCGCGGACCACGTCGCGCAGCAACTGCTCGAGCTTGAGCCCGGCCGCGTCAGGGTCGAGGTCCAACACCCGGTACCGGTTCGGGTCACCGAGCGCAAGTCTCCCGGTCCGCCACCGGTCGCTGGCCGGTTTGGCCAGGAATCGGGAACCTGCTGTCAGGCAGTGTGTTTCGGGCGACAGGTACTCCTCGGCCCCGTCGACGATGACGTCACACCGGATGCGCGTCGCGTTGCGGAGCGCATCGAGATCGTGGACGCGGACGTCGACGACGAAGCCAAGGGTGCGCGCCAGCGTAGGCACATTGGCCGTCGACGCTGCCCGCTCGTGAAAGTCCGGAGAGGCGTGCGGGGTGCGTGGCGGTTCGTTCTGCCCGTCGATGGGCCGTTGCTCGTACTTGCGGGCTTCTTCGGGACGGTTGTAATACTTCTGCGCGGCGTGCACGTCGGCCAGCATCTGCAGCATCGGCGTGGTGATCAGCCGGGGATCGGCGACGAGTCGATCAAGGAACGCGGTGATATCGGCGTCGAGTTCGCGATCAGCGAGCAGGAGTTCGATCGGCGAGCGCCACGGCTGCGGTGTGATGACGTCACGCAGGCGGACGACAGGGCCTACGTTGGGTTCGAAGATCGCAGGCGTCGGACGGCCCGGGTCGACGGCCGCGCGCGCATCGTTGTCCAGGTCACGCGTCAGCACGGCGCGGTGATCGATTGCCGCTGCGCGGTATTGCCGAAGCGCGCGGATGACGCCGTTGCGCGGTCTCGCGCCCTGGAACACGTCGAGCGTGGCCTCGGCGAGCGGATTGCCCGCGACGCTCGGCCGGTTGACCGGGCAGGAACATGCCGACGCGTAATGGGCATCCAACGCATGGTCGCGCATCCGGTTGGCCGGGAATGACCGCCACGCATTCTGCGTCACGGCCGGCTTCGGGAAGTCGTGAACGTGCGTGGTCGGGGGAAATGCCGTGGTCCAGGCAGATTCAACCGGCGGCACGATCGAAGGATCGGGGTCGGGGTCGAGCAGCGGTGTGCAGTCGATTGCCGACGGACTCGAGTCGGTGTGCAGCCGGAAGGTGGCCGCGCGCAGCGCCGTGACCCAGTTGACCATGGCTGGGTAGTCGGCCAGTGTGCCACCGCCCTCCAGCCGATGCGAGAAGTACAGCGAGACGTGGAAGGGATCGTTTGCGTCCACCGAAAACGGTAGGACGGTGGCCATCACCCGGGCGGTCGTCATGGCCTACGCTCCGATCGCGAACGAATTGAAGTACGAATCCCACATGCGCTGCCCGCCTTCGTTGGGCGGCATGATCATCAGCAGGGTCGGATCCCCCTTCGAGCCGGCCAGTTTCCGCTCGCAGGTGATCTCGACCGATGCGGAGAAGAAGGCGATTTCGATCTCCACCCGCAGGCTGGCACGGCCGATGAGCTTGCCTGAACCGAAGTCGTAGGTCAGGGAAAGTTCCAGGGTGATCGACGCCGATGCGATGCCCAGCACCTCGACTTCGCCGCGGATACGGAAGTATCCGGTCAGCTGCCCCTGTTCGCCTTCCAGCCGCAGGTAGACGCCGATCATCACGGACACCGAACCTGAGGCAACGCCGAGGTCGACGCTCAGCGAGGCACCGGCCTCGAGGCCCATCTCCAGCATCACCAAACCCTTGGGCGCCAACCGAATTGCGACCCATCCGCCGCCTCCGATGGCCATCACTGTCAGCCGGAATGGCGCCTCTTTACTGCAGAATCCGAAGCCGACAGTGACGGCTTCGCCGAGGAACGGCACGCGGCAGTCGGCGGACAGCGCGATGTTCTCCAGCGTGAATACGCCAACCGCAACGCTGGGCAGCGCGAGTTCGAACCCTGCCGTCGCGCCCTGGGCGGAGATGTCGACGTAGGGCGGGTCGGCGAAGCCGTCGAACGGGATCAGCTGTCGCAGCTTCTCGATGAATCCCAGCGCACCGAGGAATTCCAGCTTGTCGAACTGGACGTCGACCTCGGGCTTGCCGCCGGTGGCGACGCGGAACCCGACACGGCTGAAAACCATTGCCATCAACGGGGCGCCGGGCAGCAGCTGCAGCCGGAAGTTGCGTAGTTGTGCGCTGACGTCGGACTGCGGCTCGCCGTCCCTGGGGATGCGGACCTCGACGGCGATCGCCAGCGCATTGTCGGGTTCCGCGGGGATGAAGACGCGGTTGTCGTCGCCCGGCGTCGGACCCCAGCCCTGGATGGTCGGTGTCCACTCGTAGCGAATGGTCGCGTTGTCGAGGGGGTTCTTCAGGGCATCGAGGAGTTTGTTGCTCTTCGCCACGTCCAGTGCGCCGGCCAGTGCCTTGTAGGGCCGCTCGACCTGGGCGCGCAGATAGGCCGGTAGGAAAGCGCTGTCCGCGAGGTCCTTGGCCGTACCGGCGGCCGCCTGCAAGTCGGACGCCAGGTTCCCGACGGCGCTGACGTCACCGGTGACGGCCTTGGCCAACGAATCAATCAGCGGTTGAACAGGTTTGGCGGCCAGGTTGTCGATCGCGAGCTGACATTGGTCTTGCAGCGTCTGCAGCCGTTGCTTGGCGCCGGCGGTCGTGGCCGCCGCGAGATCCGCGTCGAGCGTGGTGCGTGCCGTCTGCAGTGCCGTGGCCAGATTCTGGTAACCGGCAAGGATGGAGCCGATGAAGTCGAGTTGGTCGGCGACCAGTTTCGGCGCCTCGGTCAGAGGCAGGTTCTTGACCAAAATGTCTTTGAGGTCGAAGAGGCCGAACAACCGCGGCATCGCGTTGCCCAGAAACGCGTCGGGATTGAATACGCCTTGTTTGATGCCGTTCGCAGCACCCTTGTCGCCGACCGCCCCCTGCGTCCGCGACACCGCGTTGATGGCCACATTGGGCTCGATGAAGCCACCGCCCCTGTCACTGCTGCCGGTGAAGTCGAGCTTGCTCGCGGCGTCGAGCACAAGGAAGATCTGCGCGGGTTCGTCGGTCACGAATCCGTTGGCCACGTAGTCGTTTTCGTAGGTCACGGCTACCGGGCCGCCACCACGGTTGATCGCGGCCAGCGCGGGCATTGTGACGTGCGCCTTCACCATCCAGGGGGCGCTGGTGAACTTGTCGGCGTCGCCGGTGAGGTCCAGAAACTGTACTCGTGCCGTGGTGTCGCCAGGGACGTTCGCCTTGGCGAACGCCACCTCGGCGCCGCCGACGTCGATCGACTTGTTCTTGGCGATCTGTTGATTCCAGGTGTCCAGGGCTTTGGTGTGAAAGCCCTTGGGCACAGCGACCAATGCGGTGGTCATCGTGATCTGGCGGCCGGCCCAGTCGACCGCGGTGATCTTCCACTGGTACTTGTCGCTGCCGACCGTCGGCACGAAGCAGTCAGCGGGCGGGTCGACGATCCCTGTCAGGTCCGGTGACACCACCGGGTCGATCGACACGGACCTGAAGGGCAGTCGCCGGTCGTCGTAGCTGCGGGTGCGTTCGCGCAGAACGATGAAGAATCGCTTGAAGAGATGCGCGGCGTGATCGCCGTCGACGGCTTTGATCTTGCGTTCGGTGAGCTTGACCAGGGTGGCGCGGTGCCCGAACGGGAAGAGGTAGATCGGCCTTTCGACCCGCACGTAGGCGTCACGGCCCATCGGCGCGAGATGCCGATATGCCGACAACGCGTCGCCGAGGTATTCCTCGAACCGTGGCCAACCCGCGCGCCAGTCGATCCAGGCGCCGAGCGCGGAGACGAACAGCTTGTCGACCGTCAGCGGTTCGGGTTCGATATCGGGCCCGTGCTCTTGGTTCGGTTTCGGGTTGGCGGTTTGGCGGACGATGGCCCGCCGGTCGGCGGGGCCCAAGGAGCCGTAGGCCGGGTCGGCATCTTGTGTGTCGTCGTCGTCCCGCGTCCACACCGCTCGCACCGTGCGGCGCGCGTCGTCGTTCTCGTCGACTTCGACGAACTCTCCGTCGACGACGCGGCGTACTCCGAGTCGGGAGTGCCACAGTTCGATGCGGCTGGAATCGCTTGGTGCCGACGCGGCGTCGGCCGCATGGGTGAACCCGCCGTTGACGTCGGGCGACACGACCAGTCGATACGGGGCCTCGATCGCAGTCTGGTCTGCTCTCGGCGCGGAAGGTGGCACGAGCGCCTCGGGCGGACGCTGCCCGCCGGGCTCGAGCTTCGGCACCGCCAGCGGCGCAACCCGCAGTCCGAGTGTGGTCAACGCGGTGAGCACACCGGCCGTCGTGAACGGGATCTCGGTGCCCTTGGGCAGCTCGAAGACGATCCTTGAATCGTTGGCGGCGCGGGCGCGGGCGATGTCGGGAGGAGTGGTCCCCGCCTCCGGTGCCTCCTCATAGATGTTCTGCGGGCCGAAGGTGACGATGAGGTGCGCGTCATCGACCACCGCCACCAGTCGCGTGCCCTGCACTGTCGGGGCGCCGATGCCCGGAATGATGAGGACCTGTCCGGGAAAGATGAGCGACGGGTTCGCGATGTTGTTGGCAACGGCGATCTCCCTGTACCGGAAGGGATTTCCGTAGAAGCGCTGCGCCAGATCCCACAAGGTGTCTCCCGCGACCACGACGTGCGTCACGGGTGCGGGAGGCGGTGGCGGACTGGGCCGCCGCGGAATGATCAGCACTGTGCCAGGGAAGATCAGACTCGGGTTCGGGATGTGGTTGGCCTCTGCGATCAACCGGTACAGCCGGCCGTCGCCGTAATAGTGGACGGCCAGATTCCATAGGTTGTCGTCCTTGACGACGGTGTGCCGGGCCAGCGGTTCAGTCGGGACTGGCCCGTCGGTGACCACCCGGCAACCGATGGCGGTGCACTGGACGTTCAACAGGTCGGCCGGGCGCAGCAGCCGGAACGCGACCGGATCCGGCGGCTTCTGTGGGTCGGGGTCCGGCCCCGGATCCGGCGGCGTGATGTCTGGAATTCGCAGCACCTGCCCGGCGAATATCCGGTCGGGGTCGGCGATGCCATTCGCCTGGGCGATGATCGGAAACTTGGTGGCATCGCCGTAGAACCGCTGCGCGATACCGGACAGAGTGTCGCCGCGTATGACCGTATAGAAAGTGTCCATGGCCTCCCCCTGCCACGCCATTCCTCACCCACCGGCGAAACTACGGTCGACGGGCACCCCTGGCGTGAGTAGGTGACTACTCGATTTCGGCGCCGGATTGTGTTCTGGCGCCTGCGCATTGACGGCACCATAGGCAGAGCAAATTTGCCGGTTCGTCACTGAAGCGCAAAATGGCGTCTTTCGGCCAGTCGGGTTAACTTCGGCAAATCGTCCAGTGGCAAGTGTTCGCTTCGATCTGATTTCGAGTAGTCGAGTACTCATGGCACGGCGCCGGTGCGGACCTACCGTCAATACATCAATCCGGATGGGTGATAGGAACTGCAGTGGCATACATCGGCTGCACCATCAAACAAGTACCGCCCGACAAACTTCTCGAGTCGGCGGCAAGAGCCGTCGAAATCAACCCGGCCAACGCGCCCAACACCGGCTCGCTGCCACGAGAATTCGCGCCGTCGCCGCAGCAGCTGGCGGTGATGACCCAGAACTACTGGGGTCCGACGGGCGTTCGACTCACTGTCGGCTTCCTCGACAAGCCGTCGGCCGAACTACGACGCCGCATCGTCTCGCACATGAACGCATGGGGCTCGTGGGCGAACGTGCAGTTCACCGAGACCAACACCGACCCGCAGGTGCGGATTGATCGCATCAATACCGGCCCGGATGCCGGCTACTGGTCGAACCTCGGCACCGACATTCTGTCCGTGCCGGCCGACGAACCGACGATGAACCTCGACAGCTTCACCATGAACACGCCGGACTCGGAGTTCTATCGCGTCGTGCGGCACGAGACCGGGCACACGCTCGGCTTTCCGCACGAGCACATGCGCAAGGCCATCATCGACCGCATTGACAAGGAGAAGGCGATCAAGTTCTTCATGCGCACCCAGGGGTGGTCGCGCCAAGAGGTGATCGACCAGGTTCTGACGCCGTTCCCGACGTCTGCTCTGAAAGCGACCGCCGCGACCGATGAGAACTCGATCATGTGTTACGACCTTCCCGGCAGCATCATGAAGGACGGCATCGCGGTGCCGGGCGGCGCGGACATCGGCAATCTCGACGCGGCCTTCGCGGCCAAGCTCTATCCGGGACCGGTGTCGCCGTCCGGGGTGTGGCCGAACGGCAAGGTCTACCTGTTCAAGGGCAAGAAGTATCTCAGCTACGACGTGGCGTCAGACAAGACCGCCCCCGGATATCCGGTCGACATCGCCGGGCACTGGGACGGTTTCCCCGCCGAATTCACCAAGGGCGTCGACGCAGGCAGCATCTGGACCAACGGAAAGGCCTACTACTTCAAGGGATCTCAGTTCGTCCGCTTCGATCTGCCAAGCGAACGGGTCGACCCCGGCTACCCGAAGACGATCTCGTCGAAGTGGCCGGGATTGTTCACCGAGGACATCGACGCGGTGGTGGTCTGGCCCGACGGGAAGGCCTACTTCTTCAAGGGTGCGGAATACATCCGGTACGACATCGCCCGCAACAAGGTCGATGCCGGGTTCCCGGCTCCGATCGCAGGTAACTGGCCGGGGATGCCCGATGAATTCGCCTCAGGCATCGACGAAGCGGTGGTGTGGAACGACGGCACGGCCTACTTCTTCAAGGGCCCGCGATACGTCCGCTACGACATCGCGGCGGACCGTGTCGAGCCGGGCTATCCGAAGCCGATTGCCGGTAATTGGCCCGGAGTTTGGGCCGATGGCGTCGGCCGCTGAGCGTACGCTGTAGCCACAGTGTCCAGCTAAGTGGGGGAGATGGACATGACGATCACCACGGCGGCAACCGGGGGCGCAGCCGTCACGCCCGGGAACGGTGAGACGCGCGAGAAGTCGCATCTGCCAACCACATCAGATGCTGGCTCGCTGGCGGGTCCGGCGGTGCCCGCGCCGCGGCGACGGCGCCTGCGCACCTTCGCCTTCGACCCGATGTCGACCAGGCTGTCCGGGCGATACCTCACCATCAGCGTGCCGTACGAGACGATTCTCCGGAAAGGCCCGCAGGGCAAGCTGCTGCGCGTCGTCGACTACGACCCGGTGCACAAAACCTGGTATGCCCTCGTCGATCTCGACGATGCGTTCATCCTCGCCCAAGACGGCCTGCAGCCGTCGGAGGGGGATCCGCGGTCACACCAACAGATCGTCTACGCCGTCGCGTCCAGCGTCATCGAACGGTTCGAGCGCTACCTCGGCAGAAGGTTCCGATGGCGGGGACAGAGCAAGCTGTCCCTGGTGCCGCACGCCTTCGAGGGACGCAACGCGTACTTCGACCCGAAGCGCAAGGCCGTCCTGTTCGGCTACTACCGCGCCGACGCCAACGACCCGGGGGCGAATCTGCCCGGGCAGGTCATCTTCACCTGCCTGTCATCGGACATCATCGCCCACGAAGTCACCCATGCGATAGTGCACCGGCTGCGCCCGTACTTCGCCGAGGCGACCAACCCTGACGTCTTCGCATGGCACGAGGCCTTCGCCGATCTGATCGCGCTGTTTCAGCACTTCGCCTACCGGGAGGTCGTCCTCGAAGCGATCGCGTCGACGTCGGGCAGCCTCGAAAAGGGCAGGGCCCTCTTCGATCTGGCATCTGAGTTCGGCCAGTCGACGGGTCGCGGCGCGGCGCTACGATCCGCCATCAACCCCGACGTGCCCGCCGGCCAACTCCGGACGCCGGACCACTTCAACAACGCGACCGAACCACACGAGCGCGGTGCGATCTTCGTCGGTGCGGTGTTCGACGCGTTCCTCGATCGCTACCAGGCCTCGGTCGCCGACCTGCTCCGCATCGCCACGAACGGCACCGGTGTACTCCCCGAGGGAGCGCTGCACCCGGACCTTGTCGCACGGGTCACCACCGAGGCGATCCGCACCGCCGACCGCTATCTCGCGATGGTGGTCCGGGCGTTCGACTACCTGCCCCCTGTCGATGTCACGTTCGGCGACGTGATTCGCGCGATCGCGACGGCGGATCACGCGCTGTATCCGACCGACACACTGCACTTGCGGGGCAACCTGATCGAGGCCTTGCGGCGCCGCGGCATCTACCCGGAACGCGTCGACTCGCTGACCGACAGCTCGTTGTGCTGGCCGGGTGGTAACGGCTTGAACCTGCGCGACGGCAAACCCGAGGTACCGCTGGAGACGCTCGTGATGGAGGCGTCGATGAACCTCGACACGGACGCCAATTACGGTGTCGTGGAACCGAAAGCGGTCTACCGACAGTTGACCAAGTGGGCGCACAACCACGCGGTGCGGATCGGGCTGGAACCCAACCACACGATCGCGGTCGCCAGCCTGCACGTCGCCTACCGGCAGGCCGAGGACGCGCAACCGCGCCCCGAGATCGTCGTCCAGTTCACCCAACGACGGAAGGACCTCGAGGAGATCGAGCAGCCCTACTTACCGGACGAGGCGCGGACCCCGTTGCGCGCAGGCACGACCCTGATCGCACGCGTCAACGGCGAAGTGCAGCACATCATCTCCAAGCCGCTGCCGTTGAAGAACCCGGGCACGGACGAGGACTCGCGCTACGTCAACATGTTCGGCGAGGACCGTCTGGAGAAGATCAGAAACTACTTCGGTGAGGTCTCGGAGGCTGATCCGTTGACCGCCTGGACCGACGAGCCTGCCGCACACCGGCTCACCTTCGCCAACCTGCATTCGAATTGTTAGGCGGATCCGCGATGACTACCACAACCGAGACCGCCACCGGAACCGTCGAGGTGCGGATGTACAACGTCGGATTCGGCGACGCATTCCGGATCACCGTGAAACGCAATGGCGAGACGTGGCGGATGCTCGTCGACTGCGGTGTGCATTCGCACGGCGCCGCCCGGCCGCTGAAGGAGTCTGTGAAGAACATCATCGATGACCTGAAAGCGGACTGCGGCGGTGCAGCGCACCTCGACGTCGTGGTGGCCACCCATCACCACCGCGACCACATCCGCGGGTTCGCAGAAGACGATTGGGCCGAGGTGGAGGTCGACGAGGTCTGGCTGCCGTTCGTCGAGGACGAAGACGACGACGACGCCAAGAGCCTGCGGGAAGCGCAGCGGCGGACCGCGCTGAAGTTGGCGATGCTGATCGGCGAACGCCAGCAGAAGCTGGGCGCCGAAGGAGCCAAGGCGAATTCGTCGCTGGCACAGGCCATGGCGATGGCGCAGAACTCGCGGGGCAACGCCAGGGCCACCAACCGTCTGCTGGGACGCGGGCTTGGCTTCGCCAACCCCGAGCATGCTGTGCGGTACCTGCCGGACATCGACCCGGCGGAGAACACGGTCCGATTCGACGGCTGCGGCGTCGTCGCGCACATTCTGGGCCCACCTCGCGATGCCGCGATGCTCAAGAAGATGGACCCGCCGAGGAACGCCGGATGGCTCACGCTCAACCTCGACGACGTCGTGGACGTTGAAGCCGACGCAGAAGCCGACGATGACGAGCCGCCCAAGGCCACCGAGCCGATGACCGAGGACGGCATGCGCCTGTTCAACAAGATGTATGTGGTCGCCGACACGCAGGTGCCGCGCGAACTGCGTGACGCGCGGGCCAAGCTCGACCTCGACGGGTTGAGCAACGATATGGGCCTGCTGGCGGCGGCCTCGGTGCTCGAACAATCGGTCAACAACACCAGCCTGTTCTTCGTGCTCGAGGTCGGCGGGGTGCGCCTACTTTTCCCCGGTGACGCCCAGTACGGCGCGTGGGAATCGGTCCGTGACGATCCCCAGGCGTTGGAGCTGATCAGCAGTGTCGACTTCTACAAGATGGGCCACCACGGGTCGCACAACGCGACGCCGATGTCGTTCATCGAAAACCAGTGGAACAACAGGCCTGGCGACGTGATGGTCCCGTGGGGTCTGGTCAAGCTGTGGAAGGACTCCATTCCGTATCAGCCGCTGATGGACGCGCTCACCACTGAACATCATCGGGTGATCAAGCCGAACAAGGACACCGTCGGCGAGAACCCGGTCAGTGAGCTTGTCGAGACGGAGTGGTGGTCGCAGCTGACCTTCAAGGTGGATCAGTGAGCGATCTGTTCCAACCGGCGGGAAACGCCGACCCCGCCTATCACGCGCTGATCATCGGCGTCAGCCGCTATCCCCATTTATCCGGCGGCACAGGCCCTTTGACCGACGAACCGCTGGCGGCAGGGCTGCCGCAGTTGCGAGCGGCGGCCACCTCTGCCGTGCGGGTGGCCGCGTGGATCCGTGACAACCTCGAACACCCCACCGCCAGCAAGGGCTCGATCCGGCTACTGGTCTCGCCCTCCGACACCGAGGTGCCGCTGCCGCACGGCATCACTGCACCGCCGGCGACATACGAGAACGTAAGTGCGGCAATCACTGCGTGGCGCAGGGATGTCCGCGCCAACGCAGACAACCTGGCAATCCTGTACATCGCCGGTCACGGCATGCAGACCGGCTTCGGCGGTGGGATCCTGCTGCTGGAAGACTTCGGCGCGCCCAACGCGCCGACACCGTTGCATGCCGCCATCGACGTTGAATCGGTTCGACGGGGGATCGTCGGCGACCCGAACCGACCGGCCACCGCGACACCCAAGCTCCAGTTCTACTTCTACGACGCATGCCGAATCAATCCTGAGGCCACGGCGGGCTACGAGACACTTTCCGCGGGCATCAGATTGGACGGTCCGCGCGGGGCCGAAGCCGAGGCGTCATGGGTCTGTTTCGGTGCGCGGCCGAAAGAATATGCGTTCGCCGACCCCGCGCGCCGAGTCACGCTGTACTCGCAGGCATTGATCGAGTGCCTGGAAAGCCGAGCGCCCGCCGAGGTCGACGGGCGCACTGTGCAATTCAATGAACTCACCTCCACGTTGCGGCGGGTGGTCAAAGACCTCGGCAGGCAGTACGGCGAGGAGCAGCGGTCCACAGTCGGGGGCGACGGCGATCTCGACGTGGCGGTTCATCGTCGTCCGGAAGTTGCCGCGGGTGCCGGCATGCCCATACCCGCCTGGGCTCCCACCTTCGATGTTGATTCACCACTAGGCCAACTGCGGTTCGTCCGCATCTCGGTACATCCGCAGCGGCCGGTGTCGGTACGACTGGCGGGCAACATTCTAGCCAGCGAGACTCGAATGCTCACCGACAAGCCACTCGAATTGGCGGTGGGCAACTACGAGGCCGTCGTGCCGCTGCCGTGGGGCGGAGAACACGTCCACGGATTTGTGGTGACACCGGGAGACAGTGAACTCGTCATCGATGTCAAAGTGCCGTCGGACCTGCCGACTGCGCCGCCGGAAGTCGGTCTGGTGCCCATGCCTTGGTACATCAGGTTCTTTCGATGGGCAGACGGCGCATTCCGTCTGCACGAATCTCCACCGCCACTGCAGTCGTACACCCAGTCTGCCGGCGGGAACGACCTGCACAGGCTGACGATCCGTGACCTGTGGACCGCACCGGTGCTCTTCCAGATCGAGTCGGACGTCGGGCAGCAGTCGCCGATAGTGGCCCTCCCGATCGGCGGCGGACACGCGCCCTGCGAGGTGTACGTCGGCGTCGGATTCGACAAGGTGACCGCGATTGCCCGTCCAGGCGATGAGGAAGTGAACACCATTGCGGGTTACCTGAATTCGGGCCGCGCGGACCGGGCGGTGATGAGCATGGCCACCACCGCCGAGGAGATGCTGCGAGAGAAGATGGCAGACCCCATCGGCGCGATCATCGGCGGCTACGCGCTGCTGAAGCTGCACGAATTGGACCGCATGCACAACTGGCCGAACAATCTCGCCGAGATATTCAACCTGTTGCCGGACGGCCCGGTGATCGCCGGTGTCCTCGCCGCGCGCCGCGGCGACGACGAGGCGGCCGCCGGCTGGTTCAGAACGGCAACCAGGCGCGGCATTCCGATCTTCTCGGAGGGTTTGTCGCTGCTTGCCGCCGAGAGCAATGCACTGATGCAGTCACAGCGCGGCGATGCCCTCGACATCGCCGAGGTTGCCCGGACCGCGGCGGCTCTCGCGCCGTTGGCCGACTTCTCCGCACTCTGCACCACGCTGCACGTGCATGAGCACCTGATGGCTGATGTTCCGCCGAACGCCGGCTGGAAGCAGGTCGGGCCGCCGCGCGGCGATTCCGACAGAGGATGGGTGGATCGATGAGCTCGGAGACGTTCCTACTGCATGCCCTGCCCGCAGGTAACGGCGACGCATTGGTGCTCGAGTACGGCACCGACGGTCAGACAAGCCGGATCCTCATCGACGGCGGCGTCTCTTCAGCCGCCACCGCCGTCGGCCAGTTTCTCGGTGCGAATGCGGATCTCGATCTGCTTGTGGTCACCCACATCGACAACGATCACATCGCGGGAATGGTCAAGCTGTTGAAGCAGGCTGATCCGCCGGTGCCGAAACAAGTCTGGTTCAACGGTTTCCGTCATCTTCCGGACACCGCACTGGAGCCGATGGGGCCGATCGAGGGCGAAAAGCTCACCGCTCTCATCGTCGACCGCGGATATCCCTGGAACACGTCCTTCGGACAGGGGCCTGTCGCCATCACCGAACCCGCTCCTGCGACACCGCCCACGCCAGACCCGATCAATGGTCTGCAGTTCACGGTGCTGTCGCCCGGCACCGAGCAACTCCGGAAACTTCGCAAGGGCACGAATTGGGCCGACATCGTGCGGGCTGCCGGTTTGGATCCGCACGTTCCGCCCCCACCGCAACCACCGCCCGTGTCCGGCCTCGAGCGGATGGGACCGCCCGACGTCGACGTGCTTGCCGATCAGAGCACCGATAACGATGACACGGTCGCCAACGGCAGCACGATCGCCCTGTTGGCCGAATTCGCCCAACGTACCTGCCTTCTCGCCGGTGATGCCCATCCTGACGTAATCATCGCCGGTATCGATCAACTGGTCGGCGAAGGAAATGTGCTCGACGTCGACGTCTTCAAGCTGCCGCACCACGGCAGCAAGGCGAATGTCACCCGGAAACTGCTGTCGCGAGTGCGCGCCCACACGTACGTGTTCTCCACTGACGGCAGCGGCAACCAAAAACACCCCAATGATCAAGCGGTGGCACGGGTCATCAAGTACGGCGGGCGCGCACCGGTACTGGTCTTCAACTATCGATCGGATCGAAACAGCGACTGGGATAGCGACGTGCTGCGCGGCAAATGGGGTTACCAGACCGTGTACCCGCCTGAGGCCAAGCCGGGAATCAGTGTCGACCTACTCGCGATCGAGAGGTGAGTGAAGTGCCCAAGAACATCCTGATCTGCCTGGACGGCACCAAGAACCAGGTGGAGGCGACCGAGGTCACCAACGTCTTTTCCATCGCCGAGTTCGCCGATCTGACCGACCCGGCCGAGCAGGTGCTCTACTACGGCCCCGGCGTGGGCACCATGGCGCCGCCGAGCGCGTGGACCGGTCTGGCGCAGCGGATTTCGTTGGTCGGCGGATTGGCGCTGGGCCACGGGATGCGACAAGACATAGCCGAGGCGTACACCTACCTGATGAACACATGGGAACCCGGCGACAAGGTGTTCGTGTTCGGTTTCAGCCGCGGCGCGTACACCGCGCGAGCCCTGTGCGGGATGCTGTACCGGATCGGGCTGCTGCGGCCGGGCTCGGACAACCTGGTGCCCTACGCGGTGCGCACCTACGCGCGAAAGCCTGGCAAGGATTCCGATCTGAGCAAGCCGGAAGGCTGGGGCCGGATGGACAAGTACTCCGAAGGGCTGGCGCGCAAGATCGAGGGCGAAAGCCGTGCCTTTCCCATCGAGTACCTCGGCCTGTTCGACACCGTCAAGGCCACCAAGGCTTTTGGCCGCGACATCCGCTGGCCCTACACCAGGCAGTTGCCCAACGTTCGGGTGGTCCGGCACGCCGTGTCGATCGATGAGACCCGTCCGCAATTTGTGGAGTACCTCGTCGAACCCGACCCGAAGCAGAAGTTCCCGGCACTGGAGGAAGTGTGGTTCGCCGGTGTGCACTCCGACGTCGGCGGCGGATTCCAAGACGACAAGCTGACGCTGTCCAAGATCCCCATGCGCTGGATTCTCGACGGCGCCATCAAACGCGGACTCAAAGTGCGGTCGGGCAAATATCGTTCGCACCTGACCAAACTGGGCGAGGCCGAGGCGTGCTCCGGCATGCGCACCAACAGCACGGCCTGGCGGTTCCTACAAGCACCGTGGCGCGCCGTGTTCAAGCCGTGGCGCACTCGACCCATCCCCGACGACGCGACGATCCACGGCAGCGTCGAAATCCGAATGGCCAAGGCGAGCCCCAAGTATCAGCCGCGGTTACCGGACAAGTTCCTCGTCAACGATGAACCGTGGTCTGGCCCACCGCCGCCCGTCGAGCCCTGAGGACTACTTGCGGCCGCCGTTGGTGATCAGCGCGGCGAGTTCCTCGCGGTCGTTGATGTCGAGCTTGGTGCACGCACGGTACAGATGACCCTCGACCGTGCGCACCGACACCGTGAGCCGGTCGGCGATCTCGCGGTTGGTCAACCCCGCGGCCGCGAGGTTGGCGATCTCCCGCTCCCGCACCGTGAGCGGCAGCGGATGAGACGCCAAGTTCAACGCGGGCGTGCGGATCCCACCGCATTCGGCGGCTAGCCGGTTCGCGACCGCGGCCGCCTCCACGCTTCGCCGACGATCGTCTGCGGCCTCGAACAACACCGCAGCCTGGGCTGCGGCATCAGCAGCCGACAACAGCGCGCCGAGGTCCTCGAATTGCCCTGCCGCCGCGGCCATTCCCGCGGCGTCGCCGTTGCGCAGCGCTTCGGCATGCGTCGCGATGACTGCGGCGAGCCTTCCGCCGGTCGCGGTGGCGACGTCGACCAACTCGTCCAGACACGTCGAGTCGCCGAACCGGACCGCGTCGTGCAGCGCCAGCATCTGAATCGCCCGCTGCCCGGAGTCCGCAGCTTGATTTGCCGCATCGAGCGCGAATCCGATTGCCGCGCTGACATTTCCCTCCGCGGCGGCCAACCACGCTTCGGCGATCTTGAGTTGCGGCCCGAACACCGCAACGTGCCGGCCGTACCGCGTCTTGACCTCGGCCATCATCCTGGCGCCCGGTTCGGCCCTGCCAAGCGCACAGTAGGACTGCGCCAGCAGCAGCCGCGCCGGGAAGCTCCACGACGAGGCCGACTCCGCGGTGAGCGCCGCGACGGTCTGCTCCATTCTCGGCACCGTGTCGGCGAACACCCCGCGGGCCACACCGACGGTGCCCATCAGCACGTTGGCCATGCCCCACGCCAAATACTGACCCGCCGACGTGATCCGGATGATGTCGGCGGATCGCTGTGCGGCAGTGTCGAAGTCACCCGCCAGGGTGAGAGCCTTGACTTCGCCGAACGCCGCCAGATAGCGCAACAGCCCGTCGACCTTGTTCTCGACCTGATGCCCGCGCGACGCGACAGCGGCCACCTCGTCGTCGCGGCCCATCAATGCCAGCGCCAGTGCGCCGCCGAACGCCGCCCACTCGACCGCGGTCGGATGGGCACTCGGGTCGGCGAGCACCCGCCTGGACAGCGCGGTGGCGTCGACAAGCTGGTTCTCGAAGGTCCGCGACGCGGACGCCACACCGTCGATCATCAGCCGCAACCGGTCGTCGGTGACCTTCTCGTACAACAGTTCCAACACCTCGTCGGCGCTCTCGGCATCGCCCATCGACCAGTGCAGGTTGGCGATTCGCGCCAACCCCCAACGCACCAAATCGACTTCGTCCATCGCCTCGGGGTCGAAGGAACTCAACGTCTCCTCGGCCTCGGCCGCCTTGCCCTGCCACAGCAGCGACCGGGCCAGCAGTTCGCTGGCGACCAGCCCGCCGCCACGGTTCACCGCGGCCCGCGCCAACCGCTCACCGAGCGTGACGTTCGTCAGTGCGATCGCGTCGCGCGCCGCGCCGACGAGCAGGTCCACCTCCGGCTGCTGATCGCTGTCGAGGGTCAACTCCGCCAACCGGATTCGCTCCGCCGGGCCACTCACCGGCCGGCCCTGCAGCGCCTTGACCACCTCGCCGCGCAGCCGCCTCGCCGCCGCCATGCCGAGCCGGCGCCGGATCACCTCGCCGAACAGCGGGTGGTTGAACCGCGCTTCGATGCTGGAGTGGTCCTCGGCGATGCGGATCAGGCCGCGAGACTCCGCATCCTCGACGGCGTCCGCGCCGACGATGTCGGTGAGCGTGTCGAGGTCGAGCGGCTCGCAGAACGTCAACAGCCGCAGCGCGTGCAGCACGTTGTCGGGGAGCTGCTCGATTCTGGCGTCCAGCAGCGATGCGAGCTCGGACGTGACCGCGGTGCGCCCCCGCAGCTGCCACACGCCGCGGACCTGACGCAGCGTGCCTGCTTCCAGGGCGCCCTCGACCAGATGCCGGACGAACAGGGCGTTGCCGCCGGATGCTTCCCACATCAGATCCGCGGACAGCCCCTCGACGCGACCGCCCAGCGCCGATTCGATCAGCGAGACGCACTGGTCTCGGGTGAACGGCATCAAGTGCAGCCGCTGCAGATAGCCGTCCTTCCACAGCGATGTGATGGCGTCGGGTACCGCCTCGCCGGCCCGCACGGTGGCCACGATGCGCACCTGGCCGTCGAGCGCGAGCTGATGCAGCAGCGTCGCGGACAGTTGGTCGAGCAAGTGGGCGTCGTCGACGCCGATCACCGAATGCCCTTCGGACAGGATGGTCTCCCGCGCCGCGGACAGGAACGCCACCGGATCCCTGGACGTCGCGGCGCCCACGAGGTGGGCGAAGACACCCAGCGGGATGCTGCGCGCCGATTCGGTGCCCGCCACCCACTGCACCCGCGACGGCAGGGACTGCGTCACCAGCCGCGCCAACGTCGTCTTGCCGACACCGGCGTCGCCGATCAGGACGATGCCACACACGCCGGTTTGCTCCGCCAACGCGCTGTGGATCTTTGCAAATTCGATGTCGCGCTGGACGACCGGCCATCCGTGGGCCACCGCTTCAACGGTCATGGAACGAGTCTGCGGGCGATTCATGGCGCTGATGCGAGTAGACGACTACGCGAATCACGAGGCCGCGGCGGCGAATTCCGCCTGTCGTGCCGGCGCCGCCGGTTTGGTTTGCACCAGTCGTTCGCTGCGCGCCAACCAGTCGACGTCGGCCCACACGACGCGGTCGGGTAGCCGCCGCCAGTATTCGGGATGCGCCCGCAGATAGATGTCGACGCTGGCGTGCACCAGCGCGTCGGCAGGGGGCCTGCGCAGCGAAAACGTGCGGGCACTGCCCGCGAGGGCGTCACATTCGGTCGGCGCGGGCGCATCGGACTGGCTGGCCGCACGGACCGCGACGCCGGCCCGCACCGCCCCGTCGAGCACCCAGTCCAGCGCGATATCGGCCAGCGGCCAGCACGCTCCCGGGCCGCCCGCGATATCGCAATGCGCACCGCGGAACCAGACTTCCTCGACGCAGTCCGGCGGCGACACCAGATGCGAGCCGCCGAGTCGGCCGTCGATCGCGACCGCGTGCCTGCCGTCGACGACATTCGTCAGCGGTACGGCCGACGGGTGTCCACCCGGCACGCTGATCATGTCCCAGAGCCCCAAATACTGAACGGGAACCTCGATTTCGCGCCGCCCGGTCAGCCGCGCGGTCAGTGTGGTGAGCCGCGTCCAGTCCTGGGGATCGCGGTGTGTCCGCGGTACGGCGTAGGTGGCGAGCACGTAGTCCATCAGATCGGGCAGCAGGCCGACGGTGCCGAGCAGTCGGGTCAGGGCGTGCGCGCAGTACGCGCCGCGGCCCACACCGAACAGGTAGATCCGATCGCCTGAATCCCAGTTGTCGACCAGGAACTCGTAGGCCTCGGCGATCGTGGCGCGCGCCTCCTCGGCCGCGCTGCGGCGCCACCGCAGCCGGTCCACGTTGCTGTGGACGGGCACCGGTGTGCCAGGGTGATACCAGGTGAGCTGCGCGTCGCTCTCGTCGAGCAATCTCAGCAACGCCGCGGCGTTGGTGGCGTCACGAGGACCTGGATGGTCACGTACACGATCGAAGCACAGCACGATGTTCTTCACGACGACCCCCGACGGAAGTGTTTTCGCTGTTGGGGATTAGTTTGCTCCGCAAGAATCGCCGTGTCCTGCGTATCGCACTACTCGAATTACCTATTCCTTCGAATTCGCTACAGGGCGACCTCACTCGGCGCGGAATCCGTGATCGTGATGCCGCAGGCACGGCCGAATTCCTCCGCCGTGAGCCCGTCCGCCGAGTTCATATCGCAGCGGCCGAACGGCGGTGCGCCCTCCGGCAGGCCGCCGCCGTAGCCGGACCCGTCGGTGTACTGGTGAGCCACCTTCCCGGGGTACGGCGGGTTGCGCCCGTAGGCCGCGACGACGAGCCGGATGCCGGGCGGTTTGGCGGGCCACAGGGTGTTCAGGTCGCCCACATTGCCGTAGCCGATCACCTTGGCCGTCGAGCCGACGAACGCGCCGACGGCCTCGTAGGCGGCGTTGATGCCCGTCGACCGGTCGCCGCGGATCTGCCCACCCCACGACTCCACGTCGATCATCACCGCCATCTTCGGATGCGGCGCGCCGACCATGTCCGTGAACGTGTCGACGGTTTGCTGCCAATTCGGCCGCCAGACGAAGTACACGATGAAGAACGTCAGCCGGCCGCTGTCGGCGTTGCGCAGACACCAGCCGTAGTTGTTGTCCCACCGGCGATCTCGATGTGTGCCGTCGTTGGACCGGATGCACAACACCGGATACGGATAACTGTCGTCGACGCCGACCTGCCACTCGGACACATCGGCGTAAAGCGTGTCAGCCACGCCTTCCAGTCTGCGCGCGACTACGACAACGGAATGTCGACACCCGCGCTCATCGGCTCGCCGTGCACCTCGAGCGACTCACCGGTGGTGCCCGGCGGCACGTCGAAAGCGATTGCCACATCCGCCGAATCGCTTGGCGCCAGGTCGGCCCAGGTGCCGTTGAGGTATGCCGTCGCCTCGTCGTCGATGTCGTACGTCGAGCCGCGGGCCTTGAGCTTCTGCAGCGTGGCGAGGAAGCCGCCCTGCGCGTCGCCGGAGTTCAAGACGTTCAAGTGCACGATAAGGAATTCGCCCTGGGCGGTCTTCTCCACCGGCGCATCCTGATACTGCACCGACGGCGCGCTCTCCACACCGGTGATCGCGAACGTCAGGCCACCGTCGGACGCTTGCGGGCCGGATCCCGAAGCGCCAGCGGGTGTTTCGGTCGCCGTCTCGATGCTGTTGCCCCAGCCGTTGCCCGGCGTCATCGCCGGCGAGGCCACGATGTTGGTGGACATGTTGAAGAACACGCCGTAGACGATGACGACGACCAGGATCGCCAACAGCGCGGCACACGCGGCACCGAAACCGATGATCAGCGAGCGTCGGCTGTCATCGACCGCGGGTGTTTCTGGCGACCGGTGCCCGGTCCACGTCGAGCCGTCCCAATACCGTTGGCCACCCGAGCCGTCGGGATCGGGATACCAACCTGCGGGTGTCGTCATCGCGGGAGGATATCCCGATTCACAGGAAACGAGGAGGTTTCGCCCAGGAAAGGGCCCGGTCAGGCGCCCATCAGCATCCGCCACTGGTCCAGATTGCTGGCCCGATACACGTAGTTGGTGCGTTTCACTTCTGACAGCGACGCGCTCGGCTCAGCCGAATACCAGTGGCCAGGAAACACTGTGGGGTCGCCGGGCAACTGAGCCAGCGCTTGCAGGCTGTGGTAGATCGCCTCGACGTCCCCGCCGGGGAAGTCGGTACGTCCGCAGCCCTCGAGGAACAGCGTGTCGCCCGCCACCAGTCGCCCGTCGAGCAGGAAGCACTGGCTGCCCGGGGTGTGCCCCGGCGTGTGCAGCAACTCGATGTCGATGTCGCCGACGCTGACCACATCGCCGTGCTCGTGTGCGGTGAGCTCCGAACGCGCGATCCCCGTGACCCGCGAAACCCAGTCAGCTTCAAGGGAATTCACGTGCACCGGCACGCTGGTGCGCTCCAGCAGCTCGGCGAGGCCCTTGAGTTCGAAACCCATCATCGAGCCGCCGACGTGGTCGGGGTGGTGGTGGGTGACCAGCACCCCGGACAGGTGCATACCGTCGGCTTCCAGCGCGTCGACCAGATCGTTCGCGGCGTAGGCCGGGTCCACCACGACGGCGTCGCCGGTTTCGCGGTCGCCGATCAGGTAGGCGAAGTTGCGCATCTGCGCTGCGATCATGTCGCCGGCCGCGAAGTCGCGCCCGGAGAGCAGCTGCCGGAAATACAGGCGGTCAGTCATGGCTTCAGACTAGGTTGCGGTGGGCTTCAGTCGAACCATGCGGGTGGTGCTGCTCTCGTCGAGGTCGACGATGTCGCTGCGCGACCGGAGGAAGTCGCTGAACGACTTGAACCCCAACGACTTCTCGGAGAACGACGGGTCCATCCGCTTCATCTGGGCCTTGACCGCGGAGTTGTGCAGCCATTCCGCGTCGTCCTTCTCGTGGCCGATGCGCAGCGCCCGCTCCAGCAGCCCCGTCGCGGCGGCCTGCGGGTCAGGCTGATCCGGTTCGTCGTCGGTTTCCTTCGTCTTCGCGCGCTTGGCCGCCTTCTTCGGCGTCACCACCGGGACCCCGGGCAGCGCGTCGTAGGTGACGAACTCGTCGCACGCGGCCGTCAGCGATCGGCTGATCGAGCCGGTGATGCCGATGCCGACCACGTAGCGGCCGAGGCGTTTGCAGCGCTGCGCCAGCGCGATGTAGTCGGAATCGCCCGCGACGATCACCACGTGGGTCAGGTCGGGCAGCCGGAACATGTCCTCGACCGCGTCGACGGCCAGCCGAATGTCGGCCCCGTTCTTCGCGTATGCGGCCGCGGGGAACAGCTGAACCAGGTCGACGGCCCGACCGACCAGCTGGCCCTGATACTCGGCGTTCACGTCGGCCGACCAGTCGGCGTAGGCCCGCGTCAGCACCAACGTCCCGAACGACGAGGCGAAATCGATGATGGCGCCGACGTCGACGACCGCTTCGGTGAGACGCCCCGGCCGTTTGTGGAACCCGGCTGCCCTGTCGCGCTGAAACGAGTTGCGGCCGTGCACCTGGTCGTAGCGGGAGATGACGATGTTGTCGAAGTCGAGGTAGACCGCCACACGCGGCGTGTTGGGTTCGGTCATCTGTATGTCCTATCACCTCGGTATCCGCGGCGCGCCGCCATCGAAGTGGTGGCTAACCGGGTTCCAATTGCTGCGTGAGCCGACACGCTGCACCGCCAAGGCGGTCGGGGCGCGAGCTGGGCCTGCTGATCGGGCTGGGCGTGGCGGTGGTGGCGGCGATCGGTGTCGTCGTCGCAGGGGTGGTGCTGGCGGCCAGGATGGATGTCGACGAACCGGCCGTCGCGGCGCAGACCACCAGCGCCGAGACCGCGGCGCCTGCCGCGACCTTGCCTGCGGTCCAGATCCCCGCGGCCGACGTCGCCCCGCCCGAGGTGGCGTCCGGCGTCGTCGGCGAAGAGGTGCGCGACGGCGACTTCTCGTTCGTCGTGACCGGCGTGCAGCGCCTCGACGCCATCGTCAACCCCGACCGCCCCGACATCGAGAAGACGGCGCAGGGCGAGTTCGTCGTCGTCCAGATGACCGTGACGAACGTCGCCGCCGAGCCACGCACCTACACCGGGTCGTTCCATACACTGTCGGACGGCACCACGACCTTCCAGCCCGACGACGAGGCCTGGCTGTACTTCGGCAAGCTGCCACCCAGGCTCGATCCCGGGGAATCGACGGACAGCTCGGTGGTGTTCGACGTGCCCAAGGGCGCCGAGGTCGCCGCGATCGAACTGCACGACGCGCCGTCGTCGACCGGGGTAACGGTCCAGCTGTAGCGGCGCGAGGACCTGCGGTTTGGCGCAGCTATCGGCGAGAATGTACCCTCTTTAAGGCCCACGCCGCTGGTGCGAGGGTCTGGCCCCCTTAGCTCAGTCGGTAGAGCGTTTCCATGGTAAGGAAAAGGTCAACGGTTCGATTCCGTTAGGGGGCTCGGTGGTCACCACGCGCAGTGGCTAGTAGGTGGCACCCGGATGGCGGTGTAGCTCAGCTGGTTAGAGCGCACGACTCATAATCGTGAGGTCGGGGGATCGAGTCCCCCCACCGCTACAGGACCAGCAGACAGTTTGAGAAAGAGGCAGTTGACGTGGCGTCAAGTACAGACGTACGGCCGAAGATCACTTTGGCGTGCGAGGTGTGCAAACACCGCAACTACATCACCAAGAAGAACCGTCGCAACGATCCCGACCGGCTCGAGCTGAAGAAGTTCTGCCCGAATTGCGGCAAGCACCAGGCTCACAAGGAATCGCGCTAGCGCGTCACCCCGTTCGGCTATCTGCCAGGGGTTGACCCGAGAGGTTCGTTCACCGTGGGGCTGTCACAGCAGATCGTCGGGATGCACTACCGCTACCCCGACCATTACATCGTGGGCCGGGAGAAGCTGCGCGAGTACGCGGTCGCCGTCAAGAACGACGATCCGGTGTTTCACGACGAGAAGGCGGCCGCCGAGCTCGGTCACGACCGGCTGCCTGCGCCGTTGACGTTCATTTCGGTGTTCGGTTACCAGGCCCAGTTGGCGTTCTTCGAAAGCGCGAACATCGGGATCCAGGATGCCCAGATCGTCCAGGTCGACCAGGTGCTGAAGTTCATCAAGCCGATCTTTGCGGGCGACAAGCTCTACTGCGATGTGTACGTGGACTCCGTCCGGCAAGCCCACGGCGCCGACATCATCGTGACCAAGAACATCGTCACCGACGACAAGGGTGACGTCGTCCAGGAGTCGTACACGACCCTCGCGGGTCGCTCGGGTGAAGAGGGAGAAGAGGGTTTCAGCGATGGCACTGCGTGAATTCGACTCGGTGAAGGTGGGTGACACCCTCCCGGAGAAGGTGATCCCGCTGACCCGTCAGGATCTGGTGAACTACGCCGGGGTGTCCGGCGACCTCAACCCGATCCACTGGGACGACGACATCGCCAAGCAGGTCGGCTTGGACACCGCGATTGCGCACGGCATGCTCACGATGGGCCTGGGTGGGGGCTACGTGACGTCGTGGGTCGGTGATCCGGCCGCGGTCACCGAGTACAACGTCCGCTTCACCGCGGTGGTGCCGGTTCCCAACGATGGCGTCGGCGCCGAAATCGTGTTCAATGGTCGGGTGAAATCCGTTGAGCCTGAGACAAAATCAGTGACCATTGCGCTGTCGGCCACAACGGGGGGAAAGAAGATTTTCGGTCGCGCCGTTGCCACCGCGAAGCTGGCGTGATCGATGGCACTCAAAACTGATATCCGGGGGATGGTCTGGAAGTACCCGGACACCTTCGTCGTCGGCCGCGAGCAGATCCGGCAGTACGCCGCGAGCGTCAAGTCGATGGACCCGGCCTCGCATGACGAGGATGCCGCCGCCCAACTCGGTCACTCCGGGTTGATCGCGCCGCCGACGTTCATGTCGATCTTCGCGGTGATGATCCAGCGGCACTTCTTCCAGCATGTCGACGTCGGCTTCGAGACGCTGCAGATCGTGCAGGTGGATCAGAAGTTCCTGTTCCACGAGCCGATCAAGGACGGCGACGTGCTGACCGGCACCATGTACATCGAGTCGGTGAACGAGCGGTTCGGCGCCGACATCGTGACCACCCGAAACGTGTGCGCACGGCCCAACGGCGACGTCGTGATGGAGTCGTTCACCACGCTGATGGGCCACGAGGGCGACAACTCGATTTCAGCCGGGTGGGACCCGGAAACCGGCCAGGTCGTGCGCAAGCCCGTCAAGCACGACGACTAGAGGCGGATTAGTAACTATCACGGGTGGCGCGCTACACTCGGTCCTCGGGGTTTTCCCAGTCCAGCGCGCTGTCCGTCGGTTTTCAATCGGCCGAACGGGGAGCGCGCAAATTGTGTGAGCCCCGGTGAAGGGGCGTAGCTCAACTGGCAGAGCAGCGGTCTCCAAAACCGCAGGTTGCAGGTTCAAGTCCTGTCGCCCCTGCTCAACTGAATACTCGACAAGTGTGGACACTGGAAGGTGACCACATAACCCAGACGAAAGGCATGCGGTGAGCGACGAGCGCGATGGTGTCAGCTCCGCAGGCGACGACACCGTAACTGACAGCACTGGCCAGACCGCGGTGGTGACCCGCCCGGCCCGTCCGACCGGCAAACGGTCGCGGCGTGGCGCGGTCGATGCCGAGAGCGAGGCCATCGACCTGGAGACGGGTACGAAGGCCGCCCCGACCAAGAACGGTGGGGGGACCGCCACCAAGACGGCCAAGAAGTCCGCCGACCGGCCGTCACGCAACCCGTTCAAGTTCGTCTGGAACTACCTGGCGCAGGTCGTCGCCGAACTCCGCAAGGTGATCTGGCCGAACCGCAAGCAGATGGTCAACTACACCGCCGTGGTGCTGGTCTTCCTGGCCTTCATGGTGGCGTTGATCGGCCTGGTCGACATGGGGCTGTTGAAGCTCGTGACGCTGGTGTTCGGCTGACCACGCTGACGAGCGAATTAGAGAGGACTGACAAGTGACTTCCTTCGAGGGCGATACGCCTTCGGCCGAGAGCGTCGATGTCATCACTGACGAGAGCAACGTCGATCCGGTGACCGAGGACACCGACGCGGCTCCCGATGAAGCCGACGTCGAGGCCGACGGTGCCGATGACGCGGCTGCGCAGGACGCGCCGGAGGACGAGGAAGAGGATCCGGCCGTCGCGCTGAAGAAGGACCTGCGTACCCGGCCCGGCGACTGGTACGTCATCCACTCCTACGCCGGCTACGAGAACAAGGTGAAGGCCAACCTCGAGACCCGCGTGCAGAACCTCGACGTCGGCGACTACATCTTCCAGGTCGAGGTGCCCACCGAAGAGGTCACCGAGATCAAGAACGGCCAGCGCAAGCAGGTCAACCGCAAGGTGCTGCCGGGCTACATCCTGGTGCGCATGGACCTCAACGACGAGTCGTGGGGCGCGGTGCGCAACACGCCCGGTGTGACGGGCTTCGTCGGGGCGACTTCGCGGCCGTCGCCGCTGTCGCTGGACGACGTGGTGAAGTTCCTGCTGCCGCCCGCTGCTGCGAAGAAGCCGGGCAAGGCCGCGGCCACCACTGCCGCCGCTGCGGAGACCGGGGGAATCGAACGGGCACCGATCGAGGTTGATTTCGAGGTCGGCGAGTCGGTCACCGTCATGGACGGGCCGTTTGCGACGTTGCCCGCGTCGATCAGCGAGGTCAACGCCGAACAACAGAAGCTCAAGGTGCTGGTGTCCATCTTCGGCCGCGAAACACCTGTCGAACTGACCTTCAACCAGGTCGCCAAGATCTAACCGCGGTTTGTGTGCGTTGAGGCGCGCTGAGCGCTCGAAAACGCACACAAATCGCAAGGAAACGAGAGGAAAAGATGGCCCCGAGAAAGAAAGTCATCGGGCTGATCAAGCTGCAGATCCAGGCCGGGCAGGCCAACCCCGCCCCGCCGGTCGGTCCCGCACTCGGCCAGCACGGCGTCAACATCATGGAGTTCTGCAAGGCGTACAACGCCGCGACGGAGAACCAGCGCGGCAACGTCATCCCCGTGGAGATCACCGTCTACGAGGATCGCAGCTTCACCTTCAACCTGAAGACCCCGCCCGCCGCCAAGCTGCTGCTGAAAGCCGCTGGCGTGCAGAAGGGTTCAGGCGAGCCGCACAAGACCAAGGTCGCCAAGGTGACCTGGGATCAGGTGCGTGAGATCGCCGAGACCAAGAAAGAAGACTTGAACGCCAACGACATTGATCAGGCGGCCAAGATCATCGCCGGCACCGCCCGGTCGATGGGGATCACCGTCGAATAGACGGCTCCCGTGGGAGGGCTGGCATCGGCCCGAATCGACCACAACTCTGACAACTAGGAGATACCAATGAGCAAGACCAGCAAGGCATATCGCGAAGCCGCCGAGAAGATCGACCGGGAGCGGCTGTACACGCCGCTGGAGGCCGCGAAGCTGGCCAAGGAGACGTCGTCGAAGAAACAGGACGCCACCGTCGAGGTTGCGATCCGCCTGGGCGTCGATCCGCGTAAGGCCGATCAGATGGTGCGCGGCACCGTGAACCTGCCGCACGGCACCGGTAAGACCGCGCGCGTCGCGGTGTTCGCGGTCGGTGAGAAGGCCGAGCAGGCCCTCGCCGCGGGTGCGGACATCGTCGGCAGCGACGACCTGATCGAGAAGATCCAGGGCGGTTTCCTGGATTTCGACGCCGCGATCGCCACCCCCGACCAGATGGCCAAGGTGGGCCGGGTCGCGCGTGTGCTGGGTCCGCGTGGTCTGATGCCGAACCCGAAGACGGGCACCGTGACGCCGGATGTGGTGAAGGCCGTCAACGACATCAAGGGCGGCAAGATCAACTTCCGCGTCGACAAGCAGGCCAATCTGCACTTCATCATCGGCAAGGCGTCGTTTGACGAGAAGGCGTTGGCCGAGAACTACGGCGCTGCGCTGGATGAGATTCTGCGGGCCAAGCCGTCGTCGTCGAAGGGTCGCTACCTGAAGAAGGTCACCGTCTCGACGACCACCGGCCCGGGCATCCCGGTGGACCCGTCGGTCACGCGTAACTTCGCGGAGGCGTAGGCGAAGCCGGAGCCGACCATCGGCACCGAGGCGTAAGTCTCGGGTCAGCGGGCGCTTTCTAGCGCCTCTCGATAGACGTCGAGGACGGCCGACGCGGTGGCGGCCGCCGAGCATTCCGATTGCACACGGACTCGTGCAGCATCAGCGCGGCGCCGCGCCGATTCGCGGTCCTGCCGCACGGCCAGAATGGCGTCGGCGAGCGCTTCCGGATCACCGGGCGGCACGAAGGTGGCGTCGTCGGCCGGGACCACTTCGGGCAGCCCGCCGCACCTGGTGGCGACGAGGGGAACGCCGGCCGCAATGGCTTCCAGCGCCACGTAGGAACATGATTCGAAGTGGGAGCTGACCACCGCGACGGCAAGCTCTCGGAACACGGCGTCCGCCGACGGGACCGCGCCCAGAAAGCGGACCGCCGAGCCGAGGCCGAGATGGTCCGTGAGATCGATGAGCCGAGCCCGCTCGGGGCCGTCGCCGGCGATCACGAAGTGTGCAGTCGGATCGCGGGCGCGGACAAGGGCGGCCGCCTCGAGAAACACATCGACCCCCTTGACCGGGTCGAGGATGCCTATCACTCCGATGGCTCCGTCGGCCGGCTGCGGTACGGGCGGCCTCGGCCGGATGCCGTTGTGCACGACGGCAATTCGCGCTGCGCGGTGGCCGAGCTTGCCTGCGAGCCGTCGGGTCGCCGTCGAAGGAACGATGACCCGGTCGGCCCGCCGCAGCAGAGCCGGCTCGGCAATCTGGTAGGCCACGCGGTCGCGGGGAGTAGGTGGCGGCTCGCCAGGTATCGGTAGGTACGGCTCGGGAAGTCCGTGCAACGTGTGGATGCGAACTCGTCCCGGCATTCGGGCCCGGCCCAACACCCACAGCGCGCTGCGCCGGTCATGGCTGTGCACCACGTCGGCGTCGCGGCACGCCGCTACCGCATCGCCCCCGAGGCGGCGGGTGCCGGCGAGCACTACGTCGGCCCCTTCGGCGGCGAAGGAGGCGGCCGTCTGCTCATCGACGACGACGGCGGTGACCGCCGCGCCGAGTCGGCACAGGTCACCGGCGAGAAGTCTGGCGTGGGTGATCGGACCGCCGCGGCGCAACGACGTAACGAGAGTGACCTTCACCGGTCGTCGTCCAAGGAGCGTCGGTTGTCGCCGACGCTCGCCGCGAGCGGCACGGCCATTGCCGCGGTGAGCCAGATCGGCGCGGCGATCTGGACGCTGAGCGATGCGGCGCTGACGACCGCGACGAGGGCACTGCCCTGGACGGCAAGCGCTAACCAACCCGCATGGGTGTCGTCGGCGTTGCGGGCGGCGCGGCGCGCGCGCACCAGGATGATCCACGACCCGGCAATGAAGACGATGAAGAGGGTGAGGCCGACGGCGCCGTCCTCGGCGAGCACCTCGAGATAGGCGTTGTGTGCGACCGGTTCGACGATGCCCCATGGCTCACCGCGGACGAAATCGGTGGCGCGGTGGGGAAAGAGACCAGTTCCGATGCCGAGCAGCGGCTCTTCTTTGAACATGTCGACGGCTCCACGCCAGAGCGCCTGACGCGAAGCCCAGTTCTCGTCTGCCACAGCCATTTTGGCATTGACACGCTCGCTCACCCATTGTGAGTCGATGGCCAGAAGGGCTCCGCCTATCGCCGCCGTGACTACGACACCGCCGACAAGTCCCTTGGCAATGGTCTTGCTGTGCAGCGCCGCCCACAACGCGGCCACCGCGAGGCCGACGACGGCGCCTCGAGAGAACGTGAGCGCGATGGTGACGAATAGGACGACGCTCGCCGCCAGCCAGAGGACCCGGTGCTCGCGGTGCCGCCAGGCAAGGTAGAACGCGAGCGGAACCGCCGTCGCCAACACATACCCGAAGTCGTTCGCCTCGCCGATGGGGCCTGACGCGCGCCCAGCCATCGACGCGAAGAACCGGAAGCTGCCGACGATTGCCGCGGCCGTCGACGAGACCACAAACACCTCGATGAGCAGTAGCAGGCGTGCCCGATCTGTGAGGAGTTGGATGACCAGAAAGTAGAAGACAGCGAACAGCGCGTAACGCATGCACTGCACGGCGCCGTCGGCCACCTGCCCGCTGCGGAGCAGCGATACGACGAGGACAGCGAGAAAGGCCATCAGCACCCAGAACACTCGCGGCACCGGCACCCAACGGCGATGGGGTCGGGAGGCGAGATAGGCGATGACCAGCGCGGCGCCCAGTAGCTTGCCAACGGAGACCTGTCGCGTCGGGTAGCCGAGGGCGTCGTCCCATGGGAACGAAGCCACCAGCAGAAGGAGGATCGCGAACGGGATGGCGCCCGAATCGGTCAGGCCCGATCTATTCGACAAGCCGGCGGTCGCTTTTCCCATGGTGCTAAGTACACACTGTCGGCAAAGCCGGCGAACCCTGAATCCGGGTACGGCGATGTCTGCCTGAGTTAGTCTCGGGACGGCCGCACATCTGCAGACTGCACTGGAGCTCGAGTAGTGAACCCCCGGGACGTGGGACGCGTTGGCAGAGAACGCGATTTTCACAACAACATGTACGCCTTGGACGTTGGCCGAGTCGCGCAGGCGAAGTACTACTGGGCGGTCAGCGACGGCGTGGCCGACTACATGCGCGCCTACCAGCAACTCGCTCCGGGCAAAGACGTCCTGGTCTACGGATGTGGCGACACTCGAGAATTTCTGAAGCTGGCGCCCGTCGTCAGGAGCCTGCACGCGATCGATATCTCGGATCAAGCCATCGACCGGCTGAAGACCGAGAACAACCACGACAACGTCCATCTCCATGTCATGGATGCGATGAACATGACGTTTCCCGACGACTCTTTTGATTTGGTGTTTGGCGCCGGGATCATCCATCACCTGGAGACCGCGGCTGCTGCGCGTGAGGTGGCAAGGGTCTTGCGTCGCGGGGGACGTGCCGTCTTCTGGGAGCCGCTTGGGCTCAACCCCCTGATCAACATTTATCGACGTCTGACGCCTGACGCGCGTTCCGTCGACGAGCATCCGCTGTTGGGTGAGGATTTTGCCATCATGGCCCGGTACCTCCAGCTGGACGACGTCCGTTACTACGGCCTGTCAACACTTGCCGCCGTTCCGCTACGGAACACAAGATTCGGGACCCCATTGCTCAATGTCGGCCGATGGGTCGACAAAGCGCTTTTCACCCTGCCCGGTGTGAAGCGCCTTGCGTGGCGCGCGCTCGTCATCGGCGCAGCGAAATAGCCGTTCGGAGAATCACCGGTTCGGTCAGTTCGAGGTTGGATATTGCGCTAACGTTTGCTGAGATCCGATCTGCGGGCGTTGCGTGAGGTATGTCCATGCCGGGACTCCACCAGATATGACCGGAGTACGGGTGATGCACGTCATCAGCGAGATGGGAACTGGTGGCGCAGAAGCGTTCGTGGTCGAGATGGCCCGACGGGGCGCCGACGCAGGCTGGGTGAGTGCGGTGGCCTCCCATGGTGGGCACCGCGTCGACGACTTGATCGCCGCGCGGGTGCCACACTTCGAAATCGCGATCGTGCGTCGGACAATCCGGGGCCTCATTGCGGCCCGCATGACCACTGCCCGCGCGCTGAAGAGGTTCAATCCGGATATCGTTGTGGCCCACAATGTCTCAGCGACCCTGGTGGCGCGGCTGGCCAGGCCGGGGGTTCCGATCTTGACGATCTTTCACGGCGTCACTTCGCCCGATTACCGGAATGCGGCCAGGGTGCTGAACTTCGCGGCCGATCGAGTCGTCGTCGTGTCAGATGCGATAGGGATGCGACTCCGGCAAGCCGGGCTCCGCAAAGTGAACGTGGCGACGATTCAGAATGCCGTGACGCCACCGGTCCTGGGGTCGCGGACCGAAGCGCGCGCCGAACTGGGTCTGCCGCGTGACGCACCGGTCGCGCTGTGTCCGGCACGGCTGGAACGGCCAAAACGCCACGATCTTCTGCTCGATGCGTGGAGCCGACTGCGTGGCGACGCGATCTTGTTGGTGGCCGGAGATGGCTCGCAACGCGCGGCACTGGAAGAGCGGGCCGCTCCGATGGGCGACCGAGTGAGGTTCCTCGGCAGCAGATCGGATGTGCCGATGTTGCTCGCGGCGGCCGACGTGACGGTCCTGATAAGTGACTCCGAAGGTTTACCGCTGGCGATCCTGGAGTCACTGGCTGCGGGTCGTCCCGTCGTCGCCAGCGATGTCGGTGGCGTGCGGGAGGTCCTCGAGTCGGGTGCCGGGCGGTGCGTGCCCGCCGGCGACGTCGGCTCCATCGCTGCTGCGCTGCAGGAGATGCTCGACGACGAGCCCGCGCGGGCAGAGGCGGCGGCGATTGGATTGTCCGTTGTCAACACGTTGCACGACCCGGTACGCATGATGGACCGTTATCGAGAGCTGGTCAGTGGAATGCTCGCGGCACCAGTCGGATGAGTAGGCCGGACAAGGTCTCTGAGCGGGCCCGAGCAGGTGTGTTGTGGCTCGGGTTCGTGAACGTCGCCACCAAGGGCAGCCAGATGGTTGTCACGCTCGCGCTCGCGGCCGTGTTCACTGAAGGCGAGCTGGGTCTGGTGGCTCTGACGTTGTCTCTGGCCAACACCGCGATGATCGTGCAGTCAATGGGTGTCAACAATGTGATCACCCATACCGGGCGAGACGAGCACGTGATGGCCGGCACTGCGCTGACGATGTCGCTTGTACCGACCACCGTTCTCACGCTTGTCGGTGTCTTGGGTGCGTCGCACATCGCCCGTGCATTCGATGCGCCCGGTGCAGCGCCGCTCATCGCCATCGTCGCTGTCGGCTTGCCCTTCTGGGCTTTTGGCTGGTTTCAGACAGCGTTGATGAATCGTCGCCTCGACTTTCGGCGCAGGTTACTGCCGGACGTCGGTAGTGCCGCCATCGGCGCAACGGTGACCCTGGTTCTGGCGCTCCGTGGCGTCGGACCGGTATCTGCCGCTATCGGAGTCCTGGTCCTCGCTGTCCTGCAACCGTTCTTCGCTCTTTTGGTTGGGGTGCGGGTGCGACCGACTTGGGATCGGGGCGCAGCGGGTGAGGCTCTGCATTGGATCATGACCGTGGGGGCTGGCGCCGTCGTCTACACCGTGATGATCAACGTCAACTTTCCCATCGTGTCTCGGCTGCTCGGTGTGGACGCGCTCGGCCTTTACTCGCTCGCCTTTCGGGTGGGGATGATTCCGTACCTGCTGGCTGCCGTGGTGCTCAGCGCGGTCGCGTTTCCGTTGTACGCCAGATTGATTCGCGAGGGTCGTCGAGACGAGTTGGCACATGCGGTTGCGCAGTTCACTCACGTGCTTCTGCTCGGTGTCGGTGGGCTGTATGTGATCCTTGCGCTGCTTTCCGGTCACCTCGTGATATTCGGCGAGCGATGGGCGCCCGCTGTTCCTGCGTTGGTGGCGCTGTGTCTCTATGGTTTGGGTCTCAGCCTGCTGACGCTGTGGTATCAGGGCGTCATCGTGTCGGGTCGGCTGCGGCAGTACCTGTGCTTCGAAATCGCGCATCTCGCACTGCTTGTCGGGTTGTTGCTGATGTTCGCCAGGTCCGGGATAACGGCTGCTGCCATCGCTCAAACCGCCGCGGTGTGGACCGTGCTCGCTGCCGCGGGGGTGGCGGTGTACCGGGCGAAAGTGGCGCCTCCGCTTGGAGATAGCGTCCGGGCCATATGGGGTTTCCTGATACCCGCGGCAGCTTGTGTTGTGCTGGTCGTGGTGTCGCGGTGGCTCGGCATCGAGGCCGATCCGGGATCACTGTTGGGCGCGGTTTGCGAACTGATCGTCCTTGCCGGTTGTTATTGCGGCATCGCCGTACTGACGAATCGCTCCCTAGCGGCGTCCTTGATCAGACGCCAGAACGCTGAGGTGCAATGACCACGATGCTGGGTCGAGTTGCCTTGGTGTGTGAGCCACCGGATGGGGGAGTCGCAACGCATGTGCGTTGGCTGGCTCAAGGACTTCCTGCCCACGGCTACGAACCGGTGGTCGCTGTGCCGCATAACTTCGCCTATCTGGCGGAATTGCGGAGTGAGTGCGAAGTCGTCACGATGCCTTTCCGGCGTGACTACTCGCGCCCCGACGATGAGCTGCGTGTCATGAAGCAGCTGTTGCCCGTGATCCGTCGGGCGACTCTGGTGCATGCCCATTCCGCGAAGGCAGGTGTGCTCGCCCGCGTCGCAGCGCGGGTGGTGCGCACTCCCGCACTCTATACACCGCATCTTTTCCCGTTTATCGGTGAGATACCCGTCGCACGCAAGCATTTCGGACTGCTGGTGGAGCGGGTGCTGGCCCCGTCGACGGCTGCGTTGATATGTGTGTGCGAGTTCGAGCGCAGGCTCGCGCTTCAGAAGAGGCTGCGTGCTCGACGGGTCGAGATGATTCACAACGGATGCCCGCCGTGTTCTGACGGATCACCCGCAGAGTTGCCCGAGATGCCTGACGGTCTGATCGTCGGTACGCTCGCCGTGCTGCGACCGCAGAAAGCACTGCACTACCTCCTTGATGCGATGCCGGCGATCAAAGCCGCTGTGCCAGAAGCGAAATTCGTGATCGTGGGAGACGGTCCAGCCGAGCCCAAGTTGCACGCGCACGCCGTCAAGTGCGGAGTCGATGTGACATGGCTGCCGTTCGTGCCGCCTCCGTCGCGATATCTTCGCTCATTCGACGTGTACGTTCTGAGCTCGTCCTGGGAGGCGTTCCCGATCAGCGTGCTCGAAGCTCAGGCTTGTGGAATCCCGCAGGTCGTGTCTGCTGTCGGGGGTATGCGGGAGTCGGTCGTTCCGGAGACGGGAATCGTGGTTCCGCCTCGAAACCCGAAAGCGTTGGCGCAGGCGGTGATTCAGCTGCTCTTGGATCCACAGCGGCGGGCCGCGATGGCTACGGCTTCGCGCGCGCGTCAGGCCGAACGCTTCACCGTCGAACGCATGGTCGCAGACACCGCCGAGGTGTACAGGCGTGTGCTATCCGGTGCGTGATGCGCATTTTGATCTGCACCTCCGAATCACCGCGCGCGCCGCTGAACGGTTCGCGACTGCTTTCGTGGCATCTGTGTTCGAGGCTGGCGCGCGACCACGAGGTGACAGTGGTCGCATTACGGTATCCAGACCAGGATGGGTCGCCGCCTGACGGCGTGCAGTTGTACGAACTGCCCATGCCGCAGCCGTCATGGGGCCGTGCCCAGCTACGGCGGCTTGTCGCACTTGCGCTGTGCGAACCCGTCGAGGCGCGGCGGCTGGCGGCACCGTTCCGGTGGTTCCTACCGCAGCTGGGAGGGCGATTCGACGTGGCGCATGTGATGCTGGGCCCGCTCGCGCGGGTGGCTCCCGCGCTCGATGTGCCCGCGGTGATCGTGCCGATGGACGCGTGGCATCTCAATGTGGAGGCCGAAGCAGCATCGGCGACCGGCTGGGTCGAGCGGGCCTGGCGGCGCACGCAGGTACACGCTGCACGGCGGTTCCAATCGCGCGCTTACCGGCCCTACGCCCGGGTAATCCTGGTCGCCGAGGAGGACGCGCGCGAAGTGCGAGCGCTCGATCCGTCGCTGACCACCGAGACGATCTCCATTGGCGTGGACACCGCATCGTTCGCCCCTGACGGTCGGGCCCGGTCGGGCATCCTGTTCACCGGCGTCCTGAATATGCCGGCGAACGAGCAGGCCGCCATCCGTCTGGCGGAGCGAATCATGCCGCTGGTGCGGCGCTCCGTTCCGGAGGCGACGCTGTCACTGGTCGGTCGGTCGCCCAGCGCGCGGGTACGCGCTCTGGATGCCACGGTCGTCCCCGACGTTCCGGATCTGCGGCCGTATCTATGGGGTGCCGGCGTGTATGCCTGCCCCATGGCGAGTGGTACGGGCATGAAATACAAACTGCTCGAGGCGATGGCGGCAGGCGCACCGGCGGTCGCGACATCGCTTGCCTGCCAGGGATTGACCGTGCGCGACGGAGTCGAGTTGCGGATCGCCGACGGTGACGAGGCCTTCGCCGCAGCGTTGGTAGCGACGCTGCGTGCGCCGGGTGAGCTCGGCGAAGCCGCGCGGCAGTACGTGATCGACCACCACGATTGGGATGCGGTCGCGAAGGCGTATGCGGCGGTATACGAGGACGTGATCTCGTGAACCCGCCCTCAGCCTGTCGGCCTCGCGCCGCCACGGCGGGCGCAGGGGAGGATGCCGGGCCGAGCAGGCATTCACCCCAGGCCTGCAGGCATGCGTGCGATGACCTTGTCGGCTGAACGATCGACGAATAGTGAACTCACGATTGATTGCTGAAGACCGTACGACCACCTGGATTGGCTACTAGCGGTTACGTCGACGATGGCTCGGGTGGAGGTCAAAAGGCGCCCAGCCGTGAGGGGCGACAGTGGGCTGTCGCAACGCGAACTGTCGCTCGTTCGATCGACGGTGTCACCGACAGGCCGTTTCGTTCGCAAACGCAGCAGAGATTGGTAAAGACTGGGCACGCGCCCGCCGCGTGTCAAACTGGCTAACTAACGGCGGTCGTCGGTCGGGGTTGGGTTCCCCGCCAGATCTGAGGGCCGATCTACTTGAGGCGGCAATACCGCGGCATCGAATCCAGCTAATTAGCGCAGGTGTAGATACATTTGCGGCGGCAGTTAGATCGCGCCAGGTCACCCGAGACAGATCGCGTAAACATAGGGAAACGCCCGATTGCTAACGCGACTACTGGTTAAATAGACTCAGTTCGTTGGCGGGGCGCAGGCCTCACGCTTCTGGGTCAGAGCGGGCCGGTTTGTATTAGGGAACGATCCAGCAACGGTGTGAGACTGCCTCCCGATGGCAACGTCGCCGCTGCACGGGGCAATGGGGGGTAAGAATGAGAATCGCACTTGAGCGACGGTGGGGATTCGCGCGCGCAGGGGAGCCAACGACGGTCGCGCCCAAGGCTTGGGATCGACCGGGCGCGACGGGCAGTGCTGTGTGTGTGTCTCGGTCACCGTCAGCAGGGCCCTTGATTCGTGATTCATTGTTCGCGGGTGAATGGGACGGGTGCGGGCCGATCGGACGGTTGCTAACTGCTTTGAACGCAAATCCTCTCACCATTGGCGAGGGCACGTTATGACCGTCGTTGACCCTGGTCGACGGAATACTAAGTGGACCGCGGATCACCCAAGTCAGCCGATTCCGCTCCCACGCCTAGACGCTGCTTCGCTCAGGGGGAGTGCGGCGCGTACCTCGGTCCCGCGCCAGAGCGTCGCCGTACGGGTCTTGAGTCGCGTCCGAGCATGGATGTTGGTGCCGCTGGTCGATTTCGGGTTAATCACGCTGCCGCTTCTATGGCGGCCAGCACAGATTCACGCCGTCCTCGCGATGGCGGTTTTAGGCACGCTGTTTCTGACGGAAGGCGGACGGTACCGAGCGCGACTGCACCTAAGTGTGTTGGATGAGCTCCCGACGATCCTTAGCCGGATGCTAACCGCCACCGCAACGGTTGCCTCGGTGATCCTGTTCTTGCATCAAAGGGAAGCGGTAATCGATTTCCTGCAGACTGCTTGCCAGGCGACGGCGCTAGTCGTCGGCGGCCGCGTGGTTACTACTCGTCTCACTGGGTTAGCTCGGCGGCGCGGGATCGCGCGGTATCCCACCGTCTTGCTGGGTGGCGGTTCACTAGCCGCTGAGCTCGCCAAAATCCTTGCGGAGCATCCGAATTACGGCCACCAAGTTGTCGGTTTTGTCGATGACGGGGAGTTGTTCCCGGCGAAGCAGTATGTGCCGCATCTCGGGCGCCTCGCCGATTTGGACCTCGCGGTCGCGACTACAGGTGCGTGCGCGCTGCTGGTCGCTGACGGCAACTTCGAAGAACGCGCGTTGATGGACGCAGTACGCACAGAACAGTGCCAGGGGGCTGATCTTCTGGTCGTTCCGCGCATGCACCACTTCCATACTCAGACGGGGACTGCCGATCACATCGGCTCGATACCAGTAATGCGTGTTCGCAATCCGAACCTTGGCGGGCCGGCGCGGATGACCAAGCGTGCCTTCGACATTGTCGTAGCAGTTACAGCGAGTATCGTCCTGTCTCCGGTGCTAATCGCCGCCGCACTGGCCGTGCGTCTTGAGGGCGGCGCTGATGTCATCTTCCGTCAGGTGCGGGTAGGCCGCGATGGTAAGCACTTCGAGTTGTGGAAGTTCCGCTCCATGCGGCCAGCCGATGAGCACGAGTCGCAAACGCGATGGTGCGTCGCGACCGACGCTCGCGTTGGACCCGTCGGCCGATTCCTCCGCCGCACTTCGATCGACGAATTGCCACAGCTATGGAACATCATTCGTGGCGACATGACCCTGGTTGGCCCCAGACCAGAACGTCCACATTTCGTGGAGTTGTTCTCCGCGCAATTCGACCGGTACGCCCAACGCCACCGCGTCCAGGCCGGTCTAACAGGATTTGCACAGGTCAGCGGGCTGAGGGGAGACACGTCAATCGCCGCGCGCGCCCGGTACGACAATTTTTACATCGAGAACTGGTCGCTCTGGTTGGATGTAAAAATCATCCTCAGGACATTCCGCGAAGTTCTATTCCACCGCGGAAGTTGAGCGCGGATCTATGCCCCCGCAACGGTTCTCACTTCCGCGAGCGGTTGCCTCGGATCGGCCGTATTCGAGGGCCCCGAAGCCTGCCTCTAACCTGCCGACATGATGGAGCATAGGTATCGGCCCAATGTTGTACGAACCGAGCCAACGGGAGCCTTCCCGCTCGACGAGCGTCGCGGGGCACACGTTCACCGGTCATCGCCGACAAAGCTTGAGAATCGGTAGCATCAAGTCGGCGATTTGATGGCCGACCGCCGCAAAGGTCTGGCGGCTGTGACCGAACGGGTCCGGAATATCCTGTGCCTCACGAGGGTCCAAGTGGGGGCGGAAGGCATCGAGGTCTGCAACTTTATCCGGCTTGCATTCCGATGCGAGCCGGGAAGCTTCGCTCAGTGTAAAGGTTCTGTGGAGTTGGCCGGGGGCTAGGTGAAGTACTGCGTCACGATGCACCGCCGTCATTGTGATAACGAGATCGGCGGCGGAAGCGATTCTGGAGGTCAGCTGTCGCGCGGCGAAATCCGAAGCGTCGCCACCCAGTTCCTCGAGTACACACGCCGCGTTGGGGTGAATTACATGGCCCGTCAGCGCTCGAGTCCCCGCGCTTGACGCTCTAAACTGCGGTATCGCCAACCTTGCGCCGTAAGCAGCGGCAAGTCGCTCTGCGATAGGGGAGCGGCAAATGTTGCCAGTGCACACAAACAATATATGCAGACTAACCTCCTATGCTAAGACTCGGATTGCCAACGCGATTGGGTCAGGTGTGTTAGAGCGGCGAAGCCACAAGGAGATCCTTCTTCAGTACAGGCTCGTGACCGTTGCGCACAAATGAATGCACCGAAGCAAGGTTTGCGCCAATCAGCTGCGAGGGTAACGCGGTTCCGCACGACTCGATAATGCCCATGCTTCCGGACGGTCGGCGCAGGGCACTCGCCCGACTCTGCGCATGCGATATCTCTGCGCATGCGATATGCAGTCGGGAGACGTTCGACAGCCGTTGCTCCGTCTGCGGAAAGCCCGACGGTTGGCCCGAGACTAATCGAAAACTCGAAATCGCCGGAGCGCTCGCCTCACTGGTTCCACGCTTGTGGCGGCTAGGACCTGAGCTCGGTCGACGGCACGCGCATCGAAGAGGCCGCGCAGGAGGTCGATTGTCAGTTCGGGAAACCAACGTACCTATGCCCTCGGGCATTCGGCGCGGCCGGATGGCTGTCGAAGCGAAACAGTAAGTAGACGATGCGTCGGCTTCGTCGCTCTCCTGTGTTCGAATGCGACATTTCACAAGAGCAAGGTGATCGGACCATCCGTCAACGTCAGATCGCGCCATCATTCCAGGTCGCCATGAGTTTATAGCGCGTATCCGTGTGCGGCTCATGGGTGCGATCCCTGTACGGCCCCACCGACCAAGAACGCCGTTCGTGCAGTTCATTATAAGCGTCGGCAGGCACGCCTAATCCTTGAAATTCAGCCCAGTTTTGCGCGCCAACGCTGCCAGTCTGTTGACCGTTGAAGGCGGCAGCCGCCGAACGGCCGCTTTGACGTAGTGGAGCGGTTGCTTCTTGTCGTACTCGGTGACCCCTTTCCACTGGACATATTTCGTGTGGTCAATATCCGAAACGGTGCTGTCGGTGGTGTAGTAGTAGAGGGCGAGGGAATTCCGCCGTACTCCTGGGGGGGCAACGACTGGATGTGGGTGTCCATGCCAGCTTTTCCCACCTGTGTAGAAAACGACCAACCGATTGAACAGCGGCGCAACTGTCTTCACGCACTCGGTCGCGTCAGCATTCCACAGTTCTAGATCACCGCCCCAGCCAGGTTGCCACCCGGGTGAGCAGTAGTAGATGCAATTAATCAGCTGGTGCAAACCTGGATCCGGATGGCGGGAGGCATCGAGGTGTAACATTAGACGCCCGCCGCTTCCAGTCGAATGAAGCCCGCAGCCAACGTGATTCGGGTCGGGAGCCAATTGTTGGAAGCCGGTTAACCCATCAAGGAAGCGACAAAAGATGCCTGTTTGCATCTGGCTCATCATGTGCCTGATGTAAGGCGGGAACAACTCCTCGTCGCTGGTGGTTATCTTCTCGATGTTGCGGTCTCCGGTGTGTTTGCTGTCCCCGGGGCCTTCGAAGTGCCAGTCGATGTCATCAACTCCCGGAAATTCCTTACCTATCTGTTCCGCTACATCAGCTGGCAGGAAGTCATCGATGACGATATGCGGGAAAGGCGTAGCGTTCCGAAACGTCTCTCCATGCTTCATGGCGAGGTCTTGCATCTTCTGCCTTGAAAAAAAATAGAGACCAGTTGCAGTGTGCATAGTCCCAGTCATCAGAACCCCCTAACAGATGTGAGCAGAAAGCCCGCAAAGCTTGCCTCCCTGGCTACCATACAGCGACCGTGTCAACGGCAGTCACTAGTACGGCAGAGTAGGAAGCCGGCCCACGTAACAGGTCAGTCCTGCTAATGCTCACATCCGAGCGGTCCATACCGGCTGGGCGAAGTGGACAGCACTGTCGTGACGATCTGTGAGAGGGCCGCTGAAGAGGGCAACCTGCCGAAATCGGGGCGAGGAGACGGATCTCTCTCGACCGAGGGCGAGCCACGAACAGGTCGCCTGCATAAAGTCCTGAAGTGTGGGTATTGGCAACCAGCGAATGGCTGTCGTCGCGGCCTAGTAACGACTTGGCCCACAGGGTTGCTTTCGAGACAGAATCGATTGCATCCCTCAGCAAAGCGCTAGGGTTACTGTGCGGCGACGGACTTAAATACGAAAGGCATCGATGCGCCATACACGAGCGACCAGGATCCACCACCCTCGCACGCCGATTCGTTGTCGTCTTTACCCGCCCAAGGTCGTCCGATCTGGAGGGAGTAACAGCATGCGCGTCCACTTGCGGGCAATTCGCGCGAGCATGTGGCCCTACGCGGACGCGCACACGGACAGCTGGGCCGTCGGGCGCCTGCGCATCGCGTGGCGCGACAATGTGCATCTAGGAGACGCCCTCCAATACGACACCGTTGCTCGCGAGTGCGCCTTGACCTGCGCGCTCCGAAATGTCTCCCGAGACGCTGTGGATGATGCGTTATGAGGATTCTCATCGACGCGATGGGTGCTCCTGCCGGCCGCGGCGGCATGAACGTGTATGCGACTCAGGCGATTTCGTCGTGGGTGGAAACATACCCCCACGACGAGCTGGTGCTGGTGGGTGGCACTTGGTGCACGAGACTTGCCCAGACGCTCGACGCACCTCAGTTAAGAGTGGTGGCAATTACCGCCACCTGCGCGCCGGTCCGGTTCCTGGTGCAGGTCTTCCTGGTCGCATGGCTCCGAGTGCGTCTGCGCTGCGACTTCGTGCTCTCGCTGAGCCCGCTGGTCTCTTTTCTGGTGCCCCGTCGGCGCCGTGCATGCGTGTCCCACGACTGGCGGCATCGGAGACGGCCTGAGGAGTTCGGCTTCGCTCAAAGGGCCTATCGCAACCTGTGGACCCTTTCGGTGCGCCGGGCCGGCACGGTGTTCTGCATTTCTCGCAAGACCGAGTTGGAGCTTCAATCAATCGCACCGCGCGTGCGGCCGGTGCTTGTTCCGGTCGGTGGCGACCACCCCCGCCGGTGGGCGCGTGTCAACCGTGACGAAGACGCTTTCCGAGTGCTGACGTACTGCCACGCGACAAACAAGCGGCCTGAGCTCGTGATCGACGCTGTGACCCGGCTCAGCGCGGCGGGCCCCCCGGTCGAGCTCACCCTCTTGGGAACGAGGGGCAACTACCGCGACGAGCTTCTGGCCCGGGTGCCCGCCGGTTGGACAGGCAGTGTGGAATGCCCGGGTTTCGTGCCTGACGCGGAGTATCAACGGCTTCTGCAGCGTAGCGACGTCGTATGCCTTATGTCTTCGGACGAGGGATTCGGGTTCCCCGCCGTCGAAGCCGGCTACTTTGGCATTCCGTGCGTAGTCGCGAGCGACAGCGGCATGACAGACATCCATCCCATCGGCCTCACGGTCAGCGAGCCCAATGCCGAGGACCTAGCCACGATACTGTCACGGTTACGTGAGACGCCTGAGCGGGTCGCGGCCGTCCCGAGTGTGTCTTGGTCCAGCACCGTCTCGGGATTGCGAAACAGGCTCCAGCAATGTCTGCGGGAGCCAGACGCACTTCTGCGGGAGGCAGGGGGATAACACTGATGAGCGAACCCACCAGAGGCTGGCCTGTCAGGGTCACCTTTGCCTCGGTTAGCTGACAACTCGCGATTTCGAGTAGCTGCAGCCGCCGCCGAGGGGGCGTGAGCTGATCGCGGGGTAACACTACGGTCGGCGTCGTGACCGAGCGTTTCGCCCGGGAGAGCTGCCTGCCGGGGGGGTCGATGCGGAACTGCTGCGCCTCGACGTTCGAGTCAATTGCTAATAGTGACACTAGTTTCGTCATTGGTTGTGTTCGGACCATCGAACCGCGTTGGCGAGATTCGACGCCGAATGGTTGCCGACGGATGTGGGGTCGAACCGGCGTCATTGGACTTGGTGAGATGGCGTCGTCAAAACATGGCGGGCAGCGCCGCAGACCACGCGTATTGTTGCTCGCAAGTCTCGTCCTCACCGCTTTACCGGAGCGGTTGGGGGCATGCAGCTGAGCAGTCACGGGGGGCCGGTGGTCAACGAGCAGGCCGCGCGTGAATGACGCCGCGATGGGCGGCAAATTTCAGACGGTTGGACGGAAGTGCAAGAATTCTGTTAGTAAGTTGTGATGCTTCTCGGGGATGGGACCACTTTGTGAACCGTATCGCTCTTTACTTCAGGAAGGTGCGCGAAGCGCGGGCCAGCGAATCGTTGATGGAACGCACTAGCCGGTTCTTAGCGATCAACGCAAGGCGGCCTCTCGAGGTACTTGCCGGCTACGCCCAGCTACCAAGGGCGGACCGAAGATTGAACGTTAAGGATGGATTCGCCGACCACCGCGCCGAGCAGAATCATCATCGAAGCAAACCCGAACACCTCGTGCGGATCGTTGCCGCTTACAAAGCCGCGAAGCTTGCTCAACGCGATGCAGCGCCGCCGTTCGCGATCCGGGGGCTTTGGGCCGAATGGATCTCAGTTCATTATGAGACTCTCATCGCGGCACTCGAGGACGACGACCCTACGGCCCTCGGGCGGCTGCTAGAAAATCTATTCCGAGAGCGGTGCGCAGCAGGCATGGGCGGGTACGACAACTACGTCCGCTACCGTTCACCCCTTGGCCATTTCTACATCAAGTATGTTTGGAGTGCATACCGCGACAAGCTCCTAGGGCTAGGGTTCGATCCTGCGGACGTCGCCTTCCCGAACGTCGGCAATCAGGTCGGCGTCATGCTTGACGGCAAAGTCGTCTCAATCGAAACCCTCAGGCATGCGTATCACGCCATCGAGATGCGCGAGCTGCTGTGCGACGTGCGTGGTGCCGTCTGCGCTGAGGTAGGTGCCGGACTCGGCGGTCAGCCGTATCAAGCCGTTAAGATCGGCGGTGGGCGGATCGCCAAGTATGTCGTGTTCGACATCCCGGAGGTCGCGGTACTCAGTTCGTACTTCCTGTTGTCGGCGTTGCCTGAGTGCCGTGTACGGCTGTTTGGTGAGGGGCCAGTCTCTGTTGCCCCCGACGAAGAATACGACATCGGCATTTTTCCGCACTACGCCATTACGCAGTTGCCCGATGCATCCGTGGACCTCTTTTACAATTCTTGCAGCTTCTCAGAGATGGATGCCGAATCATCACGGGCCTACCTATCAGTCATCGAGCGAGCATGCCGGCGCTATTTCCTCCACGACAATCACGATGTCGAATTCGATTTTAAGAACCCGGACGGCACAAGGTCGAGGAACGTCATTGGATCAAAGCTTGTTCCGGATCCTGGCACGTTCAAGCGAATATTCAAGAAGCCGCGCGTTCATGGATTGCCCGAGGACCGAGCTTATGTGCAGTACGAATACCTCTACGAGAGAATCCCGCAATGCGTCCGTGCGACCGTGGAAGGCTAAGCGGATGGCGAAGACGAATTGTCGGGCGGTCGAGATTGCCGGGCATTATGTTGCTCTCGGCCAGCGTCTTCCTCGACTAATGGTAACGGCCAACGCACCGCGACGACCTCAACGGACCACCCACCCGTGAAATACTAAGTTGAGCTAGTCTTCATCCTCGACGACGATTTAAGGCATTAGGCCAGAGAGCAGAAACCATGAGTCGGTACTTCGTTTGGCCGCGCTCGTCACCTGCAAAGAGCCGGCTCCGTCCTTCCGGTTTGAATGCCTGGAAGGGACACATTTTGCGTGTAAGTCCGCCTCTAGCTAACATTCGTGGTTTCGGTATATCGGTTTGCTGCCGCTGTCATTGCGCTTCTTCGGCCGTCGGTGCCAGTGTCGAAATTCAGCGGCCGTCCCGTGATGCGGGATTACCGCACATTCAGATCGCGCAGACCCCCAGGAATGTGGGGCCTGAGCGCAATGCGGAAGTGCGTGTCGCCAGGAAACGAGAAACATCACACTCTACTGACGACCGGGAAGGCGTCGCCCTCGTCGCCCGATACACGCTGGGGCACACGATCCTCAACTTCTTGTACAAGCTCTGCCATCTAGCGGCGGCTGAAGTACCGTTGCCCGCCTCCGGCGGGCTTACTGCGCCGGCCCGGATATGAGTTCCCGCTGGATGCTTTTGTGAGCTTGTCGATCAGGCGGCTTGCGCGGATTCTTGCGCCGAACGTCGGCATCGCACTGCTGCGGGGGTCGCAGTTGTTGATTCTGGCGCTTCTCGCTCGGTCCCCGGTTGACATCCGCAGCCTCCTGTTGACGGGCTTCGGTCTGCTCGCGGCCTTCGCGATGCTCAGTGACTCTGGGGCAACGCTGTACGTACTTGGCATCGATCGCAATGCGTTGACCCGTAGCGTTCTGGGCAGATCGCTGGTCCTGCAAGGCATCACCATAGGGGTGGGTCTGAGCATCGGTGTGACCTTTACCCTTATCGTTTCCGGAAAAGCGGGCGCGACCGCCGTTATGCTGCTGGTTGCACTCGCCCTCAATCTCGCCGTCGACAGCTTGACTCGGACAGCGAAGGCGCCACTGCTTGTTCTCGGCCGCGACGGTGCCTATGGACTCCTCGACCTAGCCCTCGGTGCCGCCAAGGTGGCGGTGCTGGCCGTCGGGATACTGCAAGAGTCGCTATTGGTTATGTTGGCGCTCCCATTGCCTGGTCTGGTGGGACTGTTTTTGGTCACCAAGTGGGTCGCACGGCGGCTACCGCGAGGTCAACCCGCTCCTGCTGGGATGACGCGGGAGATCCTGACGACCGGGGTCGCAGGGGCACTCAGCGCCGGGTATTCACAAATGGCGGTGCTCGTCGGCAGCGCCATGCTGCCGCTGCACTCGGCCGCGCTGCTCGCCGCCTCGACCCGCATCGTGCAGTCAATGGAATTGATTCCCAGTACGTTCTTTCTGCAGGTGATGCCCCGGCTGCGGAAGTGGGCCTCGTCGTGGCGGCGCGTTTACGGAGGTTTTCTGACCTTGGGCGCCGTCCTTGCGCTTGCCGCGTACATTTTGCGGGGCCTACTAGAGGCGTTCACGGGGGTTGAGCTGGACGTCGTGCCGGTGTTTGGATTGCTATTGATTACGTTTGTATTGAAGTCTGGTAACTACTTCCTCGTGGCCCGGCTGCTGGTCTTGTGGCCGAAGCGTGTCTGGGTGATGGTCAATATTGTCGTCAACGTCGTCGCCTTGGCCTTGGCCGTCATCGGCTGCATGTTGGCGGGCCTTTTCGGCGCCGGCATGGCCGCTGTGGGCATTGAAATGACGTTCGCGACTCTGGCATTGCTGGTCATGCAGCGGCTCCGACCGCGCGATTGCGGAAAGTTTGAAACTGGTTGATCAGGTTGTAAATTGGTGAATGAGGGAAACAACCGTGTTTCCTAGGCGCTCACCCACCGCCAAAGTCAGTTGACGTGAAAAACATCTGCGCTGGCACCGAAACTTGGCGCGCTCGGAGATGCCCCGCTCACCGCCTTAAATGGGAACTGCGAAGTCGCTTGGAGCGAACCACACCTAGCGCCCCAAATAGAGCGCTCCTCAGTGCCGCTATTCTCGTGATGGAGTTGAGTACCAAGGTTATCATCTGGACCAAAACAAACCGTCCCCAAATGGCTAACGTGATAAAGAAATTCAACAACTGTGGATTCGAAGGGGCGATGTGCTTCCTGTAAAATATTGCCATGCTTCGGTGAAAATGGTAGTTTAATTTGAGGCTTCGCCTCTTGCCTGAACTGCCGCCTTTTACATGGAGTGCGGTTACACGGCCATCGTAGACGACGCGCCATCCGGCGCGGCGATACCTAACACTCCAATCTAAATCTTCGCCATACATCCAATAGTTTTCATCCAGACCACCGACAGCACAGAGCGCCGACCGCCTAACAAGCATGAATGCCCCATTCAGTGCGTCCACGTCTCCTACAGCGGTCTCTGCGACATCATTTGCCACGTAATTGCCGTTTCTCCGTCCGAAAGCCTGCGAGACGAAATATTGGAGCGCTTGTAGTGGGCTAGGGATCCGTCTCTTGGCCGCGTGATCGAACGACCCGTCTTCCAACAGCAGACGGCAGCCTATCATTCCAATAGAAGCGTCGCTCTCAAGCTGGTCGACCAGGTGGTTAATGATCGGCCAACGGGTTTCGGTGTCAGGATTCAACAAGAGAACAAAAGGAGCTGTTGTAAGGGCCAAGGCCTGATTATTTGCTACAGCGAACCCAGGATTGTCAGTTCTGCGGATAAGGCGTACCTGAGGAAATTCATGAGTCACAACTTCTGGTGTGTCATCGGGAGAGTCATTGTCCACCACCGTAATTCGCAGGACTCCGTCGGGAGAACTTGCCAACAGCGTTTCTAAGCTTCTGCGGACTAAATCAGCGCGGCCGTGGGTGACCATGACGACATCGACAAGCGGCGGATCTCCCTCGTCGAATGATTTGCTAGTCACATGCAATCACTTCCGAAAGTGATGTAGCTCTTGGCGGAACCCACGCACTCGGCCACCGCGGATAGGTGGCCGATCATATATCGGCACAGGAGTACCCAGAAGGCGACGCGAGTAACCAGCGGTGGTTTGGTGAGCCTTTAGTAGCTCAACAGACGACGTTGCTGGTGTGTCCTCCGGTAGCCTGAAGCTCCATGCAGCGACTGGATCGTCCGTTAAGGAACGCACCGGAGGCCGCAGCGGGATCCAAATTGGCCTTGATGGCCGCAGGGGCCCTCGTCGCGGCCGCGTTAGTTGGGCCGTGGCTAACGCAGATTCCACTCGAACGTGCCGCTCTCGCGGCCGCCGTCGTCTTAGCCAGTTTGTACGGGTTCGTCTCAGGGGTCTTCCCACGCGTGCGCCCCATCCAGGCCGTCACATTCGGATTCGCATTACCTTACCTTGGTGTTGCGCCGATTTACCAGATGGCGAAGCAGAAGGCGGCTTCGTTGGACTCCGCACTCATGTATGAGACCAACGCAAGCAATTTGTACTTCGCCCTTGTGCTGAATTTGTGCTTTGTGCTCGCCATGCTGGTGGGATTTCACATGGGCGCGGCACGATGTCGAGTTGGGATGTCCTCCCCCCCAGTGCGCGCCCAAGTCCGAATGGTCCTGCCTTGGGTCTATCTCTCGGCGGCAGCCGCGCTTACTCCTGGGGCGGTAGAAGCAGCCGGAGGTTGGAGCGGGCTATTTACCGATAGGAACACCAGGGCAGACGAATTGAACGCGGCGGGTATTACTTTGGCAGAAAGCGGTGGGGCATCGCTGGCGTTGGTCGGCCTGCTGCCGACCGCCCTCTCCATCGCCGCCTGCTACTTGTTCCTCTTCCGCCTCTTGACGGAGGCCCGTACGAACTCGTGGAATCGTGTTCCGGCGCTTCACCTCTTAGGCTTCGTGATTGGCGCGGCGCTGCTGGTCGTCCACGCAAACCCGTTGGCCAGCTCACGATTTCAATTCATCTTCGCCGTCGGTTCTCTCGCGTTGATCTGGTTCATTCCACGAAGCGGAAAGGCCGGGCTTTGGCTGGCCGCCATCATCCTATGCGCCACTCTGGTTGCGTACCCGTTAGCGAATGTGTTCCGAACCGACAAGATGACTCTTGTTGCGGGAGCCGAAGCGTTTGCGACCCCTGACTTCGACGGGTTCCAGCAAATCGTCAACGCAATCGCGTTCACGCAAGCTCACGGACACTCATTCGGGCGCTACGCGCTCGCCGCGATCTTCTTTGTCATCCCCCGGTCTCTATGGACTGGCAAAGCGTTTCCTGCGTCTCAAGACGTCGCAGCATTCCGCGGCTATGTATTCACAAATCTATCGTTACCTGTCAACGCCGAGTTATATGTCGAGTTCGGTCTGCTTCCTATGATCGCCATCGTGCTCGTCGGAGCGATTCTCTTGGGACGGTCCGACAGTACGTGGCAACTCGCCCCGGGGAGTCGGGGGGCAGCCATGGTGCCGATGTTGGCGATGGCGATGCTCGGGATCGTGCGCGGGCCGTTGGGGTCACAAGCACCCGTCTTCTTGACAATCGTTGGGTTGGTGCTTATCGCCCTGAGGGAAGGTCCGTCGGCAAGCGAAGGCCAGGACGATGCGCCGACCGAGTTGGCATTGGAACTGCCGACGTATAGGACGCTATAGCTTTGCGGTCCTAAGCCGTGGCCGCACCCAGGCGTCTGTTCGCGCAACCATTGCACGCGGGGCATGGCGAGAGAGAAAATTTGAAACGTTGGATTCGAGGCACGCCACAGCGGCGCATCGAATACTTATTTAATTATCAGCGCTACACCTAGTGCGGCCGATGCGCGTAACTCATGTGCCGGTTCCGGGGCGATCAGCGGTTAGCGAGGGCGCCGGCTAAACCACGGTAAGAGCGGCTGGCGTTCGTGATCACTGGGATGCTATCCCCAGTGCGCGCTTCACGCGTTCCCGATACTTTTCGGGTAGTCGGAGAAACACCTCTTGCAGCGGGGCAGCCAACCGCCGGTAAATGAATTGGCGACGGGCGCGCCGAAACGCTGCTTCAACACGGCTATCTGCGATTCGCTGATCGTCTTCCTCCAACCAGTCCAAGAAGATACCACGTTGACGCCAGTATTCACGGGGTTTGATCTGCGCATTATATGAACCACCGTGCTGACGATAAAGCAGCCAATTGCGTGACGAGATGTATATCGGGAAGCGCAGCGACACCTTGAGGAAGAAGGCCTGATCCTCGAACAATCCGCGGAACCGCTCTTCGAAGCCGCCCACCGCATCGAAGGCACTTCGTCGCACGAGCACGTCCATGCCACCAGTTGGTCCGCAGCCAAGCGGTTTCACCGCCAGCGCCCCTTCCGGCGGGTCGAGGCGTCGATCAGCTAGTCCCGCGGTGAGAACCAAATTATCCAGCCTGCTTGCTGATGGATTCCAGCTACGCCAATACAGCATCGCTCCATAAACCATCGCCACTTCTGGATTACTGTCGAGTAGTTCCACCTGCTCGGCCAACTTACAAGAAACCCATACATCGTCCGCATCGAGAAATGCGAGGTACGGCGAAGTGGCGTGTGCCACGCCCAGGTTCCGTGAGGCGCTCATCCCTTGGTTCTCGTGCCGAACATGGTCGATGTAGTGAATCCGCTCATCTTTGGCAGCCAGTCCGCGAGCGATTGTCGTGCTGCGGTCGGTAGAACCGTCATCCACGAGGATCAATTCCCAGTTTGTCAACGTCTGGCTTCGAACGCTCTGCACCGCCTCTTCGATGAAGCGCTCCTGATTCAGAAAGATGAGCACGACCGACACGAGTGGCACCACGCCAGTCTGCAGATAATCGGTAGCAGGAACAAGCAAACTCGGCAGACAGCGAGCATCCCGATCTCCTCCGGACGGTGTTTTGAGCTGTGACCACCGAGTGTGCGAGCTGGGGCGTTAGTGTTCTGTGCTCGTCGGCCGAGGGCGCGGTTACCAGCTAGCGCCCACGGGATCTACGACATGACACGTGATGGACCCGTGAAGGGATGTCGACGGGTCCCACAATGCGGGCGCGTGTATGACGGCGTCCGATCGTTTGCTCGTAGTCTTCGGAAACCGGCTCCTTCTAGAGTGAGATACGGGGAGAATTGCCGCTCGAAGGGATCGAATCGAACCCCGGCTGGCAAGTCCGAGGGAGGCTGCTTGTCTTGTCAAATCACAGGAGCGTGAAGCCATTCCGGGTCAGGCTCTTTCTCGTCGGCTGCAGCACGCGGTGAGCGCAACTCCGGCTGCTTCGGTGCGTCCACGGACGCACATACGGCCGTCTTGCGGCTCCATCGCCATCGGTTGGAAGGATCTGTGGGCATACCGCGACGTTCTCTACTTCTTGACGTGGCGCGACATAAAGGTGCGCTATAAGCAGACTGCCCTCGGTGCGGCCTGGGCGATCCTTCAGCCGCTCCTCACGATGGTCGTGTTCAGCATCTTCTTTGGACGACTGGGAGGAATACCTTCCGGCGACCACCCGTACCCCGTCTTTGCCTACGTTGCTCTCGTGCCGTGGACATTCTTCGCAAACGCCGTAACGCAGGCCAGCAACAGCCTGGTGGATGAGGAGGAAATCCTGACGAAGGTATATTTCCCACGTCTTCTTGTGCCGACAGCTGCAGTACTCGCGGGTCTCGTGGACGTTGCGATCGCCTTCGTTGTGTTAGTCGGGCTCTTACTTGCATACGGCATCACCCCGACGACCGCCGTACTGATGATTCCCCTGCTTGTCGCTTTTGCAGCGATAACAGCGCTCGCGGTCTCGCTGTGGCTGTCAGCCCTCAACGTGCGCTATCGCGACGTGCGGTACACCCTGCCATTCCTGGTTTCCCTGTGGCTGTTCGCTTCTCCGGTAGCTTACCCGTCGTCGTTGGTCCCGGAACCCTGGCGTTTGATCTACGGTCTCAATCCGATGGTCGGCGTTGTCGACGGCTTCCGATGGGCGCTCTTAGGCAACCCCGAGATGCCGGGGATAGCCATGTTCGTTTCGGTGACGGTCGTGGTCGTGCTCTTTGCCGGAGGTCTCATCTACTTCCGCCGCATGGAGAGGTCGTTCGCGGATGCCGTCTAACGGGCGGGACATCGCCCTACAGGTGAGGGGCCTCGGCAAGCGGTATCAGCTAGGGGAGCGGGAGTCCTACCAAGCCCTGCGGGATGTAATTGGTAGGCGAATAAGCCGCCCCCTCAAGCGATTACGAGGAGCTCCGCAGGGGCCAACTCGGCAGACGGGATCCTTTTGGGCGCTGCGCGACGTCACCTTCTCGGTATCGCAGGGAGAAGCACTCGGCATCATTGGACGCAACGGGGCCGGGAAAACCACGCTGCTCAAGATCCTCTCCCGCATCACCGAGCCGAGCGAGGGAGAGGCCGTCGTCTACGGCCGCGCCGGCGCCCTTCTGGAGGTTGGAACCGGATTTCATCCCGAGCTCACCGGCAAGGAGAACATCCTGCTCAACGGAGCTCTTCTGGGGATGCGGAAAAGCGAGATTCGCGCAAGCATGGACGACATCATCGACTTTGCTGGAGTTCAACTCTTCGTGGATACTCCGGTGAAGCGCTACTCCACGGGCATGCGTGCACGATTGGCCTTCGCCGTTGCCGCCTTTCTGCAGAGCGACATCCTCATCGTCGATGAGGTACTAGCCGTCGGCGATGCCGAGTTCCAGAGGAAATGCATGGGGAGAATGGGGGATGCAGCTAACAGCGGCCGCACGGTCCTGTTCGTCTCTCACAACATGGCGGCGATCGAGGCATTGTGCCGGCGGTCGATCTGGTTAGAAGGAGGTCGCTGTGTCGCAGATGGCCCTAGTTCCGAAGTTGTGTCTCGCTACTTGTCTACGTCCTTTTCGGCTCTGAGTGAAAGATTTTGGCCGGACATCAACTCGGCTCCCGGTAACGACTTTGTCCGGCTTCGGCGAGCGGCAGTGCGTCCCGAGGGCGGGTCGGCGGCTGATTCGATTGACGTCCATACCCCCATCGCAGTTGAGATTGAGTACTGGAACTTCCGCGACGGGGCTCTGCTCAACCTAAGTCTCCACGTGTACAACGAGCAGGGCATCAAGATCTTCAACGCTCTTCCTTATCTGGAGCGGGTATGGCAGGGCCGGCCGTTTCCGACCGGCTTGTATCGCGATACCTGCCATATCCCCGCAGACCTCCTCAACGATGGCATGCACCGCATCGAACTGATGGTGATCGGTGACGGTAACTACCTGATCTACCAGGTCGACGACTTGCTTGTTTTCGACGTTCGTGACGTGAGTGCAAGTCGGGATGGATGGTTCGGCGAGTGGGAAGGGGCGGTGCGGCCCCAATTAGCTTGGGAGACTGAGCAATTACTTGAATCCGATCCCGCCTGTGGGGCAGCCCGTGACTGAGCTGAGTGAGAGCGGGCTTGCCTACGCGGACCCTGCCTACGTCGCCTCCTTGGCGGAATTCGGCCTGCCCCTCGAACTTCCGAGAAGTCACGGCTGGGTCCTCGAGCGTCCGGTCCCGGGCACCCGGTACATGGACCTGATGGGGCCTTATCCACTCTTCAGCTGCACGGGGTGGTCTTCGCTCCCCGATGATCTCGAAAATTTAAATAGCACATTTGTGAGCCTCGTAGTGGTCGTGGATCCAATCGCCGACGCGGATCTTCCAACCCTCCGCCGCGCGTTCCCAGACCGTGTTATCGCAATGAAGCAACACTTCATCCTTGAGCTGGGGGCACGTTTAAGTCTGCCGATACACCATCGTCGCCAGCTGCGCCGGGCGGAGCAGTCTGTGGATATTCACGTCTGCCCAAACCCAATCGACCACCTCGACGAATGGGTACGTCTCTATGCCGAGTTGTCGACGCGGCACCGGCTAACCGGGATCCACGCTTTCTCCTTTACATCTTTTCGTCAACAGCTTCAGGTGCCGGGCATGTTCGCTGTGCTGGCCCGCCGAGGAGCCGAGACGGTGAGCATGGCACTTTGGCTGATTGACGGTGACAAGGGCTACTACCACCTCGGCGCCTCGGCATCCGCGGGCTACGAGGTCGGGGCCTCTTACGCAGTCTTTGCGGCCGCCCTCGACTACCTGAAATCGCGTGGGGCTCGGGTTGTTGACTTCGGTGGTGCGGCCGCAGATGGTCGCGACGGGGCAGGCCTCATCCGTTTCAAACAGGGCTGGGCGAACGCCGAGCGACCCGCTTACCTGTGCGGTCGAATATTTGATCGCCCGACGTACAGCACTCTTAGCCGCGGCCGGCGCGCCGCTACCGATTGGTTTCCGGCGTACCGCTCACCCGAATCACATTCTGGAGCGCCCACCGGCGATACCGCCTGCGGAGTGGGCTGATGATGGACGAGCAATCAGGCAGTGGGACTTCAGCGATGGAGTTTGCTATGCTCGGCGCACGGCCGCGATTCGCCGAACCCCGACATGTTGGCCGGCCCAACATCGGCGACCGCCGAGAGTTGATGCGGAGAATCGACGGATTGCTCGACCGACATCTCCTCACAAATAACGGTCCCCTCGTCGAGGAGTTCGAGCGGGCTGTCGCGGCAGTCGTCGGTGTACGTCACTGCGTCGCCACATCCAGCGGCACCGTTGCGCTGGAGATCGCCATCGAGGCCGCGGGGCTGCGAGGCGAGGTCATTACGACGCCGTTCACCTTTGTAGCGACTGCCCACGCGCTGAAGTGGCGGGGCATAACGCCGGTCTTCTGTGACATCGATCCATCGACTCACAACATCGACGCGAAACAGGTCGAACGATTGGTTACACCTCGCACCACCGGAATCCTCGGCGTACATGTCTGGGGCCGGCCATGCGACGTGGACGCGTTAAGCGAGATCGCTGACCGGCGACGGCTGAGTCTGCTGTTCGACGCCGCGCATGCGTTCGGATCAGAGTTCCGCGGCCGAAAGATCGGCGGCTTCGGTCGGGCCGAGGTGTTCAGCTTCCACGCGACGAAGTTGGTCAACGCCTTCGAAGGTGGTGCGATAGTTACCGACGACGACGCTCTTGCAGATCGAGCCCGCCTCGTTAGGAACTTCGGCTTCTCGGACTATGACCAGGTCGACACCCTCGGAATCAACGGGAAGATGAGCGAAGTCGCGGCTGCAATGGGTCTCACCTCGCTCGAGTCGCGTGACCGGTTCGTCGCTGCCAACCACCGCAACTTCGCGGTGTATCGCGAAGTGTTGGAAGGCATTCCGGGCATCGGCCTCATTCCATATGACGACGTCGATGCGACGGCCCGGCACTACGTCGTCGTTGAGGTCGATGACGATGCCGGCTTAAGCCGCGACGAACTTCGTGACGTACTGTGGGCGGAGAATGTTCTTGCCCGCCGGTATTTCTATCCCGGCTGCCACCGACTCGACCCCTACCGCGCGGAACACGAAGCTTCGGGCCGCAGCCTGCCGGAAACGGATTGGCTGGCGGCACGAGTTCTCACCCTTCCAACTGGGACGGGGATCACGCCGAAGGATGCCGTAACGATCGCCGGAGTCATTCGGCGTGCTGTTAGGGAAGCACCGGCGTTGAAGCGAGCCCTCTCGACGCGACGGAGCTCGGCATGCGATTAGGAATGACATCAGCCCGCCGTTCCCCCGTGCGAGTGAGCGTTTTGATCCAAACTTACAACCACGCACGCTACGTCGCGTCTGCGCTTGATAGCGCTCTCGACCAACGCGGCGTGGATTCTGTTGAAATTCTTGTTGGGGATGACTGCTCCACAGACGAAACCCGTTCGATCATAGATGAATACGTCCACTGTCACCCCGGTCGGATCAAGACTTTCTATCCGGAGCGGAACATGGGCGGTGCCGGTAAACGATTGTATGCGGAACTGATCACGCGTTCCCAAGGCAATTACATCGCACAGATGGACGGCGACGACTATTGGACTTCTCCCGACAAGTTGCGCCTCCAGGCGGATCACCTGGACGCGGAGAGACTCTGCGTGATGTGCTTCCACAACGTGGTGAACGTGGTGGAGGACGACGAGTCGTGCAGTGACTACTTCAACTCGCCGAAACAGTCGCCCCACGTAGGGATCGAGGAACTTTTCGCAGACAATCCGATTGCATCGTGCAGCCCGATGTTTCGCCGAGAAGTTCTGGACCCTCTGCCCGCCTGGTACTTCCGCCTCCCGTGGGGAGACTGGCCCTTGTACTTCATGGCAGCCGAACACGGCCGCATTGATTATCTTCCAAATATCCTCGGGGCATACAGGATTCATTCCGGCGGCATGTACTCCGCCCAGTCGTCGCTTGAGCGCAAGACCGTCATGGTCGACTTTCTTCACGGCATGACCGGCGTCGTGACAGGTGGCGAGCAGTTCCGCCGCCGGCGATTGTCGCGCGCGTTGGTTGACTTGGCGCACGAGCGCGTTCTACGGGGTGATTACGCTGAGGCCCGAAAACTTTTGAGCGAGAGCTTTCGGGTTTCTCCAGTGACCCGGCACTCTCTGCGCCCCGGCCAGGGTGAGCGGCGACGCCTGTTGTTGTGGTGGTCGACGACGAGACGTTTCAGGCTACGCCGAGGCCTCAAAGCGATTCGATGATGGCAGCGCGCGAGCGATTCATCCCGCTCGAAGCAAAGGATGACTGGGAAGAGGCTCTACGCGGACTTCCTCATGCTTTCGCCCATACATGGGCCAGCTGCCACGCAATGCACCTGACCACTAACTGGCCTACTTTTCTCTATACATGGCAGAAGGGAGCGAGGCGCGCGGTATGCGCAATCGCTGAGAGAAGTTTTGGCGGCTATCTGGACGTGGTCACCCCATACGGATTCGGCGGAATTGTCGGCGAGCGTGTGGGGCCAGACATGCTTGCGGACTGGCAGAGGACGGCGCGAGACCGGGAGTATGTCTGCGCTTACCTCGGGCTTCATGCAGAACTGATGCCCGCGTTCTGTCGCGAATCGCCTGATTATTCAGTGGATAATGATGTGTTCGTCTTAGAACTCGACCGCGGCGAAGCTGCTCTCCGCGGTGCACTATCGAGGAACCGGCGTCGGCAATTGCAGGCATTCATTGACGGGCCAGCACGTCTCGTCGAGGATCAGGACCGCCTTGCGGCCTCGTTTCGAAGTGGGATCGATATTTTCCTGCGTAGTAGGAAAGCGTCGCCCACCTACAGATTTTCTGGTGCAACCTGGAATGAATTGCTCGGGCTCGACAGTGTTTTTCTCATCGGAGTCGAAGGCTCTGACGGGGAAATCGCTGCAGTCCACCTCTACGCGTACACGCCCTACTGTGCCGAAGCCTTATTTGGCTTCTCTCGGCCAGGAGCAGACACGTACGCTGCGCCCCTGATGTGGGCTGGTGCGATGAAGTTGATGCAGTACCGCGTGCCGCGCCTGAACTTTGGAGGTGGTGTCCGGCGTGGAGATGGGATCGCGTTGTTCAAGGAGAGATTCGGCGCAAAGCGTCTCCCGTCCGGTGCACTTAAAGAGGTGTATCGGCCCGACACTTATGCCGTACTCGTCCGACGCGTGGGGAAGAATCCGCGCGATCGCAGTGGCTATTTCCCGGCTTATCATTTACCCGCGCGGATGTGACTAAGGAAACATTGGAGATTCATGTTCATCAAGTCGGCCCCGTTCTATGACGCGCTGTACGGTTTCGTTGACTACAGTGCCGCAGTCGAGCGTTTGCGTGAGGTGATCCAAGCTAACGCACCTCATGCCGCCACCCTTCTCGACGTGGGATGCGGCACAGGCCGACATCTGCGCCACTTCCAGAAGTTCTACGATGTCGAAGGATTGGACCTCAACGGACTGCTGCTCGAGACTGCCCGCGAACGTTGTCCTGACGTGCGTTTCCATGAGGCAAGCATGCTGGACTTCTCCCTTCCGCGACGATTCGACGTGGTGACATGCCTGTTTAGTGCCGTCGGATACGTCCAGACGGTCGAGAACATGCGACGAGCGATCGCCAATATGGCTCGGCATGTTGAGCGGGGCGGCCTGCTCATTGTGGAACCGTGGTTCGAGCCTGATCGCTATTGGACCGGCACCATTACCGCTAACCACGTCGACAGACCCGATATGAAAATCTGTTGGATGTATACCAGCAAGCGCGACGGTCAGTTATCCGTACTGGATATCCATTACCTCGTCGGGACACCGGATCGTGTCGAGCACTTCGAGGAGCAGCACCGCATAGGACTATTCACTCGAGAGGAACACATGTCTGCCATGACCGAAGCCGGTCTCGATGTGATCTTCGATCCGGAGGGCCCTTTCAAGAGGGGTCTCTACGTGGGCCGCGCTTCAGGAGCCGGCCAGCACGACTGACCGTTCTGGTCGGGATAAGCAACGGCCGAGATACGTACGAAATGTTGCGGAAGCCAGCGACGCCGTATGCCGGAGGGGAGGACTCGACGGCCGCTGTGCCCCATCGCCGTCCTGAGTCGTCCCGAAGGTACAGCGTCTTCGCGCTTTGCGTGTTCGCGGCGGCCTGTATCGCGTTCGCGATAACCGCGCGGGACTTCTGGGACTACACGCTGGACGATGCGTACATCAGCTTCCGCTACGCCCAGAACTGGGCCGACGGCAGTGGCTTGGTGTTCAACGCAGGCGAATACCCTCGCGCGGAGGGGATTACTAGCCCGCTTTGGGCGATCGTCTTGTCAACGGGCGTCGCAGCGAAAATCGACCCCCTGCTGCTTGCGAAGTGTTTGGGTGTGATGGCGGTGCTCGCCGCTTCGGCAATCGTGGTCGTGACAGTGTTTAAAGTCCTGCGCGGCTCAACGACATTGTCAGTCGGGATGTCAAGCGCCTTCGCGATGGTGGCGGCGGCGAGCTTGATAAGTTCACCGTACATGGCGGTGAATTCCGTCTCTGGAATGGAAACCGTTCCAGCCGTTGCTGCCTACGCGGCGTTTCTGCTCAACGTTCTGCGGACCATGGAATTTGGGGCACGGCGATCCGTCGCGGTGGTGACTGGTTTTTGTGCTGTCGCGGTCCCGATGGTTCGCCCCGAAATGTTGCTCGCCGTGGCGGTTACGCTCCTTGGCGCATTCTTGATATGGCGGTCCAGCCGTGCCAACGTGGCGCTGTCCTTCGCCAGCTTTGTAAGCATCGGCGTAGTGTACTTCCTCATCAGATATGCCTACTACGGTCTGCCTGTTCCTCTACCGTTCTATATAAAGCAGGGTGGGTTTGACTTCCCCGGCTGGGGTGATGTATCGGACTATGCGAAATACGCTGTGCTGCTTGGATTGTCAAATGTGGTGGCGATCGGCTTCGCGACGTGTTCCATAGCGGGCAAACAAGGTAGGCCGGCGGCCGCAGCGATATTAGCGATCTCTGCTGGTGCCACCGCGCAGATGGCTTATTACGCGACCGTTCATCACATCATGGGGTTCGGGTTCCGCTATCTCATGCCAGTCTCGGTTGCCTTCACGATTGCAGGCGCCGTCGGTCTCGGCATGCTTTGCGCACGGATCGCAACGCGTACTGGGCTGCGAACAGCCGTCCTTGCGGCAACAGTTGTTGCGCTCCTTACGCCCAATGGACTTGCTTTGCCGCCGACCAAGAAGCTCGTCACTTGGTACAGCGAGGGCAAGCCGCTTACCGAAATCGCGACCGCCATGCGGGATGCAGGAGTTGGGTCATTGTCCCTCGCGATCAACGACTGTGGCGTCATCCCCTACGTCACGCGATCGCGGGTTCTGGACTTAGCCGGGCTCAACGACCGCACCATTGCTCGAGGGCACCGCGGCCACGCGCACGAGGCCGCGGTACTGGAGGTCTTGAGTGCTCGACCGGACCTCGTTTTGCTGGTAGCGAGTCGAGTCAATGACCCATCATCGGTGTCGGGATTTGAAAACCTTTCCGATGCGGACATGCGTTCTCTCGGATATCTGTCGGCGGCAACTGAATACTGACCAGAGCGCGGCAACTGAATTTTGACCAGCTTCCTGGAGACCCTTGGCTTGGTTGAGCCAGGGAGGAAGCGAGTGTTGAGCGTGGAGGACTGGGCAGAGATCCGGCGGTTGCGTCGGTCGGAGCAATTGTCGATTTCTGAGGTGGCGCGGGTGATGGGGGTGGCTCGCAATACCGTGAAGGCGGCGTTGGCCAGTGACCGGCCGCCGAAGTATCAACGGGTGTCGGCGGGGTCGGTCGTTGATGAGGCCGAGCCGCGGATTAGGGAGTTGCTGGCGGCGTATCCGAGGATGCCGGCGACGGTGATCGCCGAGCGGATTGGCTGGCGGTATTCGATCCGCACGCTCAGTGAGCGGGTGCGCGAGTTGCGGCCGGTGTATCTGCCGCCAGATCCGGCATCGCGCACGACGTATCAGGCTGGAGAAATCGCGCAGTGCGACTTGTGGTTCCCCGACGTTGCGGTTCCGGTCGGCCATGGTCAGGTGCGCACGGCCACGGCGCTGCCGGTGCTGACGATGGTCTGTGGGTATTCGCGGTGGGCCTCGGCGCTGTTGATTCCCACCCGCAGCGCCGAGGATCTGTATGCCGCTTGGTGGCAACATCTTTCGGTGCTGGGCGCAGTGCCGCGAGTGTTCGTCTGGGATGGTGAGGGCGCCGTCGGGCGGTGGCGGGCGCGGATGCCGGAGCTGACGGCGGCCTGTCAGGCGTTCCGCGGGACGGTGGCCGCCAAGGTCATCATCTGCAAGCCCGGCGATCCCGAAGCCAAAGGCCTTGTCGAACGCTTTCACGACTACCTGGAGCGGGCGTTTCTGCCGGGTCGAGTGTTCGACTCGCCGTCAGATTTCAACGCTCAACTGAACCAGTGGCTGGTGATCGCCAATCACCGCCAGCATCGGGTGTTGGGATGCCGACCGGCGGATCGGGTCGAGGCTGACCGGGCCGCGATGGTGCCGTTGCCGCCGGTGGCGCCGGCCACCGGGTGGCGCACCCATGCCCGGCTGCCGCGCGATCACTACGTGCGCCTGGACGCCAACGACTACTCGGTGCACCCCGCTGCAGTCGGCCGGCGCATCGAGGTCGTCGCGGATCTGGCCCGTGTTCGGGTGTGGTGCGCGGGTCGGTTGGTCGCCGACCACGACCGGATCTGGGCCAAGCATCAAACGATCAGCGACCCCGAACACGTTGCGGCGGCTAAAGTTCTGCGCCGCAACCGCTTCGACGTCGTCACGCTCCCAACTCAAGTCGAGGTCGAGCAGCGGTCGTTGACCGACTACGACGCCCTGATCGACATCGACGGGCCGGTGGCGTGATGGCCACCAAGACCACCACCGCCAGCCGCGACGTGACTGCCGAGCTGGCGTATCTGACCCGGGCGCTCAAGGCGCCCACGTTGCGGGAGGCCGTCGAGCGGCTCGCCGAGCGAGCTCGAACCGAGACGTGGAGCTACGAGGAGTTCTTGGCGGCGTGTCTGCAGCGCGAAGTGTCGGCGCGCGAGTCTCACGGCGGTGAAGGAAGAATCCGTACTGCCCGGTTTCCCTCGCGGAAGTCGTTGGAGGAGTTCGACTTCGACCACGCCCGTGGCCTCAAACGCGACACCATCGCCCATCTGGGCACGCTGGACTTCGTCACCGCCCGCGACAACGTCGTGTTCCTCGGGCCGCCAGGGACAGGCAAGACGCACCTGGCTATCGGGATCGCGATCCGGGCTTGCCAGGCCGGACACCGCGTCCTGTTCGCCACCGCCAGCCAGTGGGTCGACCGCCTGGCCGCGGCACATCACGGCGGCACACTGCAAGCCGAACTCGTCCGGCTGGCCCGCTACCCACTCTTGGTCGTCGACGAGGTCGGCTACATACCGTTCGAACCCGAAGCCGCCAACCTGTTCTTCCAACTGGTGTCCTCCCGATACGAACGCGCCAGCCTCATCGTCACCTCCAACAAGCCCTTCGGCCGCTGGGGCGAAGTCTTCGGCGACGACGTCGTCGCAGCAGCCATGATCGACCGCCTCGTTCACCACGCCGAAGTCATCTCACTAAAAGGAGACAGCTACCGCATCAAAGACCGAGACCTCGGCCGCGTCCCCAACGTCACGGCCGACGACCAATGACCCCAAGCTGGTCAAAATTCACTTGCCGACAACTGATCAAGATTCAGCTGCCGTTGACAATATCGACTGGCGGGCACAATAGAAGCTGCAGCGGGCTACAACTATCTGGTGTACGTGTACTCCTCGGCTGCGAATCCTGTGCTCAAGCGTTTGCAAGTCGATGGGACGATGACCGCTGTGACATGAGCGATCTCTGCGTTTCGAGAAAGGCCGCATCGGTCGACCACCTGAGGCGGCGTGCGCCTGCGAATGGATGCACACCCGCAAGCGGCTAGGCCAGATCGTTGGCATGGCGGCTAATATGCGACGACCGTATTGCGGCACAGCGCGTCCGACTATTCGACTGTTCGGCGAACGGCGCCGCACCCCTAGGACGAGGCATACGCGCTAAGTTAGACGCGACGACAAGCTAGAGGACGCGCTCACCGCCCTGGTATAGGCCTCGCGCAGTTCCGACGCGTAACATCGCGCGGACTGCGGCCTCCTCGATCGGCCTCCAATGGACCGCTGCGGCAGCAAGGGCGACGCCACTGAGTCCGAATCTCATTGCTGCCCATGCGGTGCCTGACCGTGCCGCCCAAAGAAGCGGCCGTAGGGCTCTCCGCGGCGGCGGGACTTTGTCAAGCTCGCGGAGTCGAGGGTACGCCTGGTAGAGGGCCGCGCGCCCGAGGCCAGCGTTGTAGGCGTCGGCGCTGGCGTGCCAGACGGAGCGGCGGTACCAGTGCCAAGACCGTAGCGTTGGGTCGAAAATGCCTGCCAGCCCGACCTCGCGAAGTCGCATTCCGAAGTCGCGGTCGTCGTGATACCCAGCGGAAGTTCTGGGCAAAGCGGCGGCGGCGAGCCAACTCCGACGTGTGACAGAGCAATTCCCGCCCCATAAACCGAGCAACACCGCATCCGGATCGGCCCGGTAGCGGGCGCAGGCGCGTTCGTAGTTTTTGGCGTAGATCTGCACCGTCGCTTGCGGTGTAAATCGACTCGGCGGCAGCGGAATCACGGGCATATAACCCAGTACGACGAGGTCCTTTCTTTCGGCATGATGACGGGCGTGCCCGCTTACCATTCCAGCTTCGGGCTCGACGTCATCGTCGAGGGTCAGCACGATTTCCGAACTTGCGAGTCGCACACCTTCGTTACGAGCGATTTGGCCGTGGTCGTCATCCTGCACACCGTTACGGTGCCCGGCCCTGTCGTAGCGGATTGTGCACGTGGAAAGTACGCGGGTGTCCCGGTCAGCGTAGCTTTGGACAACGTGCTCAGTGGCCGCGTCCGGTCGATCGAACACGATAATCAGCTCCGCCGTCGCGGGATCGGCGAGCAGACGTGATATGGCGCGATCAATCAGCCGCGAGCGGCCTCCGGCGGTCGGAATCACCACACTTACCGTCGGAAATTGTTCGGCTAGTTCGACGATCGGCACACCTCAGAAAGCGTCTCGGCGTTGACGTTAAGCGCGGCCTCGAGCCAACCTGGCGCGACCGCCTGCCGCTGGCTGCGGCCCAGGTGGCGCGCGAACGACATCGCCCGCTCGCCTCCCAGCATCATCGCAACCCCTCGTATCGCATCCTGCGGATTGCGCGTAACTCGTGCTAGCCGAATGTATGCCGCCGCAGTGCCTCGGCGGTCGCCAGCCAACCGGCGTGCGTTGATCCTCCATCGCCACCATCCGGCCATGTCGATCGATGCAGCGTTCGCCGCGCTGGCCTCGGTGTACTTCTCGTTGAGATACCGCAACTCATCCATGAGACCGGTATCGTCAATCTGCATGTTTGCGCCGTGCAGCCGGTAAGCAATGAGAGGCTCGTCGACGGCAACTGCGGCGCCTGCCTGGCTTAGGCGCAGCACGAAGTCCCAGTCCGCAAGGTGTTGCAGTGCCGTATCGAACACGCCGGCCCGCTCGATCAGACTCGCCGAGGTGATGACATTCGACGCGATGTAGGGGATGACTCGGCTGGACAGCAACCGCCGGTGCAGGTTCGAGTCGGCGCGTGGCGCCGATTCGGAACTGGTCACCCGACCCTGACGATCGATGGCTACGCCACCAGTGAATGCGAAGTCCGCATGCGTGGCGGCGGCGGCGTCAAGTTGTAATCGCAGTTTGCTAGGCGCCCACAGGTCATCGTCGTCGAGCAGCGCAATCCACGGCGCATGTGCGGCAGCGATGCCCACGTTGCGTGCGGCCGACACGCCCATGGGATGTGAATGGCGAATCACCCGGAGGCGCTCGAGCGCCCAGTCGGATAGGACCGTGTCGACGGGGCGGCAAGACCCGTCATCGACAATAATGACTTCCGCTGTGGTGGCCTCCTGTCCCAAAACACTGACCAATGTGGACGGCAACCAGTCGCTTCGATCTCGCGTCGGGATGACGATCGAGATTTCGGGTTCCGTCACCGGTCCTGATTGCGGCGAATCGAGCGGGTCGTTTGATGACGCGGAGGGTTTGTCAGTGGCGGCCCTTCGCTGTAGTAGCTGTACTTGTAAGCCGCATTCCGGCGTGCGGGTGTCATCGTGAACACGGCGCCGAGGATCCGGGCTTCGACTTTCTTGAGATTTTCAACAGCTTGTGCCAGCTGCGCGCGTGTGGTCTTCGCGAATCGGCCGATTATTAATACACCATCGGAAGCAGCCGCGAGAATGGCGGCATCAGTGACCGGCAGGAGCGGCGACGAATCTACGATCACATAGTCGAAGTTCGAGCGCAGTTCGCTGAGAACTTTCTTGTTCGTGACCGATCCAAGCAGCTCACTCGGATTCGGAGGAAGAGCTCCCGAGGTGAGGACAGTGAGTCCCGGGAATCTTGTCTTCTGAAGGACCTCGCTAAGGGAGGCCTTGCCACTGAGCACTGTGCTGAATCCGACTGACCCAATCAAGTCGAGGTAATCGGCCAGCTTTGGACGTCGCATATCTCCATCAACGAGCACGACGTTGTGCTCCGCCTCGGCTAGCGCCAGCGCGATATTGATCGACGTTGTGCTTTTGCCCTCGCCTGGCAAGGAACTAGAGACTACGAGCAGGCGGGGCGGGTTATCCACCTCGAGGAACTGCAGATTGGTCCGGAATTCTCTAAATGCCTCGGCTATAGGTGACCCATCATTCGCGAAGGAGATCGCAGGATCGGTCTTTCGGTGCTTATCGACAGGAATGTTGGCGACAAGTCCGGCGCCCGTAACCTCCTCGAGGACTCGTTTATCACTTACCGCGGTGTCCAACCTGTCGCGGAGGAGTGCGAAACCGATTCCAAGCAGCACGCCTAAGGCCAGCCCGACTAACAAGTTTCGAGAGGTATTCGGAACGACGGGATCAGGGCGAACCGAGGCGCGTTGCTCAACGACAACGCGCGCGTCGGGCTTGTCACCGTCCGGGGCAGTCTCCAATTCCTTGACCATGGCGACAAACTCCGCCGACAACACGTCGGCGATCTCACGCGCTTGGGCGGGTGAGGGGTCACGAACCGATACATCTATTAGAACGGTGCCGGGTGCGGAACTGGCCTTGATCTCTTTCTGCAAGTCTTCGGCGGACATGTTCAGGCGAAGCTTGTCGATAGCCCGCTGCGACAGCGTTTCACCCATGATCAGCTTGGTGTACGAGAGCACGCGGTCTTGCGACGATAGGTTGCCCTCGTATACCTCGCTCGCGGATCCACCGGCCGCCGTGGACACAAACAATCGCGTCTGAGCCTCATAGAGCGGCGTCGTCAGCAACGTGATCGCAGTGGCCGCCGCGAGAGAGAGGACCGCAATACCACAAACGATCAGCCACCGAGTGCGCAATATCCGCATGAAGTCCTGAAAAGTCAAAGCGGCCCCCTCGTCGCTATAAGTCCGCCCCGTGCGCCGTAGGACAGCGACGTTGCGGTTTGCCAGATCATACATTTCTGAGTTACTGACCAGCTCTGGATAGCGAGATCAGCCGCGAGCCAAAGCGTGCCTACACACGAGAAACTCGAAGTCAGCCGCGGCCCATGTCGCTGTGCACATCAATCTGAGGTTGCGCGTTAGCGCAATACGTTGGCCGGCGGCGATCTTCTGGTGAGAATGCACCACCACGGCCTCCTCGTCGTAGATCCCCTGCCGGAAACCAGCCAGCGACTCGTCGCCCGAGAAGGCGAGTAGATGTCGAGTGGGGGCGGCCTCGGCGTGGGCGACTTGATCAGCATTCGCTCTGCCGACAGTGGCGCCACCGCTGGAGTGGGAGTGCAGCACATCCGCCCCTAGGTACGGTCTAATGCCGAGCGAGATCATCGACTGCGTGAGGTCGACGCGCCACCACGATTCGTTCCGCGATAGGTGGCCACGCGCCTAGCTACTCGAGCGGTCGGCACCTCCGCCTCCGTCAGCGCCTCGCGGAGCGGCGGGCGATCAGTGGTGATCTTGTTTGCCAGAGATGCCGTCGTTTGCGATGTCATGTCCGCCATTGAGACGACATCACAAATTCAGCAAAACTACACAGGTTGGCTCTTGCGGCCTGATCTCGATGGCACACACTTCAAACGCCCAGTTAGTATGGGGTTAAGTCGCCTAACCGTAGGGAAACTCCTGATTCCCTAGCGTCTACATGGTTAATACGCTATGTTTTGCATGAGGCGTAAGGAAGCCGAGCTGTCCGATTGCCAAAGTTGGTTGCGGCAGGTGTGCAGGGGGGTAGCCGGCGGCACCGGATTCCCGAAGTCTCGACAGCAAAGTTGTCGCAGTACGACAACACGGGGGTTAGGACGCTGATGCCGTGCTCTGCGCGTAGCCGCCAAGCCGACCTCGTTCGGCTGGCTTGGCGGAATTCTGGGCATTGGTCTCGACCCAGCGTCCGCGCGCCCCTAGACACTCGTCACCAGCTGCCCCCCGCGGCGTCAACTGTCCTGCCTGAGGCGCGGAACAAGGAGGGGAAATGCGGCAGCGTGCTGTATTAGCGGGTGGGGCGGGGGTCGTCGGCTCGCATCTAGCGGAACGTCTGCTCACACACGACATTGATGTCATATGCCTCGATAATTTCGTGACGGGCTCGCGCGCGAACGTCGCACACCTCGAGGGTCGTGACGGCTTCCGGTTGGTCGAGCATGACGTCAGTCACTACATCTCGATCCCCGGCCCTGTCGACTACGTGCTGCACTTCGCCTCGCCGGCCTCACCGGTCGACTACGCCGAGCTCCCAATCGAGACAATGAAAGCAGGATCGCTTGGCACACTGCACACTTTGGGCCTCGCGAAGGAAAAGGGTGCCCGCTACTTGCTGGCGTCGACCTCCGAATCGTATGGCGACCCGCTGGTTCACCCGCAGCCTGAAAGCTATTGGGGCAACGTCAATCCCGTCGGCCCGCGCTCCTGCTACGACGAGGCGAAACGCTTCGCGGAGGCATTGACGACCTCCTACCGGGCGAAGCACGGGGTCAACACCGCGATCATGCGGATCTTCAATACCTACGGCCCGCGGATGCGTCCGAACGATGGCCGCGCCATCCCGAACTTCGTCAACCAGGCCTTATCCGGCGCCCCGCTCACCGTCCACGGAGACGGCAGCCAGACCCGGTCCGTGTGCCATGTCGACGATCTGGTCGACGGCGCCCTTCGGCTGCTGTTCTCCGACATCGCCGGACCCGTCAACATCGGCAACCCGAACGAAATGACGATGCTGGAGCTGGCGAACCTGATCCTCAAACTCACGGGATCAGACTCCCCATTACAGTTCATCGACCGCCCCAAGGACGACCCGTCGCAGCGCAGGCCCGACATCACGCTCGCGCGCACCCGTCTCGGCTGGGAACCGAAGGTCGACGCGCGCGACGGTCTCTTGGACACCATCGCTTGGTTTCGCGACCGCGACCAATCTGCAACTCCGAGTGCAACTGCTGTCAACCGCAAGCAGCCACGCCACCGGGTTGCGGTCATCGGTACCGGTTACGTAGGTGCGGTCACCTCGGCCTGCCTCGCGTTCCTGGGACACTCGGTCTACGGCCTCGACACGGATTCGAAGCGCGCCGCACAGCTCAACCACGGCCAGGCGCCTATCCATGAGCCCGGATTCCCGGAACTGTTGAAGTCATCGCTGGCGTCCGGACGGTTGAGGTTCACAGACAAACCCAGCGAGGCGCTGTCCGATGCGGACTTCGTGTTCCTGTGCGTCGGAACTCCGCCGGCCGCCGACGGTTCACCAGATCTCACGCAGCTAGAGAGTGCAATTCAGTCGTTGGCCCCGTACCTGCGTCCCGAAGCGGTCATCGTCAACAAGTCGACAGTCCCTGTCGGCTCGGGCAATTGGACGCGTGCGATCCTCGAGGACGCGCTGGAAGGCAACCGCGAACTCACATTCCATGTCGTCTCCAATCCCGAGTTCCTTCGCGAGGGCTCTGCTATCAACGATTTTCTGTACCCGGATCGGATCGTGCTGGGTGGTGCGCCCGACGATGCCAGTCGGGTCGCGGAACTCTACCAGCCGGTACTGGACCAATCATTCGATTGCGGACGGCGGGATCTACACCCCTCGCTGATCACCACCGACCTGGCGTCTGCGGAGATGATCAAGTACGCGGCGAACGCATTCCTGGCGACGAAGATCAGTTTCGCCAACGAAATTGCGCAGATGTGTGAACTGTTCGGCACTGATGTCCGTCAGGTGCTGCCCGCTATCGGCGCAGACCACCGTGTCGGCCCCTCGTTCCTGAATGCCGGTGTGGGATGGGGCGGTTCGTGCTTCGGCAAGGACGTCGCTGCGCTTATCGCAACGGGCGAAGAGTACGGCTACACGCCGTCGATGCTGCAGGCGACCGTCGAGATCAACAAGGCGCAGCGTGCGAGCGTAGTGCGCAAGCTGCAACGAGAACTCCACATGCTCAAGGGCCGCCGAATCGCTCTGCTCGGTTTGACCTTCAAACCCGGCACTGACGATCTCCGCGACGCTCCAGCCCTCGACATCGCTCGACGGCTGATCGCGGCGGGCGCCGTTGTCTCGGCGTTCGATCCGGTGGTGAAGACGCTGCCCGAAGAATGCAAGGCAGTGCGACTGACTCGCGACGCCTACGATGCGGCCGACCGGGCGGACGCAGTTGTCATCACCACCGAGTGGCCGGAGTTTCGACTCCTGAAGGCTGCCGGATTGCGTCGTGTCATGCGCGGTGACCTCATTGTCGATGGCCGGAATTGCCTGTCGGAAGCCGACTTCGCCGGATCCGGACTCCGACTGGTCGGATTCGGCTGGTAACAGGGCGCCGATGAATCGCTGGGGGACAACATGACGATCGAAGCAACACCATCGACCTCGGTGCCTGAGGCCCTGAGTCCGGTCGGGGCGAAACTGTCGCAAGCCGCACAGGACACCAAGCCTCTGCCGATCGCGCCAACGCTCGGACGTCGCCATCGCTACATCCTCGAGATCTCCGACACAGTCACCCTGACGGTGTCGGCGATCCTCGGCGCGGTGACGCTGGTTCTCGTCAGCCCCGTGCGGGCCGGCCACCTCGGCGTCCTCAGCGTCGCCCTCATGGCGGTCACAATGGCAATTGCACTGCACGTGCATGGTCGATACCGCCGGCCCGCCGCCCGGCTCCGGCCGAGCGAGTGGTGGGGCCCTCCAGAAATCGCGCGCTGCATGCCCACTGCCGTCGTGCTGGCCCTTGCTGTCGACACATTCGCCTTCGGCGGAGGGCGAATGACCCTGACTGCCGCCGTCTCAATGACGCTGCCCGCCATTGTGTTGGTCCCGTATGGACGCCGGTTGATGGTACGGATGTTCGACCCGACGATCACCCGCATTTTGGTGGTCGGCACGGGACCGATCTCTGATCGGTTGACGTCGAGGCTGAAAAGATGCCCGGACACACTGGTGGTTGGCCACGTCGACGACAACGCCGCACCGGGCACCCGCGTCCTCGGCGGACTCGCGGATCTATCCGACGTATGCGCCGACTATGCGATTGACCGAGTGATCGTTGCATTTCCGAACACCAGCGATGCCATAGTGCTCGAGGCGCTGCGCACCTTGGAAGGACAAGTGCCGGTTTCGGAGATCCCGCGCTATTTCGAGATGCATAACTGGCGCACTGAAGCCGAGGAACTGCACGGCCTTACTCTGATGCATCTACCCACCGCGTCATTAGCAGTGAGCGAACGAATCATGAAGCGGCTCATGGACGTAACGATCGCGAGTTGCGCTCTGGTGGTCGTGTCCCCCGTCCTGCTTCTCACTGCGCTGGCGATCAAACTCGACAGCCGCGGTCCCGTGTTCTTCCGCCAGGAGCGGATGGGCAGGGCAGGCAAGCCGTTCCGGATCTTCAAGTTCCGCTCGATGGTCGCTGACGCGTGGCAACAACGCGAATTGGTCGCACAGCTCAACGAGGTCGACGGACCGCTTTTCAAGATGGAGAGAGATCCGAGGGTCACCCGCGTGGGGGCTTTCATACGGAGAACCAGCATCGACGAACTGCCCCAGCTCATCAATGTGGTCCGCGGCGAGATGTCGTTGGTCGGGCCGCGGCCGCTGCCGACTGAAGAGGCCAAACGCATCGATGGCGCCGCGCTGGCCCGTCTCGACGTCAAACCGGGAATCACGGGACTATGGCAGGTCTGCGGTCGCAGCGACCTTACCTACGCCGATCTTCAGCATTTGGACATGGTCTATGTCCGGTCATGGTCGTTGCGGTGGGACCTGCGGATCATGGCCCAAACGCCGAATGCCGTGTTCGGCCGCAGGGGAGCGTACTGACCCTCAACCGGGCGAAGGACCGCGGCGAAAACGACCGCTTTGTCGCGTGATTCGGCGCACGAAGTGGACTAGCCGATCTAGACCGGAAAATTCGTGAGCGATCCGGTGTCGGGCGCGGCTGGGACCGGCCGCCATAGGCGCGTCCACTGAGCCGCAAGCCGGGCCAGGTAGGCGGGATTGAGCAGAATATAGCGGCGCCAAAGGCGACTCGGCTCCAGCGCTAACCGCCACAACCACTCCAAGCCATATCGTTGCATCCACGGTGGGGGCGGCCGCAACGTGCCAGCGTGATAGTCAAAGGCGGCGCCCACCGCGAGTACAGGCATGTCGAGCAGGGGACGCATTGCGTATGCGAACTGCTCCTGCCGCGGACAACCCAGCCCAACCAACACCAACCGAGCGTCCGTGCCGCCTATCCGTTCCGCAATTTCTTGCGGCTCGCCCGGAGCTGCGAGGCGAAACTTGGACGGTTCCTTGCCGGCGATCTTCAGCTCGGGTAGTCGCTGTGTCAGCGCTGTCGAGAGCAGCTCCAGAGTGTCCTCCGTAGACCCGTAGAGATACACCGGAAGTCCATCGGCGGCTACGCTTTCGAGCACCCGCAAGGTCAGGTTTGGTCCGTACACCCGGTCGGAAAGCCCGGCCCGATGTAACAGGTTTAGCGCCCATCGAACAGGCTGTCCGTCCGGCGTCGCGAGATCGAAGGAGTTGAGACGAGCCGCGTGGTCGGGATCGCTCACTCCCGTCATCACCCCGTGTACGGCCAACGCGGTTACCGCAAAGGACTGACGGTTTCGGGCGGCAGTCAGGATGCGCGCCCCCGCCGCCTCGTAGTCGACCACGTCGATCAAGACACCCAAGACATTTCGCTTTCCGGCGTCTATCACCGGCGAACCCACGTTTCAGCGTTGGCTTCGTAAATCTCGCGCAGAATAGTCGGTATGTCATAGCTTTGCCGCCACTGCGGGTAGTCCGACTGGAATTTGGCCATGCTGCTGATCCACCACTGATGATCACCGACCCGTGCCTCATCAACGTAGTTGATGACCGCCTGCTCGCCGGTGATCTCTTCGGCCAGCCGGAAGGCCTCGATGTGTGAGACGTTGGCAAATCGGCCGCCGCCCAAGTTGTAGACCGCGCCCGGGCGCGGGTGGCGGAAGAACGCCTCGAAGGCCGTCAAGACATCGTGGGAGTGAATGGCGTCGCGGACCATCTTTCCCTTGTAGCCGTAAAGGTTATAGGTGCGTCCTTCCATGACGCATCGCATCAGATAGGCGAGGAAGCCGTGAAGCTCAGCTGCCGAGTGAGCCGGTCCGGTCAACGTGCCGCCCCGGAAACAAGCAGTGTTCATGCCGAAGTATCGCCCGTACTCCTGCACCATGACGTCGGCCGCCACTTTGGACACGCCGAAGATCGAGTGGAGGGAGCCGTCGATGGACATGTCCTCGGTAATCCCTTGCTCGTAAGTGTGGTTGGGCTCGATTTCGTACCGCGTCGCCAACTCCTGGAGCGGAAGCGAGTTTGGGCGGTCTCCGTACACCTTGTTGGTGGAGCAGAAAATGAATGCCGCCTCCGGGCAGTACAACCGGGTGTTCTCCAACACGTTCAGCGCACCGACCGCGTTGACGTCGAAGTCGGTAAAGGGTTCCTTGGCGGCCCAGTCGTGGCTAGGTTGCGCCGCTGTGTGGATCACAACCGCGATTTCTCGGCCGTACTTTTGGAAGACCTGCGAGAGCGCGTCGCGATCACGGATATCAATGCCGAAGTGCGTGTAGGACTGGCCCAGGTCGGCGGTGAGCCGCCGCAGGCTCCAAGCCGTGCTGCCGTCGTCCCCGAAGAAATACCGCCGTAGATCGTTGTCGATTCCGACGACGTCGAGTCCCAGTCCACCAAAATGGCGGGCCGCTTCCGAGCCGATCAGCCCCGCAGACCCGGTCACCAGCGCAATACCCACTGCCCCCCCTCACGTCTCGATATGAAACGGCGCAATTCTACGGGACGGAGCGGCGCGCCACGTCGTTAGTGGAGGTCTCCAGGCTTTCACAGCGGGTTGTGGAAAGAGACTTTGCTGTTACGGCTGTATGGTCCGCTGTCGTCGACTGCTAGTTCAGTTCCAGGACAGGCACACACTCACCTCGCGTGTCATATGAGTGAAGAATTTCCGACCCAACATGACGAAAACCCGCAACTCAGCACTCGGCCATCAATTCTGGCTCCGAAACGTCTCCGAAGTCGAGATGAGGAGTCGTTTGAAGTGCTCGCAATCCCAGCGAACGCGGGACGGGTCTGTTATCTTCGTTGCTGTTCCTACATCAACTCGATTTTGAACGCGCAAGGGTTGGTGGGGAGGCGATTCTGCAAGTCGGGTTGCTACTAAATGTGTGTGCGAACGAACAGCTTGCATAGAGGATTGTCCGCTTGTTGTGGGGGTAGCGATGACACCGTCTAGCGTGACCGCACGGCGCAATGCCCGCGAGTCGCGATTCGTATGTGTGGTGCTGCGTGGAAAGTGAACAGCAACTAAGTTCCGACGCTGAGCAGACGACCCCGTCGCCGACTGTGTCGGTGCTGCTGCCTGCGTACAACGCGGCCGATACCGTCGAGAAAGCGGCGGAGAGCATCCTAACTGGCAATGATGTGCCGCTCGAGTTAATTGTCATCGATGACGGCAGCACCGATGGCACCCGCGAGGTTCTCGAGCGCATTGCCCGAGACCCACGAGTTCGGGTGATTTCGCACCAGAATATGGGCTTGGCTGCATCACTGAACAAAGGTATTGCCGCGGCCACCGCTCCGTTCATTGCGCGGATGGACGCCGACGATATATCCGCACCGGGTCGACTGGACCGACAACTTCAATTTCTCCTCGGCCATCCTGATGTGGTTACGGTCGGTGGTCAAATTAGGCGCGTGGTGAATGAGCAGCCTAGGTCCACTTCCGACCTTCCACTTGATCATAGAGGAATCGTAAATTCGTTGCTCCACGGCCAACATGCAGTGTGTCATGCCTCGACTATGACCCGGAAATCGGCGCTCGAAGCGGTCGGCGGCTACTGGGAACAGGGCGTTTCGGAGGATTGGGATTTGTTTTTGCGGTTGTCGGAAGTAGGGAAACTCGCAAATCTCAATCGACACGTGTATGACATTGTGTATCACGAAACTGGAATTAATGCATCCGGCATGAAAAACGTCCGGACGAATATTTGTCTTGCCATTTGCAACTACCGCCGGCGGAGACGAGGTCTGGAGGAATTAACCCGGGAAGAATACTTGGATAATCTCTCGGCGTGGGAACGTGTCCGCATAAACGCGCAAACTCGAAGTCAGCAGGCATATCGCTATTCGATGTTACAACAAACGTCCCACCCCGCCGCCGGGAAGTTCTTGCTCGCAACGGCGGCAATGCTGTGGCCACCATTCGCACTGCGACGGATCGCCCACGGAATGTCGCGAAAACTCCCTCTGGTGCGCCGCCACTCTCGCCCGGTGTAAAAGCGCTAATGCACATTCGCATCGCCCGATGGAGGTCATTCGCACAATTGCCGCCTCGCCTCATAAGGGGACTTGTGATCGGCGCCCTTGTAGCCGCCGTCCTGGCTCTGAATGGCGGTGCGCTGCCGGCCTCGTCAGCCCAGGACGGCTGGTACACGACTTTTGCCGACGAATTCGACGGCACGACCGGATCGCCAGCAATCACCTCGGTCTGGTTACCCGATGTCGGCGAGCCTGGACGGGCTCACAGCGAACTGCAGTACTACACCGCCCGTGGGAACACATATCTCGATGGCGAGGGGCACCTGGTCATCGAGGCGAGGGAAGGGTCCGATGGGCACACTTGCTGGTACGGCAAATGCAGGTATACCAGCGGTAGGTTAACCACCCACAACGGGCAGCGAACCACATTCTCGCAGCGATACGGAAAATTCGAGGCACGAATCAAGTCCCCCGTGGGAAGAGGCACGTGGCCAGCTTTCTGGCTGGTCGGCGACGACTTCGACCGTGCCCCCTGGCCAACACCCGGCGAAATCGACGTCATGGAGGCGTTGGGGCAACAGGCAAATATTGTGCAGCAGTCGGCGCACGGCCCACAACTGACCTTTACCCAGCCCTACACCCTTCCCGACGGGCAATCAGTAGCGGACTGGCATACGTACTCCATCGAATGGACAGCTGATCTCATCGAGTGGCAAGTCGACGGGAATACAACGCGCAGTCTGGCCAGGAATGAGGCGCGGGAGGGCTGGGTATTTGACCATCCGTTTTTCATTCTTCTCAACCTGGCTATAGGCGGAGATTGGGCTGGCGACCCGGACGCGACAACGATCTTTCCGGCTCGAATGCTCATAGATTACGTGCGCGTGTACCAGAATGGTAATTCATAATGTGCACTCATGACGCGCATTGGCCCGAGTCCTTGGCGTCGTGCTGTGCACCTATTGAGCGAGCGCGCTTATGAGTGGGTCGAACATTCTTTCCTCGGAGTACAGGCCGCAATAGGAGTAGGCCCGCTGCTCATAAGCGGCAAGCTTTTGGGCATCGCGCATGAAGGTCAGCATCGCCGCCGCGAACTCCATTGGGTCATCGGAAACGACATAAGGCGGTCGGGCGCTTGGAGCCAAACCGCTTGCACCCTGAGCCGTCGAGACCACAGGCAGCCCGTGGCTGAAATAATCAAGCATCTTGATCTTGAGACCACTGCCCGCCTTCAGCGGACAAATTGCGACGCTTGCGTCGTGATACCGCGAGGTGAGATCACGAACGCGACCGTGTAGTTTGACGCCCGCCGGCGCTACGGAAACACTTGCGCAGACAAGGCCATAGACGTCGAGCCGTGCTTCCGGCTCCGCCGCGCGGACATGCGGCCAGACCTGCGCCAGAAACCACTGCAGCCCATCTGCATTGTGAGCTCCGTCCGACCCCACGAATACAGCTGCACGCTGATTCCGCGGATGTGAGGCTGGCCGAGGCATTGTGTAGACCGGCATGCTCGCCTCGATAATCGCAGCGCCGGGCAGCATGGCCTGCAGGGACTTCTTGTCCTCGGCGTTGATCGCGACGAGCAGATCGGCCGGACGGAGCAACGCTGTCTCCTGCGCGCACGTGAACTCTGTCGGCTCGACCCTGATGCCGCGATCGATGAGCGAGGAGTGGCGCAGATGAAAGACGTCATGCGTGACAACGACCACCTTCGGTCTGGGTGCCTGGATATGGCGAATAACCGGGCAGCGGAACACCGTATCGAGAAAGACGACATCGGGCCTGCCCGCGGAGATTGCGCGCGCGGCCCAGTCCATCTGCTTGGCTGAATCGAACTTGCCCAGTATGTCGCTTGCCGCGGGCGCCCGCCCGGTTCTCAGTCGGCCCACAAAGTTCTGAACCGGCACCGGCGCGGTTTCGACGATTTGTTTGGCGGCGAGCTTGACGATCGCCTGTGGCCGAGTTGCGAATATGACGTTGCCGACGCTCGTGATGCTCGGTCCCTCAACCGTGATGTGCGGGTACGGGTTGACGACGACCGGTCCCGGCATCCGCGGTGCAGTGAGCAGAATCGTCACTTTGTGTCCACGTGCGAGCAGGGCATTGATCACTGCCATATTGACGAGGTGATGACCGGCCACCTTACGAATCGGCAGTTCCTGTAACACGAAAAAGGCGCGCATATCGCCCAATTCTGCACGCCCCAATCGTCGCGAAACCGACGCCGCGACCCGCGTCGGGCGTCGCACCTCCCGTGGTCGCCCGGACTCACTCAGGTGCGGAGCGGTCCTTGGGAGATCGCGAGACCAGTTTCAGGACCCAGATAGGACCCCGCCTCATCCAGCCAGGCGCGTGGGTAGCGAGGTCATCGATCAGGAATGGGTCCAACATCGGGATCACCGCAAAGCTACGAAGGGCAATTAGAAAGACGAGTACTGCGGCCAGGATGGCCGCTACTAGCGACAAGATCCCGCCGAACGTCGTTGTTATGACGTGAGCAACGACTCCTTGTATTACAGCGGCCAGGGTAATTCCTCCCAGCGCCCGATACGGCGGCGCGAACCCAAGCCTGCGAGTGGCATACCAGATCTCGATCGCGACAACCGACACCTGCACGATGACGCGCGACCACGCTGCCCCCATGAGTCCGAACCGCGGTATAAGGAGGAAACCCAACGCGACCGTGCCCACAAGACCAAGGGCGTTAGAAATCAGCAGGATCCCGTTCTTCCCAGTGCTGGAGATGAGGTAGGCCGCGGCAGCACCAGAGCTGCTCACCGCTGCCGCGATGAGCAACGCCGCTGCGGCAGGGGCCGCGCCGGCAAACTGCACACCGAAGAGCAGGGGCACAAGCAGAGGAGCGATCGACGCCATGCCGATGCACAGCGGCACCACAGCCAGTGCAAGCAGCCCAGTCATCGTCCGGTAGAGACGAAGCATACGGTCGCGCGCGCCGAGCCCGTGCTGTTCACTGAAATAGGGAAGTAGGGCCGAGAGAAGGAGGCCCGGCAGCTGCACCACCACTTCGGTCAGCGTCGCTGCCACCGCGAACAAGCCCACCACGCCGATACCGGCATAGTGCTCGAGGAACACAATTTCCGTCCGGCCAAACACAAGGCCACTGATCACCGCCACCGCCCAGCCTTTCAGCGCGAAGCTGACGACACGGCGCCTGAGTTCTTGATCTAGCGTGGGTTTCTTGCGCAACAAGCGTCGAAAACGGGTCGCTGGTACGACATAGCCGGCGAGATAGCCCGCGAGTGCTCCGGCGACGCCAAACAGCCAGGCGCCCAAGGCGATTACGACCACCCTGATCAACGCGGAGAGTGTCGTCAGCGTGGCAAATTCACCGAACCGCTGCTCGCCTTTCAGATAATTCAAGTAGACGTCGGCCAATCTCCAACAAATGAACCACGCCAGGACGAGCAGAATCAGTGCTAAGGGCGACGTCCGCGAAGATGCGTTGACGGCGCTGCTTCCAGGCCAGTACAGCCAGCAGAACAGCAGTAAGGCTCCCACAATCGCGGCCAACACTGACAAGCGTGTGGTGGCGCCGACCATTCCTTCGGCCTCGTCGTGTTTGCCCTCGGCGCGCAGGTTGGGGATGAACCGCTGCAACACCATACCGATTCCCAAGCCGGCGACCGTCGTCGCGACCGTCACGCACCAGACGGTGTAGGCGATGACACCCATCCCCTCGGACCCGAGTAACCGAGCGGCGACCGCACCCCCGACCAGTCCAGCCAACGACACAGCAGCACCAGAGATGAGGCCGAGAAACGTGTTACGGGCAAATGCTGGTGGCATCAGCGTTCAGGTAATCGCACGGGCAACGGACACGAACCGTCAGGCATCGGAACCACGAAATGCAGCAAATTCGTCCAGCGACATGGAGGCATCTTAGTGCGATGGCGCACGATGCAGCGCGTGCTTCGACCCATCCGCGGCATCACGCTCGCAGCAGAACTCTTTGCGACAGTTCCGATGCAATGCCCGAACTGAAGGGTTATCGTTCACGCGAATGTCTACGTCAAACGGTGGCCCGACCGCATCTCGAATACATCGAGTCGCATCTCGAGTACCTGGGGTGAGGTTTGCTCGCCACTCCAGATCAGCGGTGACGGGTAGCGATGAGCACGGCAGGGCGCTCGTGGTCCTGATCGTCGCAGTAGTACTGATGGCGATACTTCCTGACCTGGTGCAATACCTGAGCGTCGGGCATGTACCGGAAACAGATCGTGTTATGCCGCCGAGAATCTCACCTTCGAAAGCGGCCATTGCGGCGACCTATGGTGCGTTGTTGCTCGTTTGTGCGGTTCTGGTCCTTATGCGCGGATATTCAGGCCGGAAAATTGCTGCGCTGTCTATTCTTCTGCTCGGCGTCATCTTTCCATACATTGTTCCCCCCGTCTGGCCTGGAACCGCGGATGCCATCCGCGTTGCTGTGGCCGCAGCGGTAACCGTTGCAGCATGGAATATCGGGGCACCCGTCGGCGGACTGAAATGGCTGTCGATAACCGGATCGTTAATTGGTGCATCCGCGATTGTAGCTGGCCTAATAATTCCTGAACATGCGATGTATATGAAAGGTTCGTCAACAACCATAATTATGGGTTGGCAGCTGGCGGGCCCGTTCGCGCATAGCAACGTGCTTGGTATTTACTGCGTACTTGCGCTTGCCTTTACCCCCCTCATCGTGACTCTCCGCTGGAGAATCACCCACGGTCTTATACTATGCGCAGCAATTATGGCGTCGGCATCGCGGACTGCGCTGGTGGCGGTCGGTGTCCTGGTTCTGTGGTGGATAGTTTGTCGTTTTCGATCAGTTATTTCGGTTCGTCTTGCGGGTACAGTATTGGTCGGCGTTTGCACGGCCACTATGGTTGTGGTCCCATTTCTGAGCTGGAAAGGAGTCGCCTTTACCGGCAAGGCTTTGAGCGGGCGGGGGCATATTTGGGCAACGTGCCTCAGCGCATGGGATGATTCTCCCATCGTCGGTTTGGGTGTTGATTGGTTCAAAAGGTCAGAAAACATCTGGTCGATGCTGGGCGGTTTTATACCCCCACACGGGCACAATCTTGTTGTCGACACACTCGTAAGGTCTGGTCTTGTGGGTGTCTGCATTGTAGGGCTCGTGCTGTTGGCGGCGACCCATGCGATACGGGCGTTTGACGTCTCGCGGGATCAGATTGCCTGCTTTGGATATCTGATCATGTTCCTTTTTGTATCGATTACCGAGGCCATTTGGCTTCTGCCAAACATGCAGCTGTTTCCAGTTGTTGGCCTAGCTATCGCAGTTGTGATCGTCGCGAGGTCTGATGTTCAGGAACCAGCCGCTGAACAGCCCCCCCTCGGCGCAGATGGTGTCGAGCAAAATTGAACTATCGGTTTTGGTTCCACCTGGTTCAGGGTGGGGTCGGTGACTCCCAGTTTGGAAGGTTCTGGCGCCGGCGATGCCGCGAGACTAGATCGTCGAGTCTCGTGACTCCCATTCAGCTCTCACCGATCACCCTCCCCAGTTCCGCCCGCGTCCTGATCCCGAGCTTGCGGTAAATCCGCCCAAGGTTTGCCTCGACGGTCTTCGGGCTGATGAACAACGCGGCCGCGACGTCTTTGTTCGTCATGCCTGACGCCGCCAACTCGGCCACGCGCTGCTCGGACGGCGTCAGCGCGAGATCACGCGTAGGGGCCACCTCGGCCCGCGCCAGCTCGGCCTCCACCCGCTTCGCCCACAGCGGCGTCCCCAACTCCTGGAACGTCTGCAGTGCCTCACGCAGCGTCGCGCGTGAACCCTCCTTCTGCCGTTGCCGCCGCTGCAACTGTCCGAGCAACAACTGCGTACGAGCCCGCTCGAACGGCATCGGCAGCCGATCGTGGTGCGCCATCGCCTCCTTCGCAGATTGCGCCGCGCCCTCGACATCCCCCTTGGCCGCCAGCCACATGCTGCGGCACCGCCCGCCGACGGCCAGCATCCACGCCCGGTGGAATCTGCGGCCGTTGCGTTCCAGCCGACGGATCAACTGCTCCGCGTCGTCGCTGCGGCCAAGGGAGATCATCGCCTCGACCGCATCGGGGATGAACGACGCCGTCATGATCTCCGTGCCCGGAATCGCCTTGAGGACGCGGCGCATCGGCGCCAGCACCGCCAGCGCCTCGGCGTAGTTGCCGACCGACACCTCCAGGAAGCCCATCGCCGTGACCGGCCACTGCGCCAACCGCGGCGTGGACCCACGATTCGCGATGTCGATGGCTGCTGTGGCCGCGGCCCGCGAATCCTCTTCCCGCCCAAGGTAAGCCGTCGCCAACGCCCGCATCGACAACGCGATCGCCAACGAACCGCTGCCTTGTTCGGCCCGTTCCATCGCCTCGTCGGCCAGCTTCTCGGCCGCCACGAAATCGCCCCGCCAGATCTCGACCAACGCGTCGCAACTCGCGACCGCGGTGACGTCGTTCTCCGCGCCGCGGTCCGCGCACCGCCGTTGCACGGCCTCCATCCTGTCGTGGGCCTCGTCCAACCGCCCCGTCCAGGCGAACATCAAGCCCTCGATCATGCTGGCGCTGAACGGCGACAGTGCCTCGAGGTCGAAATCCTCCAGTTCGATCGCCCGACGCAGATCCTCGTGATCGACACCGTTGCCGAACATGAAGTTCAACTGCACCGACATCGCCAACGCCCTACTGGTCAGCGCCGGATCGCCGAGATGCTCGGCGTAGGTCACGGCCTTGCGCGCGTAGAACAACGAGTCGTCGTACTTCGACATCATCCGTTTGCCGAACGCCAGCAGCACAAGCGTCCGTATCAACAACGGCGGATTGTCTTCGGCGTCGTCGAGTGCGTGCTCGAGTGCCGCGACGGCGTCGCCCCAGTTGTCGTCGTAAAGATGGATGCCGGCCATCAGATTGAGGGCCGCCGCACGCAGCGCCCGCGGCGCAGGCCCGTTGAGTGTCTTTTCGGCCAATGCGCGGGCCCGACTGTGATCACCCGCATGGAAATGCTGCTCCGCCGCGCGGATACGGCGCTCGGGCGCATCGCCACCCAACCCGATCGCCAACTCGATCAACTCAGCCGCCGCGGCCGGCGCACCGCGCGCCACCGCTTCGGAGGCCGCGGCATCCAGCGCGCTCAGCGTGTCGGCGTCGGCCTTGGCTGCCGCCAACGCCATATGCCTGGCCTTCAGTTCCGGCAGCGTCACCGCCTGCGCCAACGACCGGTGCATCGCCCGGCGCTCACGCGCGGTCGCATCGGCATAGACGCTCTGCGCCAACAGCGGATGGGTGAACCGCACCACGTTGCCGTCGATCACGACGATCCCCTTGGCTTCCGCCTCACCGAGCGACTCGATCGGCACGCCAGTGACCGCAGCCAACAACTCCACGGTCGGATTCGCCGCCGATGCCGCCGCCAACAACAGCGTGCGCGCGTCGCGTTCCAGCCGTCCGATCCGCAGCCTCATCAGCTCCGCCAGCGAGCTCGGCAGCCCCGTCAGTGAATTCGACGGGCCCGCGTCGATCGCCCGGGCCAACTCGAGTGCGAAGAACGGGTTGCCGCCCGAGATTTCGGCGATGCGCACCATCGTCGGTCGCGGAAACGACCGGCCCAGACGCCCCGAGATCAGCACATGCAGCCCACCCAGGCTCAGCGGCCCGACCCGCAACCGATCGATGCCGTCGGGCCTGGACAGCTGCAGCCAGGACACCGTGCTGCCGCCGTCTGCCTCCGACCTCTCGGTGAACAACAACGCGACCGGACCCTTGAACCGTCGGGCCGCATAAGCCACCACGTCGTGGCTGGACCTGTCGAGCCATTGCACGTCGTCGATCGCGATCAGCACCGGGGAGTCACCGGCCAGGCGGTCGAACACCGCCGCGAACGCCGCGGCCACCACCCGCTGATCGGTGGCGTGCTCGTCGCTGCTCGCCCGCAGCAGCACGCGGTCGACGGCCAGCTTCTGCACATCGGGCAGTTCGGCGACGGTGTCGGCGTCGACGTCGCGCAGCAAATCCGCCACCGCGGCGTACGCCAGCCCCGACTCGGCCTGCCCCACCCGCGCGGTGTACACCCGAAAGCCACTTTGCCGGGCCTGCTCGACGGCCGATATCCACAGCGTGGTCTTCCCGATGCCGGCTTCACCTTCGATGACGAGCGCAGCGGGCTGGTGTGCTGCTGACCGCAGGAAGTCCGAAACCGCACGGATTTCCAGCGGCCGGTCCACCACGCCCGGCATTCACGACACCCCCAATCGCACCCAGCAACTGAGAGTACATCGCACTTGCACCACTCGCGCAGCAATGCGCAATAGCGTTTTCCAGCTGAATCGTCGGATTATCGACGAGATCGCAACTAAACAGCGGCGCTATCGGCAACTTCGGCGACGGGGCTCGGCTGGATCCGGGCGCCGACGTCACCGGAAATCCGCTGGAACGGGACCCCCGCCTGGTCGCACGCCAACGACACGATATCCGGCGACGTTGCGCCGAACACCCCGTACAACACCTCGTCGGTCGGCACGGACAGCGTGACGACGAGGCGGACCCGTTTTTCGGCGTTGCTGACCGCCGCCGCGGCGGCATCCAGTTTGGCCACCATCTCATCGACCGAGGTGGTGGTCATCTCAGGGAGATACCACTCGGCGAGGAAGTACGCCAAGTCGTCGGTGGCCTCCATGACTCCGGACGGTAATGCCGACGCGCTGTTCCGGAATCGGGTGTTTCCCTATAGCTTCATCACGGTTTGGTCATCGGGACTGACGACCGCCAGCAGGGCGCGATGGTCCGAACCGGGGATGGCCGCGGTGCGCACCGTGGTGGCCGTCGCGCCGCGCAGCAAAAGGTGGTCGACCGCGAACACCGGGGGCAGCGCGATGTCGGCCGGGTGTGTTCTGGTCAGTCCGCCCCCAGCCTGCTCGGCGGCGTCGCGGTGGCCGCCGCGCAACAGCCGCGGAACCTCGCGCGCGTCGGGTGTCGCGTGCAGATCACCCGCCACGATCACCGGGCCCGGCGCCGACGCGCCGATCTCGCCGAGCACCTCCGCGAGCCTCGCAAGGTCGTCACGCCAACCCTGCATCGGATCCGGCCATGGTGCCGACATGTGCGTGCTCGCAACCGTGGCCTGCGCATCCAGGCCGGGCACCTCGACCCGTGCCGTGATCAGCCCGAGCCAGAATTCGTCGTAGTCGCGGCAGGCCGAGAGCGGGTATCGGCTCCAGATACCGACACCCGCGGGGCCCTCGCGCGCCCGCAAATAGCGATGGGGCAGCAGCGCGCCGATGCCCGCGGCCTCGATCAGCTCCGCCTTCTCCGGCGTAAGTTCCTGCACCGCAAGGACGTCCGCGTTGTCGGCCAGTCGGACGACGCCGACCGCATCCGCGCGTCCGTAGCGCAGGTTCGCCGAGACGACCCGGACGCGGACATCACCATCGGTCTTCGCCGCCACGTACCAGCGCCACCGGACCCACACGCTCGCAACCGTCAACGCGACCGCCACAACCACCCCGGCCCAGTTGCGGGTGAGTCCGAACAGCACCGCGGCGACGGGCGCACCGACCGCCAGATACGGCGACAGTGCCGCGGTCGCCAGGACTGCGCGGTGCACACCTGGCAGGTACCGGCTGGCCAACGCAAACGCGGCCACAGCGGTGGCCGCGACCGCGATGACGTCGAGAACGTCCATCAAGCGGTGCCGCCGCACTCGACGAGGCGGCGCTGGAGGAACTCCTGGGCAGCGGGGGAGCCGTTGCGCTGTAACGCAACCCGATAGCACTGCACCGCGTCCTCGTAGCGGCCTGCGCGGCGCAGCAGGTCAGCGCGGATCGTGATCACCGTGTTGGTGCCCGCCAGTCGCGGATCGTCGGCGACCGCGTCGAGGGCGGCCAGACCCGCGCCGAATCCGTCGCGAAAGCCGATGGCCATCGCACGGTTGGCGCGGGCGACGGGGGAGTCGGTGATCTCGATCAGCCGGTCGTATGCGGTGCAGATCGTCGTCCAGTCGGTGTCGCGCCAACTCGGCGCCGTCGCGTGCAGCGCTGCGATCACCGCCTGCGGTAGATAGGGACCCGTCGCGCCCTCGGCGCGAGCGAGCCGCTCCAGCCCGCGCGCGATCCTGCCGCGGTCCCACTGGGTGCGGTCCTGCTCGTCGAGCGGCACCAGCGCCCCGTCCGTGCTGAGCCGGGTCTGCCGACGTGAATCATGCAGCAGCACAAGCGCTGCCAACGCGTGTGCGTCGCGCTCGTCGGGCATCAGCGCGCACAACTCACCGGCCAGCCGCACTCCCTCGTCGCACAACTCGTCGCGGATCACCGACGGACCTGCCGTCGACCAGTACCCCTCGGTGAACACCGAGTAGATGCAGGCCAACACGTGCGGGGTGCGCTCAGCTAGCAGTTCGGCCGGCGGCACCCGCAGCGGGATGTTGGCGTGTCGGATCTTGTTCTTGGCCCTGGTGATTCGCTGTCCGACCGCGGCTTGCGACTGCATCAGTGCCCGCGCGATCTCCGCGACCGTCAACCCGGAGATCAGCCGCAGCGTCAATGCCAGCTGGGAGGCCGGGTCGAGCGCCGGATGCGCGCAGGTGAACATCATCCGCAGCTCGTCGTCGCGCACGGGATGCACGTCGACCCGGTCGGTGCGGGCCCGGATGTCGTCCACCACGGCTGCGAGTTCCTTTCCCGGGCGCACTGATTCGCGTCGCAGTCGGTCCCGCGCCCGGTTGCGGGCCACTGTCAGAAGCCATCCGCCCGGATTGTCCGGCACACCGTCGCGCGGCCACACCCGCAGCGCCTCGGCGAAGGCTTCCTGGACGGCGTCCTCGGCGACGCTGAGGTCACCCGACCAGCGGGCGAGCGCCGCGACGGCTGGCCCCCATTCGCGTCGAAAGACGCCGTCCAGGTTGGTCATCGACGCGGTTACAGCCCCGAGACGCCCATGAGTTGCCGAAGCTCCACCGTCGTCCCCGGGATCATCGACGCGACCTTGACGGCCTCGTCGCGGTCGGAGGCCGACAGCAGGTAGAAGCCGGTGGCGATCTCGGCGCTCTCCGGGAACGGGCCGTCGGTCAGCAGCACCTTGCTGTCGCGAACACGCACCGTCGTCGCCGACGCCGGCTCGTGCAACGCGGCGCCGGCCACGATGTGGTCGCCTGCGGCAGCGGCGAATTCGCCGTGTCGGGCCGCTTCGGCCAGCCACTCGGGCGTGTCGGGGGTGTGCGCGGAGGCGGGTGGTTCCAGCAGCAGCGCCAACCATTGGGCGCCGGCGCTCGGCCACGCCGGATCGAAGGTGTGGTAGATCGGCCGAACCTCGACCGCGCCGTGTTGGGCGGCCGGGACATCGCGGGCCAACGCCAGCGCCTCGTCGAGGTTGTCGGCCTCGAATACGTAGTAGCCGCAGGCCACCTCGGCGCTTTCGGCGAATGGGCCGTCGGTCACTGTCGGTGCATCGGGGCCGCCGGTGATGCGCACACCCGTCGCCGACGGGGTCAGCGCATCGCCCGCCAGGATCGCCGACCCGGCCTTGGCGTGCAGCGCCTGATATGCCGCCATTCCGGCGGCCTGCTCGTCGGGGGTCAGCGGTGTGGTGGGCTCGCCGAGCAGCAGCGCTAGGTAGTGCATGAGGGTCACCTTCCTGTCGCGGAGCGGAGCCGTCTGCTCCACTCTCTACCCGTCCGACGAACGGCGCCGCGCGAATCCGACATCACAAAAACTTTTGCGGAAACAAATTCTTTGTTCCGCTACCGAGCCGCGCTAACTATGTGATCGTTTACCCATGCGTAAGACGGCCCGCGCCTTCGTTCTGGTTCTTCTCGCCCTGCTCACCTCGGCCGTTCTCGGCATCTCGTCGGCCTTCGTCGCGGCATTCGCCCTTGGCGCCACCACGGCACTCATCGTGCCGGGCACGGGCACGCCGAACGCGAACAACGTGACGAACTACATGGAGAACGCCCGAAGCCGATACCTGGCCCCGTTCACCACCTGCACCGACGCCTCGTGCACCCTGGACGGCATCAATTACCCGGCGTCGTTCTACCCGCTGGGCTTCATCGGCAACTGGTGTCCAGGGTTCAAGTGCGACACGTGGAACAAGTCGGTCGGTACGGGCGTGGCGAACCTCGACACTGCACTGAGGAACCTGCTCGACAACACGACCGACAACGTCGTCATCTTCGGCTACTCGCAGGGCGGCGCGGTGGTCTCCGATGAGTTGGGCAATCTCGGTGACCTCACGCCGGAGCAGCGCGCCCGCATCCAAGCGGTGACGATCGGGAACGCCTTCAATCCCGACGGCGGAATCTTCACCCGGCTGGGCTTCTTGCCGACGATCCCGTTCCTGAACATCACGTTCGGTCCGAAAATGCCGACCAATACCGGGATTCCGATCACCAGCATCGGGTTCCAGTACGACCCCGTCATGTACGCCCCGACATTCTGGGGCAACCCGTTCACGATGCTGAACGCGTTGGCCGCGTTCGACAGCGTGCACGGCTACTACCTGACGCCCAACGGGAACGGGCCGACCGATCCGATCGCGTATGGCTACACGGATGCGCAGCTGCAGGCCATTTTGGCCACGCCGTGCCCTGGCCCGAACTGTCGCGTCGACGCGAACGGCAACAAGTACTACATGCTTCCGGCGAAGAGCCTGCCGATCGTGAACGCGGTCATGGCAGCAGTTCCCGCCGCGCTGCAGCCGGTGGCCAAGCCGGTCGCGGATCTGGTCACGCCGGTGCTGAAGGTGCTGATCGATCTGGGTTACGACTTCAGCGGCGATCCGGGCAAGGAGCGGTGGCTTTCGCCGTTGCCGTTCAACCCAATTCAGAATTGGCCCGCGGTGGGCGTGAACCTGGTCGCCGCCACGGTGCAGGGCGTCCAGGCGTTCGTCAAGGACCTCGGCGGGCTGGTTCCGAACCTCACCCCGGCGGTGCAGGCGCCCGTCACACCCGCACCGGTGTCGACGCTGGCGGCAGCGAAGACCACCGAAACGACCGAGCCGACCGACAAGACGACCGACAAGAAGCAACTGACCACGAAGCTGACAGCGGTCAAGGACAAGGACACCGGCACGGCGGCACAGCAGTCGGCCGACGACCCTGAGAAGACGACGGCTTCGAGCGAGGAAAAGCCCGCGACGAAGCCGGAGTCGACGACGGACGAGAAGAAGGCCGACGAGGGCAAGGCCGACGAGGGCAAGGCGGACGAGAAGAACACCGACGACAAGAAGACTGACGAGAAGAAGACCGACAAGAAGAAGACCGACAAGAAGAAGACCGACAAGAAGAAGGCCGAGAAGTCTGAGAAGACAGCGGCCGACAAGTCGGACGAGGGCAAGGCGGCGGCCTGACCGACGCCGTCCCGGCAAACTTTTTGGACAGTTTCGGCCACTTAGCTGACTGCCGCGTGTGATGGTTGACGCATGCGTAAATCGGTGCGGGCAATTCTCCTCGTGGTGCTGGCTCTGCTCAGCACGGTCGTCCTCGGTGTGGCCGCGGCGTTCACGTCGGCCCTCTCGCTCGCCGCCTCGACAGCGACGGTGCTGATCATGGGCGGCACCGGGACTCCGGACCCCGATGCGGAGCCCGGCTACGTCCCGAATGTGCTGAATTACTACGTCCTGACCAACACTCCGTGCACGGACCCGACCGTGGACTGCGTGCCTCTCGCGGTCGTCACCCCCGAGACGGCGTGGCCGCTGTACGGCGGGTTGTCGGCCCTGACCTGGAAGGATTCGATCAACCAGGGCGTCGAGGACCTCGACGCGGAGGTGCAGCCGCGGCTCGCGACGTTGAGCGCCGACAACCGCCTGGTGATCTTCGGCTACTCGCAGAGCGGCGCCATCGTCTCCATCGAGAAGCAGCGCCTCGCCGAGCAGCTGACACCCGAGGAGCAGGAATTCGTCAAGTGGGACATCATCGGGAACGTGTCGCGGCCTAACGGCGGCCTCAACGGCCGACTCCCCTTGACGCTGCCGATCGTCGAATTCCCTTACGGCCCAGTGACACCCACCAACACCTCGATGCAGACCGACGACATCGCGTTGGAGTGGGACATCATCGCCGACGCACCGCTGGTCGTGACCAACCCGCTCGCAATGTTCAACGCCTTGATCGGCGGTCCGGGTCTGGGGATCAACCACGGCACCTATCCGAACCCTGAAGGCAATCCGCCGTCGGGCTTGGTCGGCGGCTGGACGCAGGAGCAGTGGCAGGCGATCATGGACAACCCTGAGGGCTACGCCGCGACGAACCCGGACATCGTCAACGTGCAGCAGTACAACGACACCAGGTACATCACCGTCGCCCCGCGGGTGCTGCCGATGTTGGTGCCCCTGCACATGATCGGCCTCGGTTTCGTTGCCGATCTGTTCGAACCCGCACTGCGGGACATCATCGAGCAAACCGGTTACGACCGCTCCATCCCGTATGGCCAGCCGACCACGTTCCGGCTGATCCCGATCTTCAACCCGATCAAGCTGGCCATCGATCTCGTCCAAGACATCCCGAAGGGAATCCAGCAGGCGCTCAACGGCGGACCGCCTCCGCTGAACCCGCCGGAGACGCTCACCACGTCGACGCTGGCGAGGACGCAGGAAACGACGGAGCCGGCTGTTGAGCCGGGGAACAAGCGTTCGGCGCCCAAGCTGACGTCAGTCAAGGACACGACTCCCGCCGTCGAGCAGACCACCGCGGTGACGGAGGCGAAGCCTGAGGCCGTGACCGACGAGAAGCAAGCCGACGAGAAGAAGACCGACGAGAACACCGTCGACAAGAAGGTCGACACCAAGAAGACCGACCACAAGAAGGCCGGCGACAAGAAGAAGGTCGAGCCCAAGAAGGCCGACGCGACCAAGGTCGACACGCCCAAGGTCGATAACGAGAAGAAGGCCGACGCCGATAACAATGAGACGGAAAAGGCCGACGCTGCGGCCTGACCGAATAAGCGAATCCCCCGTCACATCAGGCAGTGGCGGGGGATTTCCTTTGCGTGCTCAGGCTGCGGCGCCCGGCTTCAGGTACGTGACCAGATGGACGTCGATGTACTCGTCGGCGAACTTCTGCGCGCAGCCGCGCAGGTACTGCATGTAGTTCGCGTAGACCGTCTCGGACTGCAGTTCGATGGCCCGCGCTTTGTTGGCCTCGAGTGCATCCGCCCACAGCGTCAACGTGCGCACGTAGTGCGACCGCAGCGACATCACCTCGTCGACGCTGAACCCGGCCGCCTCGCCGTGGGTCCGCATCATCTGCGTCGACGGCAGGCGCGCGCCGGGGAAGATGTCCGTCACCATGAACTTGATGAACTTGAGCACGTCGATCGACAGCGGGATGCCGCGCGCCCGGAACTCGTCGGGGTGGTAGCTGATGTTGCTCTGGATGGTCATCCGGCCGTCGTCGGGCAGGATCGAAAAGCACTTCTTGAAGAACTCGTCGTAGCGTTCGAATCCGAAATGCTCGAACGCCTCGATCGACAGAATGCGGTCGACCGGCTCGTCGAACTCCTCCCAGCCGCGCAGCAATATGCGCCTGCTGCGGTCGGTGTCCATTTCGTCGAGCAGTTTGACGCTGGCCGCGTGCTGATTGCGGCTCAACGTCAGGCCGACGACGTTGACGTCGTGCCGTTCGATTGCGCGTTTCAGCGTTGAGCCCCAGCCACATCCGATGTCGAGCACGGTCATGCCGGGCTCCAACTGCAGCCGGTCCAGGTGCAGGTCGACCTTCGCGTACTGGGCCGCCTCCAGGCTCAGATCCTCGGGCTCGAAATAGGCGCAGGAGTAAATTCTGCTGGGATCCTGAAACAGCCCGAAGAAATCATCGGAAAGGTCGTAGTGGGCGCCGATGTTGTCGAAGTTCCTGCGCATCTTTTCTGAGATGACTGCCGAATCCGACACCGCCCGCTACCTCCCGTGACCTTGATTTCAAGGTATATAACCGCAAATCCCCCGAGCGCGCCACACGCCGGGGGATTTGCTAACGAGTCCGAAACTAGGCTGGGTTGTATTGCCCGACTCCTCGTCGTCAGGCTGCCGCGCCCGGCTTCAGATACGTCACCAGGCTGACATCGATGCTGTCGTCGATGAAGTAGAACTGGCAACCCTTCAGGTAGCGCATGTACCGGTGGTAGTTCTCCTCATCGGTCGCCGCGATCGCCGCTTCCTTGTTGCGCTCGAGGCGGTCCGCCCAGATGCCGAGGGTCTTGATGTAGTGGTTGCGCAGGGAGATCGGCTCCGGCACGACAAAGCCGGCCTTCTCGCCGTGCTCGACCATCATCTGGGTCGTCGGGATACGGCCACCCGGGAAGATCTCGGTGATCATGAACTTGATGAACCGGGCCAGCTCGAACGTCAGCTTCTTGCCACGCTCGGCGAGGTCGTACGGGTGGTAGCCGACGCTGCTCTGGATCGTCATCCGGCCGTCGTCGGGCAGGATGTCGAAGCAGGTCTTGAAGAAGTCGTCGTAGCGCTCGAAGCCGAAGTGCTCGAAGGCCTCGATCGACACGATCCTGTCGACCGGGTTGTGGAACTGCTCCCAACCCTCCAACCGCACGTCGAACGTCCGGTTCGTGTCGATCTTGGACAGCAGCTGGTCGCAGTACGCCTTCTGGTTCTTGCTCAGCGTCAGGCCGATGACGTTGACGTCGTACTTCTCCATCGCCCGCTGCAACGTCAGGCCCCAGCCGCAGCCGACCTCCAGCAGCGTCATGCCCGGCTTCAGATCGAGCTTGTCGAGGTGCTGATCGACGTTGGCGATCTGGGCCTCCGACAGCGTGACATTGGGCCCGGTGAAGTACGCGCAGCTGTACTTGCGGGTCGGGTCCTGGAACACGCCGAAGAAGTCGTCGGACAAGTCGTAGTGCGCCTGAATGTCCTCGAAATGCGGCGTCATGTCCTTGGTGCCGGATGAGTTGTCAGACATATTTCCCCTGCTTGGCCTTCCGTCGTGACCATTGGTGCTGCGGCAAGCAGCCGTTCACGTATCAGTATTGCTGCGACCGTACCCCTGGCACGGTCCATCGACGTGCGAACACGCGTCTCAAGCCTGACACCCTAACGTTTCGCAGGGTCAGGACTGAAATCCGGCTACTTCTGCAGGGTGAATTGGTTGACGTCGATGTAGCCGACCCGGAAACCCTTGGCGCAACCGGTCAAGTAGTGCAGATAGCGTTCGTAGACCTCTTCGGACTGCACGGCGATCGCCTCGTCCTTGTGCGCCTGCAGCGCCTCGGCCCAGCAATCCAGGGTCCTGGCGTAGTGCAGTTGCAACGACTGGCGCCGGGTCAACTCGAAGCCGGCCTTCGCCGAATGCTCCTCGACCTTCTCGATCGACGGGATCCTGCCGCCGGGGAAGATCTCGGTCAGGATGAACTTGACGAACCGGGCGACGTCGAAGGTGAGCGGAATACCGCGCTCGGCCATCTGGGGGAATGTCAGCCCCGTGATCGTGTGCAGCAGCATCACGCCGTCGCGGGGCAGCAGGGCGTACGCCAGCTTGAAGAAGTCGTCATAGCGGTCGAATCCGAAGTGCTCGAAGGCGCCGATCGACACGATTCGATCCACGGGTTCGTCGAACTGCTCCCAGCCCTGCAGGAGCACCCGCTTACTGCGCGGACTGTCAGACGCCGCGAAAACTGTTTGCACATGCGCCATTTGGTTTTCGCTCAGTGTTAACCCGATGACGTTGACGTCGTAGCGCTCGATAGCGCGCATCATCGTCGAACCCCAGCCGCATCCGACGTCGAGCAGCGTCATGCCAGGCTGCAGACCGAGCTTGCCCAACGCGAGGTCGATCTTCGCGAGCTGGGCCTCTTCCAGCGTCATGTCGTCGCGTTCGAAGTACGCGCAGCTGTACGTCTGGCTGGGGTCCAGCCACAGCCGGAAGAAGTCGTCGGACAGGTCGTAATGAGCCTGGACGTCCGCGAAGTGCGGCGTCAATTCGGCTTTGTCAGCCATGCGTAATGCCTTCCTGGCAGTTTCAGAACCCAACGGTCGCCGGTGACGGCATTCAAGCCCTGAAGCACTCGACGTCAAAGAGCGTACGCGCCCCAGGATCGTCCGGCTTACTGCGGAGGTGTGCCAACCGTTACCAGGCTTCGGCGAACGTGGTCTTCAGCTCGCCGACGATGTCGTCCCACAATTCGCGGGGAAGGTCGTGGCCCATGCCGTCGAACAGCACCAACCGGGCGCCTTTGATAGCGCGGGCGACGGCGCGACCGCCGAACGGCCGCATCAGCTTGTCGGCCTTGCCGTGGATGACGACGGTCGGGGCGCTGATCTGGCGGTCGTAGCCGAGCAGGCTGCCGCTGCCGAGGATCGCCGCGAAATGCCTGCCGACGCCTGCCGGGTAGTAGGACCGTTCGTAACCCTCGATCGCCTCGGCGCGGATGCGGTCCTCCGGCGCCGGATAGCCGGGGCTGCCGGTGATGCGCGTGACCCGGATCGTGTTCTCGACGATCGCCTCGCGCGTGGCCTCCTTGGGTTTCTGCAGGATGGCCAGCAACTGCCGGGTTCCCGGCGGTGGCAGCAGCGGCTGGTTGTTGCTCGAGAAGATGACCGCGAGTGTCTTGGTGCGCGCGCTGTGCGCCGCCGCGAACACCTGCGCGATCATGCCGCCCATCGAGGCGCCGACGATGTGCGCGCTGTCGATCTCCAGGTGGTCCAGCAGCGCCGCGGCGTCGTCGGCGAAATCCTCGAGCGTGTAGGGCGCCGGGCTCTTCAAGCCCAGGAAGGAGCGGGCCATCCGTTTCGGTAACGCCATGCCGGTCGGTTGATGACTGACCTTCGACGACAGGCCGACGTCGCGGTTGTCGTAGCGGATGACCCGCAGCCCCTGGTCGACGAGCTTCTCGCAGAAGTCAGTGCGCCACAACAACAATTGCGCGCCAAGGCCCATGATCAACAGGACGGCGGGGTCGTTCGGGTCACCCATGTCCTCGTAGTAGATGTCCAGGTCGCCCGATTTGGTAGTGCCGGAACGGATTTGCACTTAGGCCTCGACTTCTTCGGTATGTTCGCGGCTGACCTCGACCATGAAGTTGGCGAAGTATCCGGTCAACTGCGGGTCGGACATCATCTGCCACTTCGGCGCCAGCAGCTTCATATAGCGCTCGACGTAGAGGAACTGCTTGCCGATCAGCACCAGCTCGCGGGGCAGCTTCACGTCGTACGCGTCAGCCAAAGCCGAGAGCTGGCGCCCGATTTCGGCATAGCTCAGGTCGCCGAGCGACTTCATTGTCAGCGGGGTGGCGAACTTCTCCAAGTCCTTGGCGGCCTCCGCCTCCGGCTTCATGGTGCCCACCGCGCCCATCAGCACGACGATCTTGCCCGCCGCGGCGTGGTCCTTCTTGACCAGCAGCGCGTACACCAATTCCCTCAGCAGCCAACGGGTCCGCGGGTCGATGCGGCCCATGATGCCGAAGTCGAAGAACACGATCTTGCCGTCGGGGTCGACGTACAGGTTGCCCGCGTGCAGGTCACCGTGGAACAGTCCGTGCCGCAGTCCGCCCTCGAAGACGCTGAACAGCAACGCCTTGACCAGTTCAGTGCCGTCGAAGCCGGCCTTGCGGATGGCGGCCGCGTCGTCGATGCGGATGCCCTGGACGCGCTCCATCGTCAGCACCCGCTCGCTCGTCAGATCCCAATAGACCTGCGGTACCCGGATGTTCTTGCCCAGCGGCGACGCGTGCATGTGCGACACCCAGGCGTCCATGGACTGCGCCTCGAGCCGGAAGTCCAGCTCCTCGGCCAGGTTGTCGGAGAAGTCGGCGACGACGTCCTGCGCGGACAGCCTGCGACCCAGCTTGGCCAGCTCGACGATCTGCGCGCCGCGCTTGAGGATCTGCAGGTCCGCGGCGACCCGGCGGCGGATGCCCGGCCGCTGGATCTTGACCACCACCTCTTCACCGCTGTGCAGCGTCGCGTAGTGCACCTGCGCGATGGAGGCCGACGCGAACGGCTTGTCCTCGAAGGTCTTGAACAGCTCGCTCGGCTCTTTTCCGAGTTCCTCGCGGAACAGCTTGTGGACTTCGTCGGCGTCGGCGGGCGGGACGGCGTCGAGCAGGCTGCGGAACTCGCGGCTCATCTGTTCGCCGAACGCGCCCGGGCTGGACGCGATGATCTGGCCGAACTTGACGTAGGTGGGACCGAGGTCGGCGAATGCCTGCGGAATCTCCTTGATGATCTTCTGCTGCAACGAGCCCTTACCGGCGAGCTTGGTGACGACTCGCGCGCCGGTGCGGGTTATCTGCCAACCCGTCGCGCCGATCCGGGCGGCCTCGACCGGCAACGGCACCCGGTCCAGCTTGGCCACCTCGCGGTGTTTAGTCGTACTCATGGTTGCAGTGTCTCAAACGGCGGGTTGACGAGTCTAAATCGTGTGCAGCGGCTCACAGTCCCCCCTTCCGCCGAAACGGCATTCCGGTACGCCTCTTCTCGCACTTTCCGTCCCGGAATGCCGTTTCGGCGGAAATGCGCAAAACCTCGAGAACGCTGGTTACCCCGGGCAGTGAGCACAACCGCGACGTGGCGGCAGCTGATCCATAGCTTCGGACGAAAACTACGTCTGAGGAGCAAATATGGCCACGCTGATCCCGGGTATGCGGCGGGTCGCGGCCGCGAGTTTCGTCGGGTCCGCCATCGAGTACTACGACTTCTACATCTACGGCACCGCCGCCGCGCTGGTGTTTCCCAAGGTGTTCTTCCCGCATCTGGGCACCGCCATGGCCACGGTCGCCTCCATGGCGACCTTCGCCGCGGCGTTTGCGTCCCGGCCGCTGGGCGCGGCGTTCTTCGGGCACTTCGGTGACCGCCTCGGCCGCAAGTCCACGCTGATCGCCACGTTGCTGACCATGGGTCTGTCGACGCTGACCGTGGGCCTGGTGCCCGGCACCGCGACCATCGGCATGGCCGCACCGCTGATCCTGCTGACCCTGCGCCTGGTGCAGGGTTTCGCGGTCGGTGGCGAATGGGCCGGCGCCGCGCTGTTGTCGGCGGAGTACGCCCCGGCCCACGCCCGCGGCCGCTACGGGATGTTCACCCAGATGGGCGTCGGCAGCGGCCTGGTGATGAGCAGCCTGCTGTTCCTGGCGGTGAACAAGACGATCGGGGAGTCGAGTTCCGCCTTCCTCGAATGGGGCTGGCGCATCCCGTTCTTGTTCAGCGCGGTGCTGATCGCGATCGCGTTGTACGTCCGGTTGAACGTCGCGGAGACGCCGGTGTTCGCCGCACAGGAGCCGCAGCGGGGCACGCCGTTGACGGCGCTGCTGACCGAACAGCGCCGCGAGGTGGTGCTGGCCGCTGGAAGCATGATCGGGTTCTTCGCGCTCGGCTATATGGCCAACGCCTACCTGATGAGCTACGCCCATACCCAAGTTGGCTTTTCGCCGGACCTGATCCTCGCGGTCGGCCTGCTCGGCGGTGTCGTCGTGGTGGTGTTCAACGCGCTGAGCGCCGTGCTGAGCGACACCTTCGGCCGCCGACGGGTCATCGTCGCCGCGCTGGTCGTCGGCGTTCCGTGGGCGTTTCTGGTGCTGCCACTGATCGACACGGGTAATCCCGCGTTGTTCGCGCTGGCGATGGCTGGCACGTACGCGGTCGCCGCCAGTTCCTACGGCCCGATGGCGGCGTTCATCCCGGAGATCTTCGGCACGCGGTATCGCTACAGCGGTGCCGGCCTGTCGCTCAACCTCGCCGGGTTGGTCGGCGGCGCGGTGCCGACCGTTGCCGCCGCGCCCCTTCAGGCGGCGTGGGGTGTGCCCGCCGTTGGCGCCATGATGGCCGCTGTCGTGGTGGTCAGCCTGGTGTGCGCGGCCTCCCTGCCGGAGACGAAAGGTGTTCCGCTGCAACAGGTGCAAGCACAATGCGCAAAACGTGGAGATCGCCTACAGCGCGGGTTGTGAGCACAACCGCGACACCGACACCCCCGGTCCGTAGTTTCGTTGATGTGACACCGTCACAATCCAAACACCAACTCACACAGGAGAATTCAAATGAACACCACCACCACCAAGTCCCGCTTCTTCACCCGGTTCGTCGTCGGCCCGATCGCCGCCGCAGGCATCCTGGGCGGTGCCGCAATGGGATTGGCCGCCGCCGCCAATGCCGACACCGGCCCATCGGATCACCCCAGCGGTGGCTACTCGACGGAGTACCGGCCCAGTCACGACTCGCGCGATTTCTACCGCGAGTTCCGCCCCTTCTTCTGGGATTTCTGGGGCTGGCACCACCACCGCGATCACGATTTCGGGTGGCGTCACGGCAGCTGATGCGGGCACACACACTGAACCCCTTCTCGACGTATCGAGAAGGGGTTCAGTGTGTTTGGCGTATCAGGCGAAGGTCAGCTCGACCTCGTCGCGGCTGCGCACAGGGTCGCTGCCGGGCACATGCGTCGGCACGGTGTGCGGGACGGTGGTGCCCGCCTTGACCCGCGCCTTGGCTTCCGCGAACTCCGGTGTCGGGCCGGACACCGCGCTCAGCCCGTTGATCACCGACCACACCGCCGCCCGGCGTGCGGTGCGCTCGACGACATTGGGGTCGCGATGCTGGATGAGTTGCTTGGCCCACCTTGGCATGGTGTCGCGGATCGCCCAGTCGATGACGCTGTGCGGCAACGGCACATTCGGGCCGGTGGCCATCGCGGTGCCATGAGTGACGGCCAGCCGGGGCAGGTAGGACTTCAGGCAGTCCAGCGTCTCGGCCTTGGTGGCGGGCAGGTCGGTACCACCGAGTGCGTGGCCGACCCGGACGAACTCGCCGTAGTACCGGTCGAGTTTCTTGCCGCGCAACGGGTTCGGGTGATACAGCTCGTGTGCGGTGGCCAGCCCCCACACCACCGTCGCATAGTTCCAGCGCAGCCACTCCGGATCGTCGGCGTCGTAGCGGGCGCCGTCGGGCCTGGTGCCCTTGATGGTGTGGTGCATGGCGCGCACGGTCTGCGCCAGCCGTTCGGCGGTCTCCGTCGACCCGTACGCCGTGCCGATGAAGAACGCCACCGAATGGCCGAGGCGCACCGCGGCACCCTTGGGATCGATCTCCGGTATCGCGGTGCCGTCGTCGTCGCGCTTCACCAGTCGCGAGTGGTGCATGCCCATCCAGTAGATCGACGGGTCGAGCCGCTCCAGGTAGGCCGCGCACTGCAACCCGAAGATCAGCGCATGCATGTGGGAATGCACGTGCCAGACGGCGCTGCCGGGACCGAACCATCCGGGGTCGCCAACCGGCGCGGCGAACTCCATGCCCCGGAAGAAGTTCTTGCGGACGGTCTGGTCGAACCGGTCGTTCAGCAGTTGCCCGACGAATTGGTGCGGAAGGAACACGTCAACCCTTTCTGGTCACAGCTGTAGCCAGAATACATTTTGGATACAGCTGTGACCAGATCTAGGCTGGAGGGATGTCGAGCCCGACCCGGTGGGCAGGCGTGCCGATCAAGGACCGCCGCGCCGAACGGCGTGTGTTGCTGGTCGACGCGGCGTACCGGTTGTTCGGCGACGGGGGCGAGGCCGCGGTCTCGGTGCGCTCGGTGTGCCGCGAGTCCGGGCTCAATAGCCGTTACTTCTACGAAAGTTTCTCCGGCACAGACGATTTGCTTGGTGCGGTATACGACGACGTGAGCGCTCAACTCGCGGTGGAGGTCGAGGCGGCCATCGGTCAAGCGGGTGACTCGCTGCGGGCCCGCACCCGCGCGGGCATCGCAGCGGTCCTCGGGTTCTCGTCGGCCGACCCTCGACGGGGCCGGGTGCTGTTCACCGACGCCAGGGCAAACCCGGTGCTGGCTGCGCGGCGGGCGGCGACGCAGGACTCGCTGCGTGAGAGCGTGCTGACGGAGGGTTTCCGGTTGCATCCGGGTTCGGATCCGGTGGCCGCGGAGGTCACCGCGGCGATGTACACCGGCGCGATGGCCGAACTGGCTCAGCAGTGGCTTGCCGGGCAGTTGGGCGACGACCTCGATCGCGTCGTCGCCCATGCCCTCGACTTCGTCCTGCGGTAGGCGTCAGACCATCATGCTGATGCGCTCGTCAACGTCGAGCAGGGCCTTGCCGTAAATCTCGTAGCCGACGAATTCGTTCAACCCGGCATGGCGTGCGGCGGTATTGGCGTCGCGCCAGTACTGCTGCATCAGGCTGCTTTCGGCGAAAGAGGCTGCGCCGTGGACGTTCAGCAGGATTTGAATGGCCTCCAGCACCTGCTGTGCGGCATAGCCGAACTGGGCTCGCGCCCGCGCCCGGTCCTCGTAGGAAAGATCGAACCGTTTGGCGACGACCTCGTCGAGGTCATCGGCGACGCCGAAGGCATGCAACTGGGCGGTTTTGAGCTTCAGCGCTGCTTGCGCCATCTGGATCTGTACGCCGACCGAATCGCTCCGTCGGGCAAAGACCGTGTGGTGCATCGACTTCAGCGGCGCCTGCTCGGTGGCCAGCGTGAGAGCCGCGCGCCCGACCCCGAGCATCGTGCCGGCCAGCGGCAATATCGCGACCTGCCCGAACGGCAACTCACCGCTGGCCGACCCCTCGGTCAGCGCGGCCAGCGAGATCAACCGGTGCTGGGGCACGAACACGTCGTTCGCGACATACGTATTGCTGCCCGTGCCACGCATCCCCACGGTGTGCCAGGTGTCCTCGAGCCGAAGCTCCGCGACGGGCACGATGCAGAAGTACGGTTCGGGCGGCTGATCGGGGCCGTCGGTGACCGCCGCCGCCAGAGCCGCCCACGTGGCGTGCGGAGATCCCGATGCGTACCCCCAGCGACCCGTCAAGCGCAGGCCGCCGTCGACCCGCTGGGCAGGACAGGGCATGCCGCTGCCTGCGAATCGGGCGTCGGGATCGGCGAAGATCTCCTGCTGCACCGCTTCCGAGCCGTGGGTGGCTGCCCATGCGGCGGTGGAGGCCAGCCCCACCACCCACCCGGCCGAGGCGTCGGCCTCGGCGAGGACTTCGGTGATCCGCAGAGTGGTCCGCAGATCGATCGGGTATCCACCGAATCTGCGTGGCTTGTTGAGTCTGAAGAAGCCGGCGGCGGTGAGCGCCGCGATCACCTCATCAGGTTGCTTGCGCTGAACTTCGCTGTCGGCGTGGGCTTTTCGCAACAGCGGCTGCAACTCCACCGCCCGGGCCACGAGTTCGCCTTGGGTGGGGTGGGCGTCGCGCTCGATCGTCGTCGTCATGCTCGGGTAAACCCTGACAACGTGTGTGCGCGTTCAATCAGGCCGTAGTGACATCCGTCACGATGCCGACGCCATGTTTTCTGTGAGGGCCTCGACGATCGGCCGCCACACCGGCGCGGGCAAATCGTGGCCCATGCCGTCGACGACCACGTAGCGGGCGCCCGCGATGGCGCGGGCGACGGTGCGGCCGTTGCGCGGACGCACCATCGGATCCTCCGAACCGTGCAGGACGACGGTGGGCGCGACGATGCGCCGGGTGTAGCGCATCAGGTTGCCGGTGCCGAGGATGGCGTCGAACTGGCGCAGCATGCCTTGCGGATAATGGCTGCGGGCGGTCAACTCCTCGACGCGGCGACGCAAATCCTGCTCTGGGGGAAGGAAATTCGGCCCATTGAAGATCGAGATGTTGCGTACCTCGCTGGCCAGCCTCTCCTCGGCGGGGGCATCGGTGCCTGGCGTGTCGAACGCCAGTTTGATCACCCGCCACTTCGGAATCGCCGACATCGGGCTGCCCGCGCCCGTCATGATCAGGCCCAGCGAGCGCACCCGATCGGGACGGCTGCCCGCAAGCACCTGGGCGATCATCCCGCCCATCGATGCGCCGACGACATGTGCGCGCTCGATGCCGAGATGGTCGAGCAGACCGGTGACGTCGCCGGCCAGGTCGACAAGCGTGTACGGGACCGCGCTGCCGCGACCCAGCAGGTACCGCAGCACCCGCGGATAGACCGAGCCATCGGCGCGCAGTCCGTGCATCTTGGTGGACAGGCCGGTGTCGCGGTGGTCGAACCGGATCACCCGGTAGCCGCGGTCGAGCAACCGCGCACAGAAGCCGTCCGGCCACATCGGCAATTGCGCGCCCACCCCCATGATCAGCAGCACGGGCGGATCGCCGAGGTCACCGAGGTCTTCGTAGTAAAGCTGCACCGGAGCCGACGGGCCGCCGCATTCGGCTTTGCCAACTCTGCGCTCTACCATCCAATGTCCTACCGTAGTTTGCTGATACACCGACAAAATCGGGCCCGTTGTGTCTAGGCTTACTTATTTGCTGTATTTGAAGCTTCTTGGGGAGGGAGGCTACCGCAGTGCGGACCCGTCCCGCCGCCCTGGCCATCGTGATGAGCGCCGTGCTCATACTCGCATTGGCGTGGGCCGCGGGATGCGCGGTGCGTCGCACCAACGGCGAACAGCACCATCGGATTCCGACCGTGACGTCGGGATCCGCCCGTTTCCAGGTGTTGTCCCCGACGCTGATCCGCACCGAGTACGCCAGTGACCGCAAGTTCGTCGACGGGCCGACGTTCAATGTGGTTGGCCGCAACGCCTTTCCGGTCACCGCGTACACAACGACTTCCGTCGACGGATGGCTGACGATCGCCACCAGCGCGATGACACTGCGCTACAAGACCGATTCCGGACCCTTCACGCCGCGCAACCTGATCGTGCATCTCAAGGCGGGCGGCCAAGACGTCACCGCCACCCCGTGGCAGCGACCGACCTGCGTCGTCGGCGTCGTCTGCGAAGCGGAGGACTTGACGCCCGTCGGCGCCCAAGCGGCCCACGACCACCCCGGCTATTCCGGCGCCGGTTACCTCGCGGGCGACGGGCTGGAGGCCGACGTCGACATCGAATCACCCGGCCGATATCAGTTCATCGTCCGCTATGCGAAGGCCGGCGTCGGCGCATTCACGCTCGGGGTCGATGGATACCCCGCCCAGACAACGAATTTGGCGCCGACCGCCGACTGGGCCACCGCCGCGGTTCCCCTCGACCTCGCCAAGGGTCACCACCAGTTGAGCCTGTCCGACTCCGGCCCGGTCGCCATCGACTCCGTCGCGCTGGTCGCCCCTGGCGCGCCCCCTCCGACGATGGTTCGGCATCCCCTCGTCGACTGCCAGTTCAACGTCACCTGTGAGGCCGAACGCCTCGGACGCAGCGGTGCCGCCGCCGTCGCCGGCGACCGGCCCGGCTACTCCGGGACAGGATTTGTCACGGGCCTGAATCCCAACTCGGACTTGTTGATTCGCGCCGTCGGCGTGCCGTCGGACGCGCGGTACACGCTGCACGTCCGCTACGCCAACGGCGGGCCCGTGACGCTCACCGTCGGCGGAGTCACCAGAACCGTTGCGCTGCCACCCACAGACGACCGGACCACGTGGGGCACCGCCAGGATCCCCGTGACCTTGCGGGCGGGCACCAGCGACGTCGCGGTCGGCTGTCCGGATGCCGAGGGCTGCGGTGTCACCGTCGACGCGGTCGCTGTCACGTCCGAAGGGGCGGGCATGCCTGCGCCGCACATCCCGCTTGGCGGGTACCGGCGCAGCCTCGATGGGGTGAACGGCGACAACGGTGCCCCGCTCACCACGCCCGGACTGTTGCACCGCGACGGCTGGTACCTGCTCGACGACTCGGCGTCTGCATTGTTCGACACGACGACCAACGAGCTTTCGCCGCGGCCGCAGAACCGCGGCGCGCATCTGGACGGATATCTCTTCGGCTACGGCGCCGACTACAAACGAGGTCTCTCCGACCTCGCGACCCTGACCGGTCCGCCCGCGCTGCTGCCGCCGTGGGCGTACGGCGTGTGGTACTCCGAGAACATCGACCGCACCGCCGACGAACTGCAGAACGACGTCGTGTCCCGCTTTCGGTCGGAGGGCGTACCGCTGGACGTGTTGGTCGTCGACACCGACTACAAGACGCCCGACCACTGGAACGGCTGGCAGATCGACACCGGGAAGTTCCCCGATCCCGAGGGCTTCTTCGACTGGGCCAAAACCCAAGGGCTGCAAACCGTTCTGAACGTGCATCCGAGCATCTCGAAGACCGATCCGCGATTACCCGAGGCGCAGGCCACCGCGCACAACCGGTTGCGATCCGCCGACTGTCCGGCGCCTGGCGGACGGCAGTGCTATGTGTTCGACTGGGCTGACCCCGACCAGTTGCAGGCCTACCTGAACCTGCAGCAGACGATGGAGCGGCTGGGCAACCACTATTGGTGGCTGGACTGGTGTTGCGAGGGCGCCGAGGTCTCGCCGCTGGGCGCGACGCCCGACGCGTGGATCAGCCAGCAGTACGCCGAAACCGCGGAGAAGGGCGGCAGGCGCGGTTTCGTGCTGTCGCGCACCTACGGCTCACCGCGCAGCGGTGCGTCGGGCATGCCGACAGGGCCGTGGGCGGACAAACGCACCACCATTCATTTCACCGGCGACACCTACTCGACATGGGGCACGCTCGCCGGCGAAGTCGGTTGGACACCAGCGGAATCCGTGGCGACCGGGCTGTCGGCGGTCAGCCACGACATCGGCGGGCAACTCGACACCGGTGGTCTGGCCGGATCCGAACTCGAGGCATACGGCCGACGCACCACGAAACTTTCGGATGACCTGTATGCCAGATGGGTGCAACTGGGCACCTTCCAGCCGATCGACCGGTTGCACGGAGACCACAGCGACCGCCTGCCATGGCAGTACGGCCCCGCTGCGCAGGCATCGGCGAAAAAATTCCTCAACCTGCGCGCGAGATTGGTGCCCTACCTCTACACCCTGGCCGACGCCGCGAACCGCACCGGTCTGCCCGTCGTTCGGCCGCTGTACCTGGAGTACCCGGACCAGCCGCAGGCGTACGCCTTCGCCGACACCGAATATCTGTTCGGCCCAGACGTTTTGGTGGCGCCGGTCACCACACCCGGCGACAGGGTGACCAGGACGGTGTGGCTGCCGCCGGGACAGTGGACGAACTTCTTCACCGGCGAGACGTTGCAGGGCGGCACCACGCATCAGGTCAGCAGCGGCCTCGACACGATGCCCGTGTTCGTGAAATCGGGCGCCGTCATTGCGACCCGAACCGACGACACCGCGAACAGCGCCGCGCCGTTGACAGGCGTCACGCTGAACGTCGCAGAAGGCGCGCCAGGGACCTTCACGCTCTACGAGGACGACGGCACCGGCGGCCGCAACCGCCGCGGAGCCACCACCAGGATCGACTACACCGAGTCGCCGGACGAGCACACCATCAGCATCGGCTCCACCGACGGCAGCTTCCGCGACCAGGCGGGCGAGCGCCAGTGGACCATCTCGGTGCTCAACACCGCCGCGCCGACCTCCGTCACGGTCAACGGGTCCGAGGTGGCGCCGTCCGACTACGCCTGGAACGGCGCCACCCGCAACCTGCGAATCACGCTGCCGGTCAGCAGCATTCAGGAGGCGGTGACCGTCAGCTACCGGTGACGTCGGCGGTCGGCCGCCAGCGCTTGATGAAATCGGTCTCCGGCCACTGTTCGTAGGCGGCCATCAACTCGTACATCGTCGCGCGGTCGATCGATTCGCGGATGATGTCGGCGTGCCCCGCGTGCCGGGTCAGTTCCTCGATCAGGTGCAGCGCGACCCAGCGCACCGACCAGTGGTCGATGTCCTGCGGGAACCACGGCACCTCATGCGGCACCGGCACCGGCGTGTCGAGATCGGCCTCGGCGAACACCCGCAGCGTCTCCTCGTTCTGCGCCCGCAACGCGTCGAGCAGGTCGGTGAGGGTGTCGTCGTCGTGCATCACGTACTGGTCGGCGTACTCGGCCATGATCTCCTCCATCGGACGGTCGTCACGCGGCGGGAAGTCCGGCGCGGCCGCGGCCCGTTGCACCCAACCCTTTTGCACACTCGTGGCGTGCTTGATCAGGCCGCCGATGGACAGCGAACTGACCGACGGGGTCGACCGGGCCTGCTCGTCGGTCAGCCCGTACGCCACCGAGAAGAACGCGTTCTGGTTGAACTTCAGGAACTCGAGCAAACTCTGCCGCTCGTCGGAGGCGGGCGGAGGCATTCCTGGCATGGCTACTTTCCCTCTCTTTTGGTGGTGTGCGCGTAAAGATCTCTAATACAAGCAATTTCGGCACCGTGGTGGATGGCTTCGCGATTGATGTGCAGAACGAGTTCGGCCATCGGGTGCTCGGCCCATGGGCCCTCCGCAGGGCCGATCGGGCGCGCCAGAGCCGCTGCGTCCAGTCGCCGCACTCCTGTGATCCATCCTTTGTACGCGTCATCGAGTTGCTGCAGGGCCGTCTGCGCATCGGTGGCGTAGTCCCACGACTGGTAGTCGGCGGCGGGCCCGCCGAAGTGCGAGTGGTTGCGCATCGCGAAGACGCCGACGATGACGTGGGCCAGCCGCCACGCGATGGTGGTGAACGGCGCGGGCTGCGGCGCGGGGTAGGCGAAGTCGATCGAGCCATCGGGGTGCACGGTCCAGCAGTCCGGGACCGGTTGCCAGAAGTACTCGTCGTCGGTCAATCCGTCGAGCCGGGGACGCAGTTGGTGCGTCCAGTGGTAGTCGAGTTGGTCGGCCAGTTGGGTCGTCACGTCACTCATGGGAACAGCGTGACATCCATATAGGACAGTTTCTGTCCTATAACTGTGTCAATCTGATCGGGTGTCCGAAACGACGAGCCGGCTGCTGCAGCTCCTTGGCTTGCTGCAGTCGCGCCGGGTATGGACCTCCGAGGAGCTCGCCCAGCGGCTGTCGGTGACCACCCGCAGCGTGCGCCGCGATGTGGAGCGGCTGCGGGACCTGGGCTATCCGGTGCACGCCAGCAAGGGGCACGGCGGCGGCTATCAACTCGGGGCGGGCGCGGCACTGCCGCCGCTGCTGCTCGACCCCGACGAGGCGGTCGCGATGGCGGTGTGCCTGCGCGTGGCCGCGGGCGGCAGCGTGGCCGGGGTCGGGGAATCGGCGTTGCGCGCGCTGAGCAAGCTCGACCAGGTGATGCCCGCCCGGCTGCGGTCGCAGGTGGCGGCCGTGCACGAGGCGACCGTCACGCTGCCGTCGAACTACTCGGACTCACCGGTCGAACCGGACGTGCTGATGACGTTGGCGCGCGCGTGCCGCGATCACGAACACGTCAACTGCGGCTACGTCGACATCCGCGGTAACGCCACCGATCGGCGCCTCGAGCCCTATCAGCTGGTGACCACCGGCCGGCGCTGGTATCTGCTGGCCTACGACCGCGACCGGCAGGACTGGCGCAGCCTGCGGCTGGACCGGATGGCCGACGTGCACGCGCTCGGCACCACGTTCACCCCGCGGGGGGCGCCCGACGCGGCCGCCTATGTGCGGCGCTCGATCAGCTCGTCGCCGTACCGCTACGTCGCCCGAGTGCGCTATCAGGCTCCCGAACATGTTGTGGCGCAACACTTTTCTGCCGCGTCGGTGACCATCGAACCTGATGGTCCCGACGCCTGCATACTGACCGCCGGTGCGGACGACCCCGACCGCATGGTTTTCTACCTGGCGCTGCCGGACTGCGAATTCGAAGTGCTCGAGCCGCCGGAGGTGATCAGGGCGGTGGGCGCATTGGCCGAACGACTGCGGCGCGCGGCGGGCTAGGCGGTGATCCCGAGCCGGTCGGTCAGGACCAGGAACGCGACCGCGAAGTCGTTGTCGGCGGTGCTTTCGCGGACCTGATTCCAGTTCACCTGCTCGCGGACGGCGCGCACGCCGGGCAGCAGCGCGGCGAAGTCGCAGTGGTGTTCGTTGAGCGAGGTCAGCTTCTCGGAGACCACCAGCGTCGGCGCCAGCACCGGCATCGCGATGGCGAGCACCTCGATGACCTCAGCGCCGCTGATGATGGCCGGGGTGACCGGCACGTCGTTGAGCCGATGCAGCACGTCGACGACGACGTCGTCGACGCAGGCCTTGAACAGCCAGTCCTCGGGCGGGCGATCCACCCGGAAGCCGGCTTCCGCCAGCGTCTTGGCGGCCGTTTCGGCGTCGTCTTCGGCGACGACGAAATCCACGTCGTGCACGGGTTCCGGGGCCCCGTGCACCCACAGCGCATAGCTGCCCGCGAGGGCGAAGTCGGGGCCCTGCGCCTTGAGGGCCGACGCCGCGCGCTTGAGCGCGTCGCGCAAATCGTCATTGCGGCCAAGCACATCGGAATCCGTCATCGTGGGTATGGAGTACCCATGGGGATCCGAATGGCCACCTTCAACATCCTGCACGGGCGCAGTGTCCACGACGGGGCGGTGCACCTGGACAGACTCGTGGCCGCGGTCAAGGAACTGGACCCCGACATCCTGGCGCTGCAGGAGGTCGACTGCGATCAACCGCGCTCGGGCATGGCCGACCTCACTGCGGTCGCCGCCGAGGCGATGGGCGCGGTCAGTCACCGGTTCGTCGCGGCGATCTCCGGAACCCCGGGCGCCACCTGGATGGCCGCCACCGGACGTGAGCAGCCCGGCACCGCCGCATACGGCATCGCGCTGCTGTCCCGCTACCTCGCCGAGAGCTGGCAGGTGGTGCGGCTACCGCGGATCCCAATGCGGTTCCCGATGTACCTTCCCGGCCCACGCCGCGTGCAGATCGTGCACGAGGAGCCGCGGGCGGCGATGGTCGGGCGGTTCGACACCCCGCTGGGACCGCTGACCGTCGCGAACACCCACCTGTCCTTCGTGCCCGGCTGGAACCGGGTGCAGTTGCGGCGGCTGATCCGGGATCTGCGCGGGTTTGACGGCCCGCGGTTCTTGATGGGTGACCTGAACATGACGCCGCCGACGCCGCGCCGGTGGACGCGGATGCGCCCGCTGGGGGAGGCGGCGACGTTTCCTGCCGACGGGCCGTGCAATCAGCTCGACCACATCCTGACCGACGATGCGTCGGTGCGGGTCGAGGAGTGCGCGGCGCCGAGGTTGCCCATTTCCGACCATCGGGCACTGGTTGTCGACATCTCGCAGGCGTGAGCCTGCGTTCAGGATTCCGTTCTGTGGATGAGCAACTCGCTGAGATCAAGGATCTGATCATCGAGGGCCGTAACAGCCGCTGAGCGCCGTAGTGTTGTTGGCGTGCAGGTCATCTCCGCGGAGTCGACGGAGCTATTCGTCGGTCCGGCCGACGATCCGCTGCAGATAGTGCGCGTCGGGTACACCGGCGGTGGCGGTGAAATCCTCGTCGAGGGCGACGGTCTCACAGGTCGCGTAGAAGTAGCGGCCGGCGACGGCAGCGTCGAGATCCCCGTCCGTGTCGACTCGCCGACGCCAGGAGAGCAGCGGCCGGCCCGCGCCGGTGACGCGTCGTTCGTGTTCACCGTCGCCGAGCCCGGCTGGACGCTGTACATGATCAGCCACTTCCACTACGACCCGGTTTGGTGGAACACCCAGGCGGCCTACACCAGCGTCTGGAGCGAGGATCCACCAGGCCGCTGCCGTCAGACCAACGGGTTCGAGTTGGTGCGCGCGCATCTGGAGATGGCCCGCCGGGAGCTGGAGTACAAGTTCGTGCTGGCCGAGGTCGACTATCTCAAGCCGTACTGGGACACCCACCCCGAGGACCGCGAGGATCTGCGCCGGTTTCTCGCCGACGGCCGCATCGAGGTGATGGGCGGCGCGTACAACGAACCGAACACCAACCTCACCAGCGCCGAGACCACCATCCGAAACTTCGTGCACGGCACGGGCTTTCAACGCGACATCATGGGCGCCGACCCGGCCACCGCATGGCAGCTGGACGTCTTCGGCCACGACCCGCAGTTCCCGGGGATGGCCGCCGACGCCGGGCTGACATCCAGTTCGTGGGCCCGCGGCCCGCACCATCAGTGGGGCCCGGTCGCCGGTGGTGGCGACCCCCGGCGCATGCAGTTCTCCAGCGAGTTCGAATGGATCGCGCCGTCCGGGCGCGGCCTGTTGACGCATTACATGCCCGCGCATTATTCGGCGGGCTGGTGGATGGACTCGTCGGCGACGCTCGCCGAGGCCGAGCAGGCGACCTACGAGTTGTTCGCCACGCTGAAGACGGTCGCGCTGACCCGCAACGTGCTACTGCCCGTCGGCACCGACTACACCCCACCCAACAAGTGGGTCACCGACATCCACCGCGACTGGAATGCCCGCTACACCTGGCCCCGGTTCGTCTGCGCGCTGCCCCGCGAGTTCTTCGCCGCCGTGCGCGACGAACTCCAGCAGCGTGGTCTGGCGGCGTCGCCGCAGACCAGGGACATGAACCCGATCTACACCGGCTGTCACGTGTCGTACATCGACACCAAGCAGGCCAACCGCGCCGCCGAGGACGCGGTGCTGGATGCCGAACGGTTCTCGGTGTTCGCCGGCCTGCTCGGCGGGGCGACGTATCCGCAGGCGGCGATGGCCAAGGCATGGGTGCAGTTGGCCTACGGCGCGCACCACGACGCGATCACCGGATCGGAATCCGATCAGGTGTACCTGGACCTGCTCACCGGATGGCGCGACGCGTGGCAGCTCGGCGTTACCGCGCGGGACAACGCGCTGCGGCTGCTGTCCGCGGCTATCGACGCGCCGGTGGTGGTGTGGAACCCGTTGGCGCACAAGCGCTCCGATGTGGTGACCGCTCGGCTGCCCCGCGCGCTGGCCGAGGGTGTTCGAGTGCTGGACGCCGACGGCACCGAGTTACCCGTGCAGGTCGAACACGGCGGCCGGTCGGTGAGCTGGCTGGCCCGCGACGTGCCGTCGGTCGGCTGGCAGTCCTATCGGCTGGCCTCGGGTGGCGGGTCCTCGGGCTGGGAACCGTTGGCAGGCACCAGCATTGGCAACGAGGCCTACCGGCTGACCGTGGATCCAGCCCGCGGCGGCGGGGTCAGCTCTGTCGTCGAGGTCGACTCCGGTCGCGAACTGATCGCCGACGGACGAGTCGGCAACGAACTTGCCGTGTACGACGAGTATCCCGCGCACCCGGAGGCGGGGGAGGGGCCCTGGCACCTACTTCCCAAAGGACCGGTCGTCGCGTCGTCGGCCGACCCGGCCTCGGTGCAGGCCTACCGCGGGCCGCTCGGCGAGCGGCTGGTGATCCATGGTCGCATCGGAGATCTGCTGCGCTACAAGCAAACCGTGACGCTGTGGCGGGGCGTGGCCCGGGTGGACTGTCGCACCACCGTCGACGAGTTCACCGGCGCCGACAAGCTGCTGCGGCTGCGGTGGCCGTGCCCTGTGCCTGGCGCGCTGCCGGTCAGCGAGGTCGGCGACGCGGTGATCGGCCGCGGATTCGGGTTGACGCATGAGCGGGGCGCGCTCGACGCGGTGGACGCGGCGCAGCATCCCTGGACGCTCGACAACCCGGCGTACGGTTGGTTCGGCCTTTCGTCGGCCGTACGTGTGCGCGTGGGTGCGGACCTGCGTGCAGTGTCGGTCGCCGAAGTGGTGGCTCCGACGGAATCGGTGTCGGCGCCGTTGGCGCGTGGCCTCATGGTCGCGCTCGTCCGTGCCGGTGTCACCGCCACCTGCAGCAGCGCGAACAAGCCGCGATACGGCGACCTGTCCGTCGACTCCAACCTGCCGGACGCGCGGATCACCCTCGGCGGCCCTGACGAAAACGATTTCACCGCAGCAGTTCTCGCGGACGCCGATCCGGTCTATGCCGAAGACCTGAAGCGGCAACTCGACACCTGCGGCACCGCCAGGGTGTGGGTGCCTGCCGTATCGCCGCTGGCGGACCAGTGGGTGCCGAGCGCCGATCTGCGCGCAGTGCGTGCGCTGCCGGTGCTGATCGTCGCTGGCGCGGCGCTCGAGGACGCCGTCGGCGCCGTCGTCGACGATCTCGCCGACTTCGAGATCGAGGTGAGCCAGACCGCGCCATCGGCGATCGAGCGGTTCGCGGATCGCACCGTCGCGGTGCTCAACCGCGGTATGCCCGGCTTCGCCGTCGATTCCGACGGCACGCTGCACATGTCGCTGATGCGCTCGTGTACCGGATGGCCGTCGGGCACCTGGATCGACCCGCCGCGGCGCACCGCACCAGACGGTTCGAACTTCCAATTGCAGCACTGGACACACACATTCGAGTACGCGGTGGTCTCAGGTGACGGAGATTGGCGGCAGGCCGATATTCCTGCTCGAAGCGCGGAGTTCTCCCGTCCGCTGCTGGCGGTGGCCGACAACGACCGACCGTTCGGCGGTCTGCCAGCGTGGGGGTCGCTGCTCGAGATCGAGCCCGCGGGCAAGGTGGCACTCGGGGCGCTGAAGACTGCGGGCAACCCGCTGGCGGCGGGCAGCGGGCAGCATGTCGACCCCGCGGACGGCGTCGCGCTGCGGCTGGTCGAAACATGCGGAGCCACCACCGATGTCGTGGTCCGTTCGGGGCTGAGGCGGATCACCGCGGCGTCGCGCGTCGACCTGCTCGAGCAGCCCCGACTGCAGGAGATGGCGTCGGATTCGTTGACGCTGCACGGCTATGAGATCGCCACCGTCCTGGCCCGGCTGAACATGCCGCGGGTGCTCGAGGCCGACCACGCCGAACTTGCCCCTGAGGCGGAAGCCGCGCAGCCGCTGTACGCCAGGTATTGGCTGCACAACCGTGGCCCCGCCGCCGTCGGCGGTCTGCCCGCCGTCGCGCACCTGCACCCGCAGCACGTCGACCTGTCACCGAATTCGGCAGTACCGCTTCGCCTTACGGTGGTCAGCGACAGCAGCGACGCGGCGCTGCACGGCAAGGTCCGGGTGCTGTGCCCGACCGGATGCAGCGTGGAACCTGCCGATCTGCCGTTCGTGCTGCCGCCCGGGGAGCACCTCGACGCCGAACTCACGCTGAGGGTGGCACCGGATGCGCCGCGCGGATTGCTGCCCGTGCGTGCCGAACTGGCCGTGACGGGCAGCGACGCGGCGACGATACCCCCGTCCTGGCGGCAGCTGGTCGAGGACGTGTGCGTGGTGTCGGTCGATGCCTCGGACGATCAACTGCTGAAATTGGTCAGCGATCCGGAGCCGGTGGAGTTGTCGCCGGGTGACACCGGGCGGCTGGCGGTCACCGTCGGCACCGACGCCTATGCCGATTTGGCGGTGGAGGCGCATCTGATCAGCCCGTGGGGAACCTGGGAGTGGATGGGACCCGCAGCGATCGGCCGCGAACTGCCCGCCCGCGGGACGCTCGAAATCGGCTTCGACGTTGCGCCCCCGGCGGGGCTGGAACCCGGCGAATGGTGGGCGCTGATCCGGGTCGGCTGCGCGGGCACACTGCTGTACTCGCCGGCGGTGAAGGTGACGGTGCGATGAGTTCAGCGAGAAGTGCAGACGGATCGCGCACATCCATCGCGGCGACGGTTGGGGGCGTGCCGGTGGCGATCGCCGAGGTCGACGCCCGCGAGGACCTGCTGCGCCGGTCACGGATCGCCTCGGCGCTGCCCCGCCGCGGCACGAGTGAGGGTCGACAGTTGCGCCGCTGGCTGACTCAGCTGCTCGTCACGGAGCGGGTGGCCGTGGCGGAGGCGGCGGCGCGTGGGCTGACCGCCGACGACGCGCCCGCCGAGGACGCGTTGCTGCCGGACACGACCGCACGGCTGGAGATCGGCAGCGTCGCGGCCGCCGTGCTGTCGCACCCCGCGGCGCGTGCGTTGTTCGTCGACGTGACCGCGTCCGTCGACATCGCCGAGGCGCAGGTGCGCGACTACCGTGACCACAACCCGCGGCGGTTCAGCAGCGACGCCGAGGTCGCCGACCACCTGCTCGGCGCCGCCCGGCGTCGCGCATTCCGGTTGTGGCTGGATGGGCGATGCGCCGAATTGGTCGAGCTTGCACCGGGTTACGAGCATCCCGGCGACCCCCGTCAGCCCGACAACACCCACCGGCACTGATGACGCTGGCACTCGTGCTCGACATCGGTGGCACGAAGATCGCGGCCGGGCTCGTCGACGGGGACGGGACGCTGGTGCACCACGCCAAGCTGCCGACACCGGACGGGGACGCCGAGGCGGTGTGGACGGTCGTCGAGGTGTTGGTCACCGAAACCCTCGCCTCGGCCAGGGGAGACGTGCGAGGCGTCGGGATCTCGTCGGCCGGTCCGATCGACCTGCCGAGCGGAACCGTCAGCCCCATCAATATCACGCAGTGGCAACGCTTTCCGATCGTCGACCGGGTGATGGCCCTCACCGGTGCGCCGGTCAGGCTCGGCGGCGACGGGCTGTGCATGGCCCTGGGAGAGCGGTGGCGTGGCGCGGGCCGCGGCGCCCAGTTCCTGCTCGGCATGGTGGTCTCCACCGGCGTCGGCGGTGGCCTCGTCCTCGACGGCGCCCCCTATGACGGGCGGACCGGCAACGCCGGCCACGTCGGCCACGTCGTCGTCGACCCCGACGGTGGCCCCTGCTCGTGCGGCGGCCGCGGCTGCGTCGAGACGATCGCCGCAGGACCGCGGATGGCCCACTGGGCTCGCGAAAATGGTTGGGATGCACCGGAAGAGGCTGACGCGAAGGAACTGGCGGACGCCGCCAATGCGGGCGACCCGGTGGCACTGCGCGCCTTTCGCCGCGGCGCGACGGCGGTGGCGGCGATGATCGCATCCGTCGGGGCGGTGTGCGACCTCGACCTCGTCGTCATCGGCGGCGGGGTGGCCAAGTCCGGCGGGTTGCTGTTCGACCCGGTCCGCGAAAAGTTGACCACCCTCGCCCGCCTCGACTTCATCCGCGATCTGCGCGTGCTGCCCGCCGAACTCGGCGGCGAGGCGGGCCTGGTCGGCGCGGCGGCGCTGCTGGACGCCTCGGATCAGCTAGCTACCTGACCACCACACCGACCTAACTCGGCCATCGGTTCTGATGGCCAGTCCATAATTCCATTGCGTTACCAAAACGTTATCTTGGCGTCGGCTGGCCTATACTCTGGCGACGTGAGCTCAGCGCGGGAGTTCGTGCGAGACGCCGGCGACCTGTTCGTCACTGCGGGACGGCTACTGGGTCGTCACTGGCCGGTGCTGCTCAGCCTGGCGCTCGCCGGTATGGCGTTCCGTGGCGCGGCGCTCTGGGCGGCCGTCGAGGTCAGCGATCACGTCAACTGGTTGGGCCACGGGTTGGTGATCCTCGCCCCGCTCGGGTTCCTGGTCGCGATGATCGTGATGTTGCGGGTGTTGCGCCGTGACCTGCCGAATGCCGAGCGAGTGCTGTCCAGCACCGCGCCTGCGGACGCGACGACCGGACGCGAACGCCGCCTGATCGACGTCACCACCTCGATGGTGGTGCCGTTCTTCGCGGTCTACGTCAGCGCCGGGTTGTTGAGCCAGGACGTCGCGCAGTTTCTCAACGAGGCCGGTGTCGACGAACTGAATCAGATCGACTTCTACGGCACGGGTACGGGCCCGGATTTCAGTCGCGTGTTCATCAACAGTGTGTACCTGGTGGCCGGCCTGGTGCTCGCGGCGTGGGTGCTGCGGTTCGCGATCGGTCGCGTCGAAAAGCGCTGGAAATTCCTCGGGTTCGCGGTTCTGGGCGCGCTGGTCGAGGTGTACTGGTCGGCGAATGTCGCCGGCTACATCGATGGGCAGAAGGCGGCGGTCAAAGACTGGCTGCAGAGCCGCGTCGCCGTCGCGCAGGTGACCGACGTCTACGACGGGGTGATCGATCAGTTGGGCCCGCTGTCCCACCCGGTGGATGCCGTCACGACGTGGCTTGTCGGACTTCTGGATTCGATCGACGCGGTGGTGATCCTGCCGTTGGCGTGGATCACCGTCGGCGCGGTGGTGCTCGGTCACAAGCTGGCCCCGCCGCCGCGTTTCGAGCATCCGTGGCTCGATCGGGCCAAGCGGGTGCCGAAGCCGGTGGTGAACACCATCGGCGGGGTAACCGCCGACGTCAGTTCACGTTTCACCGCCCTGTTCGAGGCGCTGCGCACGATGGCCAGGGCCGGTCTGGTGCCGATGCTGCTGTTCGGGCTGGCTTCGCTGGTGGCGCTTCGGATTCCTTACTTCGTCAGCGCGGTGTGGCGTGCGGTGGCCGGTCCCGTCAACAGTGACACGTACACGGCGTGGGCGCCGATCGAAGGCGCCATCGAGGGTGCGCTGATGTTGACGGTGTTGGCCGTGTTGCTGGCGGCCGGTGTGGATCGGATGCTGAAGGCCGTCAGTCCAGCTGCACCGCAAGGTAATTCGGGTTTTCCCACCACAGCAGCACCTGTGTGATCTGCGCGGTGCGTGGCACCACCACGACGGGTTGGGTGGTCCAATTCGGCGGCCGCTGTTCGCCGGGGAGCACGGTTCGCGGTTCGCCGGCGCTTATCGAGGGCGCCGGCCCGGGATGACCCTCCGGCACGCAGGGCCAGATGTTCTGGCTCAGGCCGTTGACGATCGGGCGGTACAGATAGCGGTTGCCGTCCGTGTCGAGCAGCGCCATCCTGCAACCGAACAGCACCTGATCGGGTGCCGCCTCGAAGTCCATGGTGACCCGGATGCCGGTGAGTTCGGACGGCAGTTTGAGCTTGGCCACCTCACCGCGGTCGGGCGGGTCGGTGGCGGTCACCTTGACGCGAAAGCTCCGGGTGCTCTCACCTGTGGCGTCGGAGAAGGATCCGGTCCACGTCACCCACTGGTCGAGGTCACCTGTGGCGGCGGCGTGCCGCAGGTCGGCATCCCACCAATAATCCTGCAGCCGTTGAGCATTCGCGCTGACGGCGAGCACGGCGGTGATCGGCAGGGCGATCAGGCCCCACCGGTTGCGGCGAAGCCAAGCCCTCACGACGCGTCCATCCCGGCCTGGCGGATCTCGACCGTCTCGACGGTGTCCCAGAGGCGTTCGACGTCGCCCGCTCCGATGCCGAGATCGATTCGCGCCACGTCGTCGCGGCGGCGGTCGTCGGCGCTGCGGGCGACCACCAACGTCGCGCCCTGCAGTCCATCTTTCGGCACCTCGAACGGCATCTGCACCCGCCACGGCACCCCGGTCGGCGCCGACTCCCAGCCGTAGCCCGACCTCGGGTCGATCAGGAAGGTGCGGCCGTGGGTGTCCTCGAGCGAGATCCCGGGTTTGGCCAGCGGGCGGCCGCGGGCCACCACGGTGGCGTCGACGATCAGCCACCGGCCCGGTGTGCCCACCTTGCCCCGCGGCGTGTCCAACGACTTTGCGGCATGCACGCCGTCGACGGTGACGTCGGCGTAGACCATGTGCACCCGGTCGCCGACCCCGGCGGAGTGCTCGAACGGCCTCGTGTCGGTGCGGTCGATGGGCAGTGCGGAGTCGATCGCCTGCCCGGCTGCGAGCACGGCCAGCACAGCGACGCCGGTGCCGATCCGAAGCGGCCAGCTCACGACGTTTCCTCGGTGGCATCCGCGACGGGCAGCGTCACCGTCGCGGCTTCGTCGGGATCCTGCCAAGCGAGTTCGTCGGGTGAGATGGTCTCGCCGCGCAGCGTCAACTCGGCCACGCCCAGGCGAAGCTGCCGCGGCGGCGGCCCGCTGAATTCCCATACGGCCGCAAGGTGATAGCTCAGCCCCGGGCTGAGCGTCGAGACGGCGACGTTCGAGTCGGCGTCATACACCGACGGTGTCGCGGGCGCCAGGGCGTCGTCGAGCGCCACCAGATTCCGGTTCAGGTACGACTTCGCGCGCGGCACCGGCGCCAGGTAGTAGGCGCCGACGGACTGGTCGCTGAGGTTCTCGGCGTCGAGGAGCAAGACCATCAAGTGATTGCCTGCGGTGAGCGGTTCGGCCACACCCTCGATCTCGTCGACTGCGACGGCCCGCTTGACGGTCAGCTTGAACGGCTGCGCGGTGATTTCGGTGCCGGGCTCGACGTCGTCGACCCGGTCGGCCAGCGGCACGTGGTCGAGTCCACCGAAGAAACCGGAGACACCCAGCAGTACCGCCGCGATGGGGACGCCGACGCGGGTCGCGGGGCTGGCGGCCAGCCACCGCGTGACGACCCGTCGCGCCCTCACAGCCTCATGACACCAAAACATTTGCGTTTTCACAAACGTCTGTCAGCGGCCCCAGAGACTCGTGAGCGACCGCAAAATGCCGCATTTTCGCGGCGTGTCGCTGTGCAGACACGGTCACTCGCGGGTGAAGAGCGGCCAGGGAGGCGCTGTTTTGGCTGATCGCGACGTGGTCCGCTATTCTTGACCGGTTCCACCAAAGACCGTCGGTCACCGAGTTATCGGTTGAAGGTCCGGACGTATCTGTTGTTCTTCGCGCAAGCGGCTCATCAGATACCCGGCGGCCCACGCAGGAGGACGAGGCTAGTAGCTGTTTCTGCGCGCCCCGACCTGTCTGCGTCGGGGCGTTCGTCATTTCCGGCCACCTTCGGTTGTAGGCGGGACAACCCGATACCAACACGAGGAGGCAATGCATGGCCAAGGCTGACAAGGCCACCGCGGTCGCCGACATCGCCGAGCAGTTCAAGGATTCGACGGCCACCCTGGTCACCGAGTACCGCGGGCTGACCGTCGCCAACCTCAAAGACCTGCGCCGCTCGCTCGGTGATTCCGCCACCTACACGGTCGCCAAGAACACGCTGGTCAAGCGTGCCGCGGCGGAGGCGGGCATCGACGGGCTCGACGACTTGTTCGTCGGCCCGACGGCGATCGCGTTCGTCAAGGGTGAGGCCGTCGACGCCGCCAAGGCGCTGAAGACCTTCGCCAAGGACAACAAGGCGCTGGTCATCAAGGGCGGCTACATGGACGGCCGCGCCCTGAGCGTCTCCGAGGTCGAGCGGATCGCCGATCTGGAGTCGCGTGAGGTGCTGCTGGCCAAGCTGGCCGGCGCGATGAAGGCGAACCTGTCCAAGGCTGCTGGCCTGTTCACAGCCCAGCAGGCGCAGGCAGCCCGGCTGTTCGCGGCACTGCAAGAGAAGAAAGCCGCCGAGGCACCCGCCGAGGCCGCATCCGAGAGCCCGGCGCCGTCCGACGACGCTGCCGAATAACCCGACCACCAACCCAGCACGTAAGTAAGTAAGGAAGGACCAATCATGGCCAAGCTGTCCACCGATGACCTGCTCGACGCGTTCAAGGAATTGACGCTGCTCGAGCTCTCTGAGTTCGTCAAGAAGTTCGAGGAGACCTTCGAGGTCACCGCCGCCGCCCCGGTCGCCGTTGCGGCTGCCGCTCCCGCCGCAGGTGGGGCCGCCGCCGAGGCCGCCGAGGAGCAGTCGGAGTTCGACGTCATCCTCGAGGGTGCCGGCGACAAGAAGATCGGCGTCATCAAGGTCGTCCGCGAGATCGTCTCCGGCCTGGGCCTCAAGGAGGCCAAGGACCTGGTCGACAGCGCTCCCAAGCCGCTGCTCGAGAAGGTCGCCAAGGAGGCTGCCGAGGAGGCCAAGGCCAAGCTCGAGGCCGCAGGCGCGACGGTCACCGTCAAGTAAGGGCAAACCCTTACGTCGGCTGAGCCGACAAAAACCCTTAGGGTGTGGGGCGGATCTGGCAAACAGGTCCGCCTCACATTCGTCTATGCGGGGTGGTTACGGTTCATCTAGAGACCATCACAATGTGACGGCAGACGTGTGTCGTGGTCAGAAGGCGTAAGCTACAGTGACTCAAGCCACAGGCGGGAGGGCATGTGGCGGGCAGCGTAATACTTGGCGGAAGGATCGCGCGTGGGCATCGGAATTCAAGTTGAGGGACTGACCAAGTCCTTCGGGGCCCAGCGAATTTGGGAAGACGTCACCATGGAGATCCCGGCCGGTGAGGTCAGCGTCCTGTTGGGCCCGTCGGGTACCGGCAAGTCGGTCTTTCTGAAGTCCCTGATCGGCCTGTTGCGCCCGGAGCGCGGCAAGATCATCGTCGACGGCACCAACATCATCGAGTGCTCGGCCAAGGAGCTCTACGAGATCCGCACGCTGTTCGGCGTGATGTTCCAGGACGGCGCGCTGTTCGGCTCGATGAGCCTGTATGACAACACTGCTTTCCCCTTGCGTGAGCACACCAAGAAGAAGGAAAGCGAGATCCGCAACATCGTCATGGAGAAGCTGGAACTCGTCGGCTTGGGTGGTGACGAGAACAAGTTCCCCGGCGAGATCTCCGGTGGTATGCGCAAGCGCGCCGGTCTGGCCCGCTCGCTGGTGCTCGATCCGCAGATCATCCTGTGCGACGAGCCGGACTCCGGTTTGGACCCGGTGCGTACCGCGTATCTGTCGCAGTTGCTGATCGACATCAACGCCCAGATCGACTGCACGATCCTGATCGTCACGCACAACATCAACATCGCCCGCACGGTGCCCGACAACATGGGCATGTTGTTCCGTAAGCACCTGGTCATGTTCGGTCCGCGTGAGGTGCTGTTGACCAGTGACGAGCCCGTCGTCCGCCAGTTCCTCAACGGCCGCCGGATTGGGCCGATCGGGATGAGTGAAGAGAAGGACGAATCGACGATGGCTGAAGAGCAGGCCATGGTCGACGCTGGTCATCACGACGGCGGTGTCGAGGAGATCGAGGGTGTGCCGCCGCAGATTCAGGCGACACCCGGTATGCCCGAACGCCAGGCCGTTGGTCGTCGTCAGGCACGGGTGCGCGAGCTGATGCACACGCTGCCGCCCAAGGCACAGGCGGCGATCCGCGACGACCTCGAGGGCACCCACCAGTACTCGGCGTCGGAGTTCGGTAATGAAGCGACCGCGCGGCACCGCAACATCGACGACGACGCCCCGACCGGGGCGATCCCTCGAGTCGAGAGGTAGCCGTTGACGGCAGAGCAAAAGATCACGTTCTGCCGTATCTGCGAGCCGCTGTGCGGCATGGTCGCGACCGTCGACGACGGTCGGCTGGTGTCGCTGCGCCCCGACAAGGACCATCCGCTGTCCGCCGGTTTCGCCTGCCAGAAGGGCATCGCGTTCACCGAGGTGGTCAGCGACCCCGACCGCGTCACGACGCCGCTGCGCCGCGGGCCCAATGGCTTCGAACCGGTCGGCTGGGACGAGGCGATGACCGACATCGCCGCCAGGCTGACCGACATCCACCGCAGGCACGGCGCAGGCGGTGTCGGCTGGTACTACGGCAATCCCGGTGCGTTCAGCTATTCACACACCCTGGGCCTGAACACCTTCATGCTCGGCCTCGGGCCGCACATGCACGTGTTCACCGCAGGCTCCCAGGACGTCAACAACCGCTTCGTCGCCAGCCAGCTGCTGTACGGCTCGCCGCTGGCGCTGCCGGTGCCCGACGTCCTTCGCACTGATCTGCTCGTCGTCATCGGCGCGAACCCGGTGGTGTCGCACGGCAGCGTGCTGACCGTGCCACGGATCAAGGACCGGATGCACGACATCGTCAAGCGCGGCGGCCGGGTGGTCGTCGTCGATCCGCGCAAGACCGAGACCGCCGCGCAGTTCGAATGGCTGGGCATCATTCCCGACGGGGACGCCTTCCTGCTGCTGTCGCTGTTGCATGTGCTGTTCGGCGAGAACCTCGCCGACCGCGCGACTCTGGGCCGCCAGGCCGACGGGGTGGCGTGGCTCGAGCAGTTGGCCGCGCCGTTCAGTCCGGAGGCCACCGAATCGCGCACCGGCATCGACCCCGACACCGTGCGCGCACTGGCCCGCGACCTGGGCCGCACCCCGCGGGCGGCGGTGTACGGCCGCGTCGGCACCAGCACCGGCGAAAACGGCACGCTGACAACGTATTTGCTCGACGCAGTGAACCTGGTCGCGGGCAACCTCGACCGGCCAGGCGGCAGCATGTTCGGCACCTTCGGCATGCCGGGGGAGCGTTGGGCGATGAAGGCCCTCGGCGCGCTGCTGCGAACCACCTACACCCGCAGACGGTCCCGGATCGGCGGCTTCCCGTCGGTGCTGCTGTCCGAGCCCGCAGGTGTGATGGCCAAGGAGATCACCACACCCGGCCGCGGCCAGGTGCGGGCGTTGTTCGTCAGCGCGGGCAACCCGGTGCTGTCGGTGCCCAACGGCGATGAACTGGAGACAGCGCTGGATTCCCTCGAGTTGATGGTCGGCATCGACCTCTACGTCAACGAGACGCTGGCGCACTGCGATTACGTGCTACCCGCCGCGACCATGTACGAACGCGATGACTTCCCGCTGCCGTTCCAGACGTTGCAGCTCACCCCGTTCCGCCAGGCCACCGAGGCCGTCGTCGCGCCTGCCGGGCAGGCCCGCGCCGAATGGCAGGTGATCGACGACCTGAGCCGCCGGATGTGGCGCCGCACGCCGGGACTGGCCGCGTTGGCGGTCGCCCGAAAGATGTTCGGGCTGTTCGGTGTTCGGCTGACGCCGCGGGTACTGGTGGACGCGGTGATCCGGTTGAGCGAGGGCGGCGACCTGTTCGGGTTGCGCCGCGGCGGGCTCACCTTCTCCCGGCTGACGGCCGAGCATCCGCACGGCAAGGTGCTGGCGCGCAACCTGCGCGACGGTGTGCTGCGCAAGGTCGTCGTGTATCGCGGCGCGAAGATGCGGCTGCGCCACGACGAGATCGCGGCCGAGGTCGCGGCGCTGACAAGCAGGCAGGTTCCCGACGGCTATCCCATGCGGCTGATCGGCATGCGCGAAACACGTTCGGAGAACACGTGGATGCACAATGCGCCGCTGTTGATGCGTGGCGAGCGCATCCAAGCCGCGCGCATGCACGTCGACGATGCCGCCGCGGCCGACATCGTCGACGGTGACAGGGTGCGGATCGCCTCGCCGCACGGTGAGATCGAACTGCCCGTCGTGGTCACCAAGGACATCGTCGCGGGCGTCGTCGCGGTGCCGCACGGCTGGGGCCACAAAGGCACCGGCGGTTGGCGCGTCGCCAACGCGGCGGGCGGCGCCAACGTCAACCGGCTGATGTCGAGTGCGCCGGAGGATCTGGAGAAGCTGGCGGGGATGGCCCGGTTGACCGGCGTGCCCGTACGGGTCGATCGCGCGTAGCCGTGGCCGCCGGACGCCTTGACGGTAAGTCGACCGTGATCACCGGCGCTGCGTTGGGCATCGGCAGGGCGACCGCCGAGGCCTTCGCTAGGGAGGGCGCACGGCTGGTCCTGACCGATGTGCAGGAGCAGCCTCTGCTCGGCCTGGGCGACGAATTACGTGCCCGCGACGCACAAGTCGAGACGGTCGTCGGCGACGTCTCGGTCGAGGCGGACGCGCGTCGGATGATCGCCGCGGCGGTCGATCGATTCGGTCGCCTCGACGTGTTGGTCGCCAACGCAGGCGTCATCCCGCTTGGCGACGCGTCGGAGATGACGACTGCCGACTGGGACAACGTGATGGCCGTCGACGGCCGCGGCATGTTCCTCACCTGCAAGTTCGCGATCGAGGCGATGGCGGCGGCCGGCGGTGGCGCCATCGTCTGCCTGTCGTCGATCTCCGGTGTGGCCGGGCAGAAGCGGCAGGCCGCCTACGGGCCTGCGAAGTTCGTCGCCACGGGGCTGACCAAGCATCTGGCCGTCGAATGGGCCGACCGCGGCATCCGGGTCAATGCCGTTGCCCCTGGCACGATCCGCACCGAGCGCGTCAGGCAACTCCGCGACGAACCGGGCGGCGCTGACTATCTCGCGCAGATCGAGCGGATGCATCCGATGGGCCGCATCGGCGAACCGGCCGAGGTCGCCAACGCCGTCGTCTTCCTCGCCTCCGCCGACGCCTCCTTCATCACCGGCGCCGTGCTGCCGGTCGACGGTGGCTACCTCGCACAGTAGCCGTCAAATTCGTTGTGCGACAGCGGCTTCCACCGCACGATCAAGGAATTCCTGCGGCACCTCCTGCCATTCGGTGCGCCACCAACCGGAGCGTTGGTCGGCTTGCAGTTCGGTCAGCACCGTGGCGACGTACGGGCCGCCGTCGACGAGGTAGCGCAGCATCTGCAACTGGGCGCACTGGGCGGCGACGGCAGCGATGACGACCTTGGCTTCGTCGACGTGGCCCGCCGCGGACAAGGCCGCACCGAGCAGGCGACGCGCGCGCAGCAGCGCCTGCGGCCGGTTGGGTGACGACGTCCGGTCGACCCACTCCTGCGCCCACCGGCAGGCCCGCTCCTTCGAGTCCTGATCGTCGGCGGCCATCAACACCCGGATCGCCGACGCCTCCTCGAACTGGACGGTGATCTCGTCGATCGCATCGACCGGTTGCCTGCGGTGTTCGTAGGAGGTCGCGGGCCACGGGGCGGCATCCGGAAGCGACACCAGCCCGAGGCGGGTGCGCTCGTGTTCGGCCATCGCGCGCAACCGGGGCAGCGAAAGGGTGCGGCCGATGCGGATGGCCTCGTCGAGGCGTTGCGACGCCGCATGCCGGTCGCCCTGCAGCGCCTTGATCCTGGCGGCGATCACGTAGCGCGCGATCTTGAAGTCGACCGAGCCACCCTCGGGACCGAGCTTGTAGCCCTCTTCCAGGAGGCGGTCGGCCTCCTCGAGATCGCCTCGCTCGTAAAGCAATTCGCCCAGCGCCGAGCTCGCCAACCTGGCGGTGTAGGAATGGCTGCCGCCTGACCGCTTCGCGATCTTGAGCGCCTTGCGGAAGCAGGCTTCAGCGGTCGGGTTGTCGAGCATCAATCGGTGCGCGAGCCCCGTGTAGCAGAGGCCGTGCACCAAGTTGAAGGTGTCGCCTTTGCGTTCGGCGTACGGCGCCGCCCACGCCTGGATCCGGTTCACCTCGTCGAGGTTGTAGTGATACGCCGCGGCGAAGGTCGACACGGTGGCCGCCACCCCGACGGCGAACGGGCGCTGGCTGTCCCGGCGCGCCAGACACAATGCGATGTGCTCGTCGATACCCGCGAGCCGGTCCGAACGCAGGTCGGCGACCCCGCGTACGACGCCGGCTTCCGCGCGCAGATCCGCGATCTCCTCGTCGCCGAAGCCACACTTCGTCAGCCCGGCTTCCATCAGCTCCAGCGCCTGGTTGGCCGCCGGGATCCGGTGCAGCACGATGTTCGCCCACGCCAGCGCCAGCTGCAGCCGCGGGTCGGTGCGCACTATCGCGGCGGGCAGCTTGCCGATCAACCCGATCAACGTCGCCATTTGCGAGTTCGCCACCAGATCGATGCCGTCGTTCTCGACGAGCTGCACCGCCCGCGCGTCATCACCGGCCGCCAACGCGTGATCGACTGCCTCGCTGACCATCTGGTGCTCGGCGAACCACGTCGACGCCACGGTGTGCAACCGGGTGACCCGCGCCGGATCGTCGCGGCTCAGCCGGTGCCGCAGGAAGTCGCCGAACAGTTGGTGGTAGCGAAACCATTGATCGTCGAGCCGACGCAGGAACAGGTCGCGCTCCTCGACCTGCTCCAGCATGGCCTGGCCGTCCGGCACACCGGACAACGCCGACGCCAGGCCGCCGCAGATCCGTTCGGTGATCGAGGTGGCGAGCAGGAAGTCGAGCATCGACGGTTCGAGGGTGTCCAGCACGTTCTCCGCGAGGAACTCGCTGATCGCGTGGTGGCGGCCCGTCATTGTGCCGATCAGTTGGACCGGGTCGTCGCGGCCGCGCAGCGACAGCGTCGCCAGTTGCAGCGCGGCGACCCAGCCGTCGGTCTTCGCGGTCAGCTCCTCGACGTCGGCGCGGTCGAGATCCAGCCCGCCCAGCTCCACCAGGAAGTTCTCCGATTCGGCCACGTCGAAACGCAGTGCGGTGGCGTCGATTTCGAGCAACTCGTCCTGCATCCGCATCCTGCTCATCGGCAAACCGCTCTGGCTGCGGCTGGTCACCACGACCGACAGGTCGTCGGAGGCATAGACGAGCAGGTACAGCAGCGCCCCGATGGTCGCCGGGTCGGTGACCCGGTGCCAGTCGTCGATCACCAGGGTCATCCGGGCGCCACTCTGGTGGATCTCGTTGATCAGCGACGTCAGCACGTACCTTTCGGCTTCGTCGCCGTGCTCTTCCAGCACCTCGCCCAATTCGCTTGCCAGCGTTGGCGTTACCGTGCGAATGGCCTCGATGAGATGAGACAGGAACCAGACGACGTTGTTGTCGTCGTGGTCGACGGTCAGCCACGCCACGTCCACACCCTCGGCGGTCAGCTGCTTGGCCCACTGCGCGGCGAGCGTGCTCTTCCCGAAGCCGGTCGGGCCGTGAATCACGGTGAGCTTCTTGTGTCGCCCGGCCCGCAACGCCTCGATCAGCCGGGCGCGATGGACCAACTCCTTCGTCGACACCGGCAGCTGGAACCGGGTGGCAGGCGCGGGTGGGGTCAGTACGCGCGCCGGGTAGCTCGGCGTGCCCGTCGAACGCGCCGGGTTGTAGCGGATGATCGGGGCGGGCGTCGGCACCGGCATGTCGTCGACGGGCAGGCCGTGCATCCGCTGCACCTCGCGCAACTGTTCGCCGAACGCCTCGGCCGTCGGCGGCCGATCCTCGATGTTGCGCGACATGGCCTGCTCGATCACCGCGCACACGTCGGTGGGCAGGCCGGAGTCGCGCAGGCTGGGCATCGGGTGCCTGGTGATCCGTAGGAACTGCGCGACCATCTGCTCGCCCTTGCGACGTTCGAACACCGCGTGGCCCGTGCCCGCGCAGAACAACGTCGCCGCCAGACTGTAGACATCCGACGTCGCGTCCGGTTGCTCCCCGAGCAGCACCTCCGGTGCGGTGTAGGCAGGCGAACCCATCACCGCACCGTCGCCCGTCTCGAATCCGCCGACGATGCGGGCGATTCCGAAATCCGTCAACGCCGGTTCGCCGTACTCGGTCAGCAGGATGTTCGCGGGTTTGACGTCGCGGTGCAGGGTTTCGCGTCGGTGAGCGGTTTCCAACGCGCCCGCGACCTTGACGCCGAGGTGCAGCGCGTCGGCCCACCCGAGCGGCCCGTTGTCGTGGATCTTGCCCTCCAGCGAACCGTGCGGGTGGTACTGCATCACGATGTACGGCCTGCCGGTGGCGGTCGTGCCGACCTGAAAGATGGTCACGATGTGCGGGTGCCCGGACAGCTTGCCCATCGCGACCTGTTCGCGCATGAACCGCTCCAGGTTGTCGCGCTCCAGATCCGCGGTCAGCACCTTCACCGCGACGACGCGATCCAGTTCGGGCTGACTGCAGCGATAGACGACACCGAAGCCGCCGCGGCCGATCTCCACGGGATCGGAGAAACCGGCAGCCATCAATTCCGCCGGCACCCCGGCGTGCACATCCCCCTGTGTTGGCAGTGGGTCGTTCGTGACCATCGGTCGTCCCGGTATCGGCGCCGCCACGACGTCGTCATGGCCGGTGACCTGAGCATAAACCGATCCGACCCGACCCGACCGAGGATGAGATAACGCCGGCTACGCAGTTGCTTCTGCAACAAACCGGCCCGCCGTCTGACAACGCGCGTTACCTTTGCGCGGACGGGGACAGGAGGCCGACGATGTCAGACCGGGTCCGCATGTGGTTGACCGCAAGCATGGTGAGCGTCGGGGTCGTCGCGGCACTGTTCGCCGGGGCGGGCACGGCGGCCGCCGACGATGCGCCCGGCAGCGACGACAAGGGCACCTCGTCCTCCGAACCGGCGAAACCCGCTGAGAACAAAGCAGATTCGGACACTGAAAGCGGCGCAGCCAAACCGAAGCCCGCGGACGACGAGACGTCGGAAGCGACCGAGCCCACCAGCGAGCCGTCCGCGCAACCAGCTGAGAAGAAGCCGACCACCGGCAAGAAGTCCAAGGCGACCAAGAAGGCACTGCCGAAACCGACCAAATCCGCCGCGGTAGCCGAAAAGCCGGCCGCCGCGCCGTCGGCCGAGCAGGCGGAGCCCGAAGCCGAAAAACCCGAACCTGTAAAACCGGCCACGGCCGACGCACCGGTCGCCGAGGTCTCGACGGCCGCCATACCGCTGACCCGCACCGCGACGAAGGCCAAACCCGTCGAATCGGCCGCGGTGGCGTTCGCGACTCCTGCCGCGGCTGAGATCACGTCGACAGCGAAAGCCTCTCCGCTGTCCGGGCTGCTCAGTGCGATCGGCACCATCGTGTTCAGCATCTACGGCCTGGCCACCCAGATTTTGGGCGGCCCGCCGATTCTGCCGCCGGGCAGCACCGTCACCGTCCGCACGTCGACACTGCACCTCGACTGCGGCTGCAACCCCGGCGACGGCGTCGACGTGCAGGCCGACTGGTACGTCCCGAAGACAGCCGAGGGCGCGCCTGCACCGGACCGGCTGATCTACCTCCAGCACGGGTTCCTGGCCCGTGGCCCCTGGTACAGCTACACCGCGGCGGCGCTCGCCGAGCAGACCCACAGCATCGTCGTCGCGCCGTCGATCACGTCGAACTTCCTGGCGGCCGATGCGTGCTGGCTCGGCGGCAGCGCGATGCACGAGTCGATGGCGCGACTGTTCGACGACGGCAACACCGCGCTCGCCGACAGCGCCGCGGCTGCCGGTTACGCGGGCGCGATCCCGGACCGCGTCGTGCTGATCGGACACTCGCTGGGCGGCGGCGCAGTGATCGGTATCGCGGGCGCGATGGCGGGCAAGCCTTCCGAGCAGAAGCTCGCCGGGGTCATCATGCTCGACGGTGTCCCGTTCGACCCCAAGGCCGCGGAGAAGATCGGGGACGTCGACGACAGCATCCCGATCTACAACCTGGCGGCGCCGCGGTACTTCTGGAACCAGTTCGGCGTCGGCACCGACGCGCTGCTCGCGGCGCGGCCGGGGAAGTTCATCGGCGTCACCCTGGTCGGCGGATCGCACGTCGATTCGATGCGTGGCGGCAACCCGCTGATCCAGTTCGGCCAGGAACTCGTCGCCGGGTTCGTCCGACCGGCCAACGGCGACGCGGCGCAGATGCTGATGATCGACTGGGCCAACGAGATGTTCGACGGCATCCAGCGGGACCCGATCACCGACCCGTTCACGATCGACACCCCGTCCGGCGTGGCCACCGCAATGCCGCTGCCCAACTCGTTGACCAAGCCCTTCATCCTCAATCCGTTGCAGTCGCTGGTGTCGCTGGGCACCGGTTACTTCACGATCGAACCTGCCTGCGTGCGGGAGTCGATTGCCGCGAGCGCCTGCACGTCGGAATCGGTCGCCGCATGACGAGTTACCGCTGGGGGGCGTACCAGACCCAGGTTTTGGCGTAAAACCTCACAGCAACACGGCGCTATCTCTTGACGGAAAGGGGTAAACGAGCCAATCTGTTGGGCAGCAATGTGTGTATGGGTTAGTGATCGAGTCGCCAGCCAGCGCCCGGTGAGTCCTGCATGCAGTGGTTGAGGAATACGCCGTCCTGCGGTACTGTTGGACGTTGCGCTGGCTGCATCCTGCCCACCTAAACCCGCACCTGACACCGATGTCCTGGCCTGAGCCCCGCTCAGTGACCTAGTCGCGTGCCGTGCGTTCGGGGAGTTTGTGGTCGAGAGAGGCCAGCCAAACCGACGCAGATAGCGACTATTCGGATAGGGCAAAGCCTGGCACCGAAACCGTCGCATGAGGTGCTGGAAGGATGCATCTTGGCAGGGTCCCGCCAGATCAAGTCAGCAGTAGCTAATCCCAATAACTCCGTTCCCGGAGCACCCAACCGAGTTTCTTTCGCCAAGCTTCGTGAGCCTCTCGAGGTTCCGGGGCTGCTTGACATCCAGACCGAGTCGTTCGACTGGCTGGTCGGCTCAGACTCGTGGCGCGAGAAGGCCAAGGCCCGCGGCGACGTCAGTCCCGTCGGCGGCCTCGAAGAGGTGCTGGCCGAGTTGTCGCCGATCGAGGACTTCTCCGGCTCGATGTCGTTGTCGTTCTCAGACCCGCGCTTCGACGAGGTGAAGGCTCCGGTCGACGAGTGCAAAGACAAGGACATGACGTACGCGGCTCCGCTGTTCGTCACGGCCGAGTTCATCAACAACAACACCGGTGAGATCAAGAGCCAGACGGTCTTCATGGGCGACTTCCCGATGATGACCGAGAAGGGCACGTTCATCATCAACGGCACCGAGCGTGTCGTGGTGAGCCAGCTGGTCCGCTCGCCGGGTGTGTACTTCGACGAGACCATCGACAAGTCCACCGAGAAGACGCTGCACAGCGTCAAGGTGATCCCCGGCCGCGGTGCGTGGCTGGAGTTCGACGTCGACAAGCGCGACACCGTCGGCGTCCGCATCGACCGTAAGCGCCGTCAGCCGGTCACCGTGCTGCTGAAGGCGCTCGGCTGGACCAACGAGCAGATCGTCGAGCGCTTCGGCTTCTCCGAGATCATGATGGGGACGCTGGAGAAGGACAACACCGCAGGCACCGACGAGGCGCTGCTGGACATCTACCGCAAGCTGCGGCCGGGTGAACCGCCCACCAAGGAGTCCGCGCAGACCCTGCTGGAGAACCTGTTCTTCAAGGAGAAGCGCTACGACCTGGCCCGGGTGGGCCGCTACAAGGTCAACAAGAAGCTCGGCCTGCATGCGGGTGAGCCGATCACCAGCTCGACGCTCACCGAAGAGGATGTCGTCGCCACCATCGAGTACCTGGTGCGCCTGCACGAGGGCCAGACCACGATGACCGTCCCCGGCGGTGTCGAGGTCCCGGTGGAGACCGACGACATCGACCACTTCGGCAACCGTCGTCTGCGTACCGTCGGCGAGCTGATCCAGAACCAGATCCGGGTCGGCCTGTCCCGCATGGAGCGCGTCGTGCGCGAGCGCATGACCACTCAGGACGTCGAGGCGATCACGCCGCAGACCCTGATCAACATCCGTCCCGTCGTGGCGGCGATCAAGGAGTTCTTCGGCACCAGCCAGCTGAGCCAGTTCATGGACCAGAACAACCCGCTGTCGGGCCTGACCCACAAGCGTCGTCTGTCGGCGCTGGGCCCCGGCGGTCTGTCCCGTGAACGCGCCGGCCTCGAGGTCCGCGACGTGCACTCCAGCCACTACGGCCGGATGTGCCCGATCGAGACGCCGGAAGGCCCGAACATCGGCCTGATCGGTTCGTTGGCGACCTACGCGCGGGTCAACCCGTTCGGGTTCATCGAGACGCCGTACCGCAAGGTCGTCGACGGTGTGATCACCGACCAGATCGACTACCTGACCGCCGACGAGGAGGACCGCCACGTCGTGGCGCAGGCCAACTCGCCGATCGACGAGAACGGCCGCTTCGTCGAGGAGCGGGTGTTGGTCCGTCGTAAGGGCGGCGAGGTCGAGTTCGTCTCGGCGACCGAGGTCGACTACATGGACGTCTCACCGCGCCAGATGGTGTCGGTCGCGACGGCGATGATCCCGTTCCTCGAGCACGACGACGCCAACCGTGCCCTGATGGGTGCCAACATGCAGCGCCAGGCGGTTCCGCTGGTGCGCAGCGAGGCTCCGCTGGTCGGCACCGGTATGGAGTTGCGCGCCGCGATCGACGCGGGTGACGTTGTCGTCGCCGACAAGGCGGGCGTCATCGAGGAGGTCTCGGCCGACTACATCACCGTGATGGCCGACGACGGCACCCGGCACACCTACCGGATGCGCAAGTTCGCCCGGTCCAACCACGGCACCTGCGCCAACCAGCGTCCGATTGTGGACGCCGGGCAGCGTGTCGAGGCGGGTCAGGTCATCGCCGACGGGCCGTGCACCGAGAACGGTGAGATGGCGCTTGGCAAGAACCTGCTCGTGGCGATCATGCCGTGGGAAGGACACAACTACGAGGACGCGATCATCCTCTCCAACCGCCTGGTAGAAGAGGACGTGCTCACCTCGATTCACATCGAGGAGCACGAGATCGATGCCCGCGACACCAAGCTGGGCGCCGAGGAGATCACCCGGGACATCCCGAACGTCTCCGATGAGGTGCTGGCCGACCTCGACGAGCGCGGCATCGTCCGCATCGGCGCCGAGGTCCGCGACGGCGACATCCTGGTCGGCAAGGTCACCCCGAAGGGTGAGACCGAGCTGACCCCGGAGGAGCGGCTGCTCCGCGCGATCTTCGGTGAGAAGGCGCGCGAGGTCCGCGACACGTCGCTGAAGGTGCCGCACGGTGAGTCCGGCAAGGTCATCGGCATCCGGGTGTTCTCCCGCGAGGACGACGACGAGCTGCCCGCCGGCGTCAACGAGTTGGTCCGCGTGTACGTCGCGCAGAAGCGCAAGATCTCCGACGGCGACAAGCTGGCCGGACGCCACGGCAACAAGGGCGTCATCGGCAAGATCCTGCCCGTCGAGGACATGCCGTTCCTGCCGGACGGCACGCCGGTCGACATCATCCTGAACACGCACGGTGTGCCGCGACGGATGAACATCGGCCAGATCCTGGAGACCCACCTCGGCTGGGCGGCGAAGGCCGGCTGGAAGATCGAGGGTTCCCCGGACTGGGCGGCCAACCTGCCCGAGGACATGCTGGAGGTCGAACCGAACAGCATCGTCTCGACGCCGGTGTTCGACGGTGCCCGCGAGGCCGAGCTTCAGGGTCTGTTGGCGTCGACGCTGCCAAGCCGCGACGGCGAGCAGTTGGTCGACGAGGACGGTAAGGCGAAGCTGTTCGACGGTCGCAGTGGCGAGCCGTTCCCGTATCCGGTGACGGTCGGCTACATGTACATCCTCAAGCTGCACCACCTGGTGGACGACAAGATCCACGCCCGTTCCACTGGTCCGTACTCGATGATCACCCAGCAGCCGCTGGGCGGTAAGGCGCAGTTCGGTGGCCAGCGGTTCGGTGAGATGGAGTGCTGGGCCATGCAGGCCTACGGCGCGGCGTACACGCTGCAGGAGCTGTTGACCATCAAGTCCGACGACACCGTCGGTCGGGTCAAGGTGTACGAGGCGATCGTCAAGGGCGAGAACATCCCCGAGCCGGGCATTCCGGAGTCGTTCAAGGTGCTGCTCAAGGAGTTGCAGTCGCTGTGCCTGAACGTCGAGGTGCTGTCCAGCGACGGCGCGGCGATCGAGATGCGTGACGGTGACGACGAGGACCTGGAGCGCGCTGCGGCGAACTTGGGAATCAACTTGTCGCGCAACGAATCTGCCTCCGTGGAAGATCTTGCGTAGTGGATTTGTCCTTCGAATTTGTTACTAATCCCGAAAGGGGAAAGGGAGTTACGTGTTAGACGTCAACTTCTTCGATGAGCTCCGGATCGGTCTTGCCACCGCCGACGACATCCGTAACTGGTCGTTCGGTGAGGTCAAGAAGCCGGAAACCATCAACTACCGCACATTGAAGCCGGAGAAGGACGGCCTGTTCTGCGAGAAGATCTTCGGACCGACTCGCGACTGGGAGTGCTACTGCGGCAAGTACAAGCGCGTCCGCTTCAAGGGCATCATCTGCGAGCGCTGCGGCGTCGAGGTGACTCGCGCCAAGGTGCGTCGTGAGCGGATGGGCCACATCGAGCTGGCCGCGCCCGTCACGCACATCTGGTACTTCAAGGGCGTGCCGTCGCGGTTGGGCTACCTGCTCGACCTGGCGCCGAAGGATCTCGAGAAGATCATCTACTTCGCGGCCTACGTCATCACCGCGGTGGACGACGAGATGCGGCACAACGAGCTGTCCACGCTCGAGGCCGAGATGGCCGTCGAGCGCAAGGCCGTCGAGGATCAGCGCGACGCCGACCTCGAGGCCCGGGCCCAGAAGCTCGAAGCCGATATGAAGGAGCTCGAGGACGAGGGCGCCAAGTCCGACGTCAAGCGCAAGGTGCGCGACGGCGGCGAGCGTGAGATGCGTCAGATCCGCGACCGGGCCCAGCGTGAGCTGGACCGGCTCGAGGAGATCTGGAACACCTTCACCAAGCTGGCTCCCAAGCAGCTCATCGTCGACGAGGTGCTCTACCGCGAGCTCGTCGACCGCTACGGCGAGTACTTCGAGGGCGCCATGGGCGCGGAGTCGATCAAGAAGCTCATCGAGACCTTCGACATCGACGCCGAGGCCGAGAACCTGCGCGAGGTGATCCGTAACGGCAAGGGCCAGAAGAAACTTCGTGCTCTCAAGCGGCTCAAGGTGGTTGCGGCGTTCCAGCAGTCGAGCAACTCGCCGCTGGGCATGGTGCTTGACGCGGTTCCGGTGATCCCGCCGGAGCTGCGTCCGATGGTGCAGCTCGACGGTGGCCGGTTCGCCACGAGCGACCTCAACGACCTGTACCGCCGCGTGATCAACCGCAACAACCGGCTCAAGAGGCTGATCGATCTCGGTGCGCCGGAGATCATCGTCAACAACGAGAAGCGCATGCTTCAGGAGTCGGTGGACGCGCTGTTCGACAACGGCCGCCGCGGCCGTCCGGTCACCGGACCGGGCAACCGCCCGCTGAAGTCGCTGTCGGATCTGTTGAAGGGCAAGCAGGGCCGGTTCCGTCAGAACCTGCTCGGCAAGCGCGTCGACTACTCCGGCCGTTCGGTCATCGTGGTCGGCCCGCAGCTCAAGCTGCACCAGTGCGGTCTGCCGAAGCTGATGGCACTCGAGCTGTTCAAGCCGTTCGTGATGAAGCGTCTGGTTGACCTCAACCACGCGCAGAACATCAAGAGCGCCAAGCGGATGGTCGAGCGTCAGCGCCCGCAGGTGTGGGACGTCCTCGAAGAGGTCATCGGCGAACACCCGGTGCTGCTGAACCGCGCACCGACGCTGCACCGCCTCGGCATCCAGGCCTTCGAGCCGCAGCTGGTGGAGGGCAAGGCAATTCAGCTGCACCCGCTGGTCTGTGAGGCGTTCAACGCCGACTTCGACGGTGACCAGATGGCCGTGCACCTTCCGCTGTCGGCGGAGGCGCAGGCCGAGGCTCGCATCCTGATGCTGTCGTCGAACAACATCCTGTCGCCTGCGTCGGGCCGCCCGCTGGCCATGCCGCGTCTGGACATGGTGACCGGCCTGTACTACCTGACGACGATGATCGAGGGCGACACCGGCGAGTACACGCCTGCCGCCAAGGATCGGCCGGAGACGGGCGTGTACAGCTCGCCTGCCGAGGCGATCATGGCGATGGATCGTGGTGCGCTGTCGGTGCGGTCCAAGATCCGGGTGCGGCTGACTCAGCTGCGTCCGCCCGCCGACGTCGAGGCCGAGTTGTTCGGCGATGCGGGTTGGAAGCCGGGCGACGCGTGGACTGCAGAGACCACGCTGGGCCGGGTGCTGTTCAACGAGCTCCTGCCGCTTGGGTATCCGTTCGTCAACGAGCAGATGCACAAGAAGGTGCAGGCCCGGATCGTCAACGATCTGGCCGAGCGCTACCCGATGATCGTGGTTGCGCAGACCGTCGACAAGCTCAAGGACGCCGGCTTCTACTGGGCCACGCGTTCGGGTGTGACGGTCTCGATGGCCGACGTCATCGTGCCGCCGGAGAAGCAGGAGATCCTCGAGCGTTACGAGGCCGAAGCGGACCGGATCGAAAAGCAGTACCAGCGTGGTGCTCTCAACCATGAGGAGCGCAACGGTGAGCTGGTGAAGATCTGGCAGAAGGCCACCGAAGAGGTCGGTGACGCGCTGCGGTCGCACTACCCGGCAGACAACCCGATCATCACGATCGTGGACTCCGGCGCGACGGGTAACTTCACCCAGACGCGAACGCTGGCAGGCATGAAGGGTCTGGTGACCAACCCGAAGGGTGAGTTCATCCCGCGTCCGATCAAGTCCTCGTTCCGTGAGGGCCTGACGGTGCTGGAGTACTTCATCAACACCCACGGCGCCCGAAAGGGTCTGGCCGACACCGCTCTTCGTACCGCCGACTCGGGTTACCTGACCCGTCGTCTGGTGGACGTGTCGCAGGACGTCATCGTGCGCGAGACCGACTGCGAGACCGAGCGCGGCATCACCGTCACGCTGGCCGAGTTGCAGGACAAGTCGCTGGTGCGCGATCAGCACATCGAGACTTCGGCCTACGCGCGGACATTGGCGGCCGACGCGCTGGACGCGAAGGGCAACGTGGTCGTCGAGCGCGGCCACGACCTTGGCGACCCGGCGATCGAGGCGCTGCTCGCGGCGGGCATCACCGAGGTGAAGGTCCGCTCCGTGCTGACCTGCACCACCGGTACCGGCGTGTGCGCGATGTGCTACGGCCGTTCGATGGCGACGGGCAAGCTCGTCGACATCGGCGAGGCGGTCGGCATCGTCGCCGCGCAGTCCATCGGTGAGCCCGGCACACAGCTGACCATGCGTACGTTCCACCAGGGTGGCGTCACCGGCGGTGGCGACATCGTCGGTGGTCTGCCTCGCGTGCAGGAACTGTTCGAGGCCCGCGTGCCGCGTGACAAGGCGCCGATCGCCGACGTCAGCGGCCGGGTGCGCCTCGAAGAGGGTGAGCGCTTCTACAAGATCACCATCGTCCCTGACGATGGTGGCGAAGAAGTGGTGTACGACAAGCTGTCTCGTCGTCAGCGCCTGAAGGTGTTCAAGCACGAGGACGGCACCGAGCGGCTGCTGTCGGACGGCGACCACGTCGAGGTTGGCCAGCAGCTGATGGAAGGCTCCGCCGACCCGCACGAGGTGCTGCGTGTCCAGGGCCCCCGCGAGGTGCAGATCCACCTCGTCAAGGAGGTCCAGGAGGTCTACCGCGCTCAGGGTGTGTCGATCCACGACAAGCACATCGAGGTGATCGTCCGGCAGATGCTGCGTCGCGTCACGATCATCGATTCGGGTTCGACGGAGTTCCTGCCCGGATCGCTGACCGAGCGCTCGGAGTTCGAGTCGGAGAACCGTCGGGTGGTTGCCGAGGGCGGCGAGCCCGCGGCGGGTCGCCCGGTGCTGATGGGTATCACGAAGGCGTCGTTGGCCACCGATTCGTGGCTGTCGGCGGCGTCGTTCCAGGAGACCACTCGCGTGCTGACCGATGCGGCGATCAACTGCCGCAGCGACAAGCTGATGGGTCTGAAGGAGAACGTGATCATCGGCAAGCTGATCCCGGCCGGTACCGGTATCAACCGGTACCGCAACATCCAGGTGCAGCCGACCGAAGAGGCGCGGGCCGCGGCGTACACGATCCCGTCCTACGAGGATCAGTACTACAGCCCCGACTTCGGCCAGGCCACCGGTGCCGCGGTGCCGCTGGACGACTACGGCTACAGCGACTACCGGTAAGCAATACGGAATTGCCCCCGCCTCGCGCGGGGGCTTTTTCGTTGGCTGGTCAATGCGCCGAACGTGGGTTACCGGCACGGTTCGCGTCCATTCCGCGTGATAGAAGCCCACACTCGACGGGTGGTGGCGAACGCGGCATGGTTCCTTGCGGGGTTGGCCGCGCTGGTCGTCGGCGCTGAGGTGATGGTGCGCGGAGGCGCGCGAGTCGCCGCGCGCTTCGGCATCAGCCCGATCGTCGTCGGTCTGACCGTGGTGTCGATCGGCACGAGCATGCCCGAGCTGGCGGTGGGTGTGGTCGCGGCGCTCGATGACAACGGCGCGCTGGCGGTCGGCAACATCACGGGCACCAACGTCGTCAACCTGCTGCTGGTGCTCGGGCTGAGCGCCTTGCTCGTGCCGCTGAGCCTGCAGATTCGCACGCTGCGGTTCGAGTTGCCGGTGATGGCAGGCGCGGCGGCGCTGCTGTGGCTGTTGGCGGCCGACGGTGTGCTTTCGCGATTCGACGGCCTCGTGATGGCCCTCGGCGCAGTCGTCTACACCATCGCGGTGGTGCGTGCGGCCCGACGTGAGAATCAGGATGTGACAACCGAATTCACCGAGGCCTTTTCGAAAGCGCGGTCAGAGCGCACCGGGTTACACGTCGGCATGACGCTGATAGGCATTGTGATCATCGTGCTGGGCGCCGAACGGCTTGTCGACGCGGCAGTCGGCATGGCTCGCGGTTTCGGGGTGTCCGATGCGTTGATCGGGCTCACAGTGGTAGCCGTCGGGACCTCCGCGCCCGAACTGGTCACCACCGTGGTGTCCACCGTGCGCGGTGAGCGTGACATCGCCATCGGGAACCTGCTCGGCAGCAGCATCTACAACATACTGCTAATCCTCGGCGTCACATGCCTGGTTCCCGCGCACGGTCTGACGTTGCCTCCGGAGATGGTGCGCATCGACATCCCGATCATGGTGGCCGTCGCCCTCGTCTGCGTTCCGATCTTCGTGTCGGGCCGACGGGTCAGCCGTTTCGAGGGCGGCGCGCTGGTCTGCGCGTACGCTGCATTCCTGGCCTTCCTGCTCCTGACGCAGACGTGACGATCAGATCGGTTGCCGCACTTGCGCGGTGAAGCCGTCCAGGTTGGCCTCGAGGAACTCGCGCATGGTGACCGGCTCGCGGCCGATCAGCGCGGCCAGCGCGGCGCTGTCGGCGGGCAGCGTACGCCCGGCTGTCGCGACCGTATGTCCGACCGCGGAGATGTGTTGTGCCATCGAAAGATTGACTACGTCCTGGCCGCCCGAGCGGGCCAATTGCTCGAGGTCGTAGCGCCATTCCTCCAGCGTGACAGGCTCGAACCGAACGCGGGAATCGGTGAGTTCGGTGAGCAACTCGGCGATGTCGGCGTGGCTGAACAGCTCCGACCCCTTCGCGTAGTAGATGGATTCGGCGAACCGCTCGGGATGCAGCAGCGCCGCCAGCCCCAACTCCGCGGCATCGCGGCCACTGATCCAGGCGACCTCGCCGGGACCGAACGAGTTGCGAATCAGTCCCTGTTGGCGGACCGAATCGCTGTGTAGGACAACAAGGTTCTCGTGGAACAACGCCACGACGCGAAGGATCAGCAGATCGAGGCCGGCCCACTGCAGAATCTCCTCGGCCAGCCACTGCGCGCGACCGAGACTGCTGAGGCTGCCGGGTTGGGCAGGCCCCATCGACATCACGACCGTACGGGGTTGCCGTCCCACCTCACGGACAGCCGCGGCGTAGTTGGCGGCGGCCGGGATGATGCCTGCGTCGATCGGATACGTGAAGTAGGCGAGGTCCACATCGGCCAAGGCGGGCAACAGTGTTCGGCGGTCGTGCAGATCCCCGATGACGATCTCGGCGCCGAGTTCCGCGAGCCGCTCGGTGCGCTCGCTGAGCGTGCGGGCCAGCACCCGCACTGGTCGGCCGTGCTCACGCAATCGTCGCACCAGGAATTCGCCGGTACCGCCGTGGCGCCCCGTCGCGCCGGTCACCAGAATCGGATTGTCAGCCATGCATCTCGTCTTTCGTGTCAGTCGAAGGTGAACAGAACTTTGCCGCCGCGCTCGGTGGTCTGGGCGTGCTCGAAGGCCTTGCGGTAGTCGCTCAAGTGATAGGTCGCCTCGACGGGCACCGACAATTCGCCGTCGGCCACCAAACCCGCGAGGTGGGAAAGCGTTGCGGCGACTTCCCGCCGCGGCGCGCGGGCATACCAGTTGCCCAGCCAGAATCCGGTGAAGCGAATTTCTTTGGAGAAAAGCGCGGCCGACGACGGGCCGGTCGGCGCGCCTGTCAACGAGGCGTACGTGACGGCCGTGCCGCCGAACTTCAACGCGCCGAGCAGATCCGAGGCCAGAGTGCCGCCGAGCGGATCCAGCACCAGGCTCAGCTGTTCGCCGTCGAGTGTGCTTTCGATGTCGGCGGCCAGGGTATCGCCACTGACCAGCACGACATCGCCTCCGGCGCTGCGGATCTCGGCCGCCGCGTCTTCACGGCGTACCACGTTGAGCGTCTTCAGTCCCCGCCGCTTGGCCAGCGCCACCACCAGCCTGCCGACCGCCGAGTTCGCCGCGGTCTGCCCGACCCAGTCGCCGACCTTCAGATCGGCGCGCTCGAGCAACAGGTGCGCGGTCGGTGGGTTGATGCTCACCATCGCCAACTGCAGCGGATCGGCGTCGGGCACCTCGACGATGTCGTTCGCGGCCACGATCACCTGTTCGGACCAGGTGCCGTATTGGTAGGTGGGGAGCACGATCACCCGCTTGCCGACGACGCCGCCGTCGACGCCGGACCCCGCAGCGTCCACGATGCCGACGCCCTCCGCGCCGACGGTCGCAGGCGGCGTAGGCCGTGCGAGGTATTTGCCTTGCACCAGCAGCAGATCGGACGGGTTGATCGCGGCGGCCTCGAGGCGAACCGACACCTGGCCGGGCCCTGGCGCCGCGTCGGAGCCGTCCACCAGGTGGACGGACGTGTCAGGTTGCCCGAATTCGGTCAGGACAAGGTGGCGCATGGAAACCTCCTACTTCGATGCTGCGCATCAAAGTACACCGATCGGTATCCAGAGCGCCAGACCTGGTGATATTCACGATATTCGGGAATACCGCTCGGTGTCGGGTAGTCAGCCGAAGGAGTTCTTGTAGTAGACGACCTGGTTGGACGTGGCCAGCAGGGTGCCGCTGCGCGACCACAGTTGGGCCCGCTGGTCGAAATAACCGCGCGCGAACTGCTGGCCCTGCGCGGTGGCCAGGATGTAGTCGTCGCCCACGTCCGCGAGTTCAGCGGCGTCGACGTGGAGGTACGTCGTCATCGAGATCGTGCCAGCCGGCACGGGCATGCCCCGACGCAGAAACACCCGCGGATAGAAGATATCGGACAGCGCGGCCAGGCCGCTGAAATCCAACTTCCGGGCGGGATCGTCGCGCACCCAGAGCGTGGTCGTCGACGATGACCTGGCGATGCCGTCGGCCGGCGGTGGACCGCTGACGAAGCGAAGGTCGAAGTTCTGCAGGAACACCACGCCTTCCGGCCCGGGCACCCGCTCGACGGACTCAGGCTGTGGCACATCGGGCAGCACCGCCTCGGTGCTCGACCAGGCATTGCGGCGGGTTCCGAAAACCGCTGTGGCGGTTGACATCACACCAGCAGACTGGGTGAGTGAGGCCGTCCAGTGCTGGTTGGAGCGGTTAGCGCGCACCAGTGTCGTTTCGATTCGGAAATCGCCGTCGGCGATCGGTGCGGCGAAGTTGACGGTGAGCGCCACCGGATCGCCGACCCGGTCGGGCTGCAACTCCATGGCGTGCAGCAGCACCGCCGCAGTGGTACCGCCGAAGGGGCCCACCGCATTGCCGTACTCGGGGATGGTGCGGCCGAGCATCACCCGCTCAGAATCTGGCTCGAGTCGGATCGCCGCGTCGAACGAGTGGACCATCAGACCGTCTCCTTCGTCGTCATCCGACGAAGGGTACCGATCGGTATACTCGGCGGCATGACCAGGGAGGCGGCCACGCGCAGCGGTGGCAGGGGAGCGCGCGAGCGGTTGGCCGCCGCAGCCGCCAAGCTGTTCTATCGCAACGGCATCAACGCCACCGGCATCGAGACCATCATCCAGCACGCCAAGGTGTCCAAACGGACGCTGTACCAACACTTCTCGACCAAGACCGAACTCGTCGAGAACTACCTCCGCACGCTCGATGAGTCGGGCACACCGATGGAGCATCCACTGGACCGGGCGGACCTGGCGCCCTGCGAGCGGTTGCTGGCGGTCTTCGACGTGCCACCGGTGGAACGCTTCCGCGGCTGCCCGTTCCACAACGCCGCGGTCGAATCGGCGGGCACCTGGACCGGCGTCGACGAGCTGGTCCGGTCGCACAAGCGCCGCTTCACCGAACGGCTGATCGCGGTGGCGCAGGAAGCCGGGGCCCGCGACCCGTACGCGCTCGGCAATCACCTGATGGTGCTGTTCGAAGGTGCGACGGCGTTGGCGACATCGCTCAACGACACCGCCGCGCTGCTGCACGCCCGATCCGCCGCCGCACAACTGATCGACGACGCGTGCCGCTGACCTGAGCGGTGTCGGGTGGCCCGCCTAGACTCGACCATGTGTTGATCGGTTCGCATGTGCACGGAGACGACCCCCTGGCCGACGCCGCGGCCGACGGTGCCGACGTGGTGCAGTTCTTCCTCGGCAACCCGCAGAGCTGGAAGAAGCCGAAGCCGCGGGAAGACGCCGCGGTGCTGAAGGCGTCGACCGTGCCGCTGTACGTGCATGCGCCCTACCTGATCAATGTCGCCTCGGCCAACAACCGGGTGCGCATCCCCTCGCGCAAGATCCTGCAGGACACCTGCGATGCGGCGGCCGAGATCAACGCCACCGCGGTGATCGTGCACGGCGGACACGCCGACGACAACGACTGGGAGGCCGGCTTCGAGCGCTGGCGCAAGGCGCTGGACTACCTGGAGACCGACGTACCGGTGTATCTGGAGAACACCGCGGGTGGCGACCACGCGATGGCCAGGCATTTCGACACCATCGCCCGGCTGTGGGACCACATCGGCGACAAAGGCATCGGGTTCTGCCTCGACACCTGCCACGCCTGGGCCGCGGGCGAAAAGCTCATCGACGCGGTCGAGCGGATCATGAGCATCACCGGCCGCATCGACCTGGTGCACTGCAATGACTCTCGCGACGCCGCGGGCTCGGGCGCCGACCGGCACGCCAACTTCGGCACCGGGCAGATCGATCCCGAACTGCTGGTCGCCGTCGTCACGGCCGCCGACGCGCCGGTGATCTGCGAAACCGCAGATGAAGGCCGCAAGGACGACATCGCCTTTCTGCGCGAGCACGTGGGATAGTCCGGCCCAAGGCACGGTTCGATAACCGAACGGTCACCTAACCTGCGGTAACCCCTCGGTGAACTACGCTGCATTGAGTGTCGGCAGTCGATGACTCGCCAATTGCCTTGGTCCGCCTCCAGGAAGCGGACCGTACGCGCAACCGCCGATTGACCATCGTGCGCCGCATCGCCGTCGCGATATGGGCCGCGGTCGTCGTCTATCGAACAATCACAACGGGTTTCGCGTTCAACCGCGAACTGCTGCTGCTGTACATCTGCACCGGGCTGCTGGCTGCCAGCATCGGTCAGGGTCGCCGCATGCTGTACGTCATCCGCGACTGGCTGCCGTTCGCGCTGGTGCTTGTCGCGTATGACCTGAGCAGGGGGGCGGCGACGCTGATCGGGCGGCCGACGATGTGGCATTGGCAGGTCGACGCGGATCGCTGGCTGTTCTTCGGCACGGTCCCGACGGTGTGGCTGCAGGAGCACCTGAAGCAACCGTTCCCGCCCTGGTGGGAAATCGTGATCAGCACCGTCTACATGTCGTTCTTCATCCTTCCGTACATCGTCGCCGCGGTGCTGTGGCTGCGCGATCGAGAAGAGTGGAAGGCGTTCGTCCGATTGTTCGTCGGGCTGTCGTTCACGGCGCTGCTCATCTACGCGCTGCTGCCCGCCGCACCACCGTGGGCCGCGGCCAGATGCACGGCCGCCGACGTCGACGGTGGTCCTGCGGGCCCGCGGTGCATGTTCCGGTCACCCCGTGGCGTGCCCGACGGCGGCCTGCTCGGCGCGATGCACACGACGCAGAACGGTGCCAACGACTGGGTCGAGCGGATCGTCGGCCGGGGCTGGGGCAAGCTCAACCTCCAAACGGCCAGCGCGTTGATCGACCAGGGGCAGGCCAGCGTCAACCTGGTGGCGGCCATCCCGTCGCTGCATGCGGGCCTGACCGCCGCGATCGCCGCGTTCCTGTGGACCCGGGTCTCACGCAAATGGCGTGCTCTGCTGGTGGCATACGTGCTGGTGATGGCGTTCACGCTGGTCTACACCGCCGAGCACTACTTCGTCGACATCCTGCTCGGCTGGCTACTGGCCGCCGTCGTGATGAGCGCCCTGCGGTGGTACGACTCCCGGCGGAGACGGCCTGCCGAACCGACGGCGGATGTTACAACTCTTGAGCAGCTGTCGTAAAACTGTAATATGAGGGCATGCCGGATACGCACGTCGTCACCAACCAGGTCCCGACCCTGGAGAACTACAACCCCGCAACCGCACCGGTCCTGACCGAGGCGCTGATCCGCGAAGGCGGTGAATGGGGGCTCGACGAGGTCACCGAACTCGGAGCGCTGTCGGGCAGCAAGCAAGCGGTGCGTTGGGGTGAATTGGCCGACCGCAACCAGCCGATCCTGCACACCCACGACCGCTACGGCTATCGCGTCGACGAGGTCGAGTTCGACCCCGCCTACCACGAGTTGATGCGGGCGGCCATCGGCCATGGCCTGCATGCCGCGCCGTGGGCCGACGACCGGCGCGGCGCTCACGTCGTGCGCGCGGCCAAGATGTCGGCGTGGACACCCGAACCCGGCCACGTCTGTCCGATCTCGATGACGTACGCCGTCGTGCCCGCACTGCGCCACAACTCCGAACTCGCGGCGATCTACGAACCGCTGCTCACCAGCCGCGAATACGACCCTGAGCTGAAGGTGCCCGACACCAAGGTGGGCATCACCGCCGGCATGTCGATGACCGAGAAGCAGGGCGGATCCGACGTCCGCGCGGGCACCACGCAGGCCACGCCGAACGGCGACGGCAGTTACTCGCTGCGCGGGCACAAGTGGTTCACGTCGGCACCGATGTGCGACGTCTTCCTGGTCCTGGCTCAGGCGCCCGGCGGCCTGTCTTGTTTCTTCCTGCCGCGGGTCCTGCCGGACGGCAGCCGCAACCGGATGTTCCTGCAGCGGCTCAAGGACAAACTCGGCAACCACGCCAACGCCTCCAGTGAGGTCGAATACGACGGCGCCACCGCATGGTTGGTCGGCGAGGAGGGGCGCGGCGTGCCGACCATCATCGAGATGGTCAACCTCACCCGGCTCGACTGCACACTGGGCAGCGCCACCAGCATGCGCAGCGGGCTGACCCGCGCCATTCACCACGCCCAGCATCGAAAGGCGTTCGGGCAGTATCTGATTGACCAGCCGCTGATGCGCAACGTGCTGGCCGACCTCGCCGTCGAGGCCGAAGCCGCCACCATCGTCGCGATGCGGATGGCGGGTGCCACCGACGCCGCGGTGCGCGGCGACGAACGCGAAACGCTGCTGCGTCGCATCGGCCTTGCGGCCAGCAAGTACTGGGTGTGCAAGCGCGCCACCCCGCACGCCGGCGAAGCGATGGAATGCTTCGGTGGCAACGGCTACGTCGAGGAGTCCGGGATGCCGCGGCTGTACCGCGAGGCGCCGCTGATGGGCATCTGGGAGGGTTCGGGCAACGTCAGCGCGCTGGATACGTTGCGCGCCATGGCAACTCGTCCAGAATGCGTCGACGTGCTGTTCGACGAACTCGGCAGGACCGCAGGCCAGGACCCCCGCCTGGACGCCCACGTCGCGGCGCTGCGGCCCGCGCTGGAGGACCTGGAGACAATCCAGTACCGCGCCCGCAAGATCGCCGAGGACATCTGCCTGGCCCTGCAGGGTTCGCTGCTGGTGCGCCACGGCCACCCCGCCGTCGCGGAAGCGTTCCTGGCCACCCGCATGGGCGGTGCCTGGGGCGGCGCGTTCGGGACCATGCCGACGGGGCTGGATCTCGCGCCGATCCTCGAACGTGCGATGGTCAAGGGCTGAGTTTCCACTGCCGAGCAGACGCAAAGTTGCCCATTTTGGCGGCTTTTAGGGCAACTTTGCGTCTGCTCGCCGAACCAGGGAGCGTTACATGACACACGCGATCAGGCCCGTTGACTTCGACAACCTGAAGACGATGACCTACGAGGTCACCGATCGCGTCGCCCGCATCACGTTCAACCGGCCCGAGAAGGGCAATGCGATCGTCGCGGACACGCCGCTGGAGTTGTCGGCGCTCGTCGAGCGCGCCGACCTCGACCCGGCAGTGCACGTCATCCTGGTTTCCGGTAGGGGAGAGGGCTTTTGCGCGGGCTTCGACCTGTCGGCGTATGCCGAGGGCTCGTCGTCGGCGGGCGGCGGCAGCCCGTACCAGGACACTGTGCTCTCCGGTAAGACGCAGGCGATCAATCACCTACCCGATCAGCCGTGGGACCCGATGATCGACTACCAGATGATGAGTCGGTTCGTCCGCGGGTTCTCCAGCCTGATGCACGCCGACAAGCCGACGGTGGTGAAGATCCACGGCTACTGCGTCGCAGGCGGCACGGACATCGCGTTGCACGCCGACCAGGTCATCGCGGCGGCCGACGCCAAGATCGGCTATCCGCCGACCCGGGTCTGGGGTGTGCCCGCGGCAGGTATGTGGGCGCATCGGCTCGGCGATCAGCGAGCCAAACGCCTTCTGCTGACCGGTGATTGCATCACCGGTGCCCAGGCCGCGGAGTGGGGGCTCGCGGTCGAGGCGCCGGGCCCCGACGACCTCGACGAGCGCACCGAGCGACTGGTAGAACGCATCGCGGCGGTCCCGGTCAACCAGCTCATCATGGTCAAACTCGCGATGAACTCCGCGCTGTACAACCAGGGCACCGCCAACAGCGCGATGATCTCCACCGTCTTCGACGGCATCGCCAGGCACACCCCCGAGGGGCATGCGTTCGTCGCGCAGTCCCGTGAGCACGGCTTCAGGGAGGCGGTCCGGCAACGCGACGAACCGTTCGGCGACTACGGCCGGAAGGCATCGGGAGTCTGAGGACATGCCCAGCCTGTCGCGGATGACGGCCCGATCGGTGGTGCTGAGCGTGCTGCTCGGCGCTCACCCGGCCTGGGCCACCGCGAGCGACCTGATCAAGCTGACAGCCGATTTCGACATCCGCGAGCCGACGGTGCGGGTCGCGTTGACCCGGATGGTGAGCGCCGGTGACCTCATCCGCTCCGAAGACGGTTACCGGCTCTCCGACCGACTGCTGGCCCGGCAACGCCGCCAGGACGACGCGATCAATCCGCGCAAGCGTAAGTGGGACGGCGGCTGGACCACCCTGGTGATCACCAGCATCGGCATCGACGCCAGGACCCGCGCGGCGCTACGAACCACCCTGCAGGAAAACCGGTTCGCTGAATTGCGCGAAGGGGTCTGGCTTCGGCCGGACAACCTGGACATCGAGCTGGGGCAAGATGTGTGCGACCGGGTGCGGGTGCTGCAGTCCCGCGACGAAGCGCCCGACGAGCTGGCCGCCCAGCTGTGGGATCTGCCGGACTGGATGCGGGTCGGCCGTGAACTTCTCGACGAAATGGCTACGGCCACAGATGTTCCCGGGCGGTTCGTCGCTGCCGCAGCTATGGTGCGCCACCTGCTGACCGATCCGGTGCTGCCCGACGAACTGCTGCCCGACGATTGGCCGGGCGACGCGCTGCGCAAGGCATATACGGACTTCGCCGCCGAACTGGTCGCGCGGCGCGATGGTGTCGAACTGATGGAGGCAACGTGACGAGTGGTGGCGTGCGCGTCGAACGCAATGGGCCGGTGACGACGGTCATCATGAACAGACCGGAGGCGCGCAACGCCGTCAACGGCGCGGCGGCGGCGGAGTTGTACGCCGCATTCGACGAGTTCGACAAGGACGATTCGGCGTCCGTCGCCGTGCTGTGGGGTGACAACGGAACATTCTGTGCCGGAGCCGATCTGAAGGCGATGGGCACACCGGAGGCCAACCCGGTGCACCGCAGCGGACCCGGTCCGATGGGTCCGAGCCGGATGGTGCTGTCCAAGCCGGTGATCGCCGCGGTCAGCGGCTACGCGGTCGCGGGTGGACTGGAGCTGGCGATCTGGTGCGATATGCGGGTGGTCGAAGAGGACGCGGTGTTCGGCGTCTTCTGCCGGAGGTGGGGCGTGCCGCTGATCGACGGCGGCACAGTGCGACTGCCGCGGATCGTCGGCCACAGCCGGGCAATGGACATGATCCTCACCGGCCGCCCCGTCGACGCCGCCGAAGCGCTGGCCATCGGGCTGGCCAACCGTGTCGTGCCGAAAGGTCAAGCGCGGCAACGGGCCGAGGACTTGGCCGCTGAACTGGCGAAGCTGCCCCAGCAGTGCATGCGATCCGATCGACTGTCGGCGTTGAACCAGTGGGGACGCTCCGAAGCCGACGCGATGGACTTCGAATTCGCCAGCATCTCGCGCGTGGCAGCCGAATCACTGCAGGGCGCAGCACGATTCGCCGACGGCGCAGGCCGCCACGGCGCGAACGCCTAGCCCTTGCTGATCTTGTTGTTCGACCCGGTGTCGTTGATCTTCGGGTCACCGTCTTTGTAGGTGACGGTGTTGTTGAGGCCGACGACGGACAGTTCCTTGTCGACCTTCTCGAAGGTGATCTTGTTGTCCGCGCCGCCGATGTTCACGTTGGCGCAGGTGCCTTTGACCGTCAGCGTGTTGTTCGAGCCGCCGACGTTGAGCGACTTCCCATCGGCGCAGTCGAGGTCGCCGGTGGTCCCGAACGACCCGTAGTTGATGGTGTTGCCGATCTCGATCTGCGCGCCTGACGATCCCGCGGTGGCCGTCGGCGAGTTGGTGTCCTTGCTTTCCGACCCGCAGGCAGCCAATCCGAACGCGACGACGGCGCAGCAGACGATGGCGGGCGCGACGCGCATGTCAGGCGGCGACCCTGTCGATGCGGTTGACCATGCCCAGTTCGCGGCCGCGGTCCCACACCACCGGATCCCCACTCTTGTAGAACACGCTCTGGTCGTTGCCGTACACGATGACGTTGTCGACGATGTTGTCGGCGATCACGACGTTCGAAGATCCTTGCAGCGTCACCGCCCAGCAGCTGCCCACGGCGTAGATCGTGTTGGCCGTGCCGTTGACGATCAGCGTCGACTGATTGCAGTCGATGGTCTGGTTGATGCCCTGTCCCGTGACGTGTGTATCGCCGTTGGCCGCTTGCGCCGCAGGCGCCCCGAGGCCGAACGCGACCGGGATTGCGAGCGCGCATGCCGCCAGCGTCCGACCCACAGCCTTCGATGTCATGCAGGGAGCCTACGACGGGCATCGGCGCTCGGGACAGTGGTTCGCATGAGTCGCTTCGGTGACAGTGCTGGGTTAGCGTGAGCACCGATGCGTTGGCGTGCCCGTTATTTTTCCGCGGTGGCCGCTGCCGCGGCCACAATGGTGGTGGCCGTTGCAGGGTGTGCTCAGACCGTCGACGGAACGCCGATTCGGGCGCAAGCGGATGTGCCCGATCCCGATCGCAGCTACGGCTATGTCAATGACCGGTGCGGCCTGTTGGTCGACGGCTCGATTCAGCAGACGATGGGCGCCGACCACATCGTCCGGCCGTACAGCGGTGCGGTGTGCCAGTACGTCCTCTCCCGCGGATCGGCCTTGGTGGACGTCACCTTCTCGTGGTACGAGGCGGGCAGCCTCGATCGCGAACGCGCGCTGGCGGCCGAGCGCGGCGCCACCATCACCGACAAGATCGTCGAACGGCATCAGGCCTTCCTCGCGCGTCGCGACACCACCGGCGCCGCCTGCTCGGCCACCGCAGCGGCAGGCACCGGGGTGCTCAGTTGGTGGGTGCAGTTGCGCGGCCAACGCAACGGCGACCCGTGCCCCGACGCCGAAAAACTGCTCACCGCCACCCTGCAGTCGGACCTGTGATCGTGGCGGCCAAAAACCCCGTCGTGGCGTGTGTTGCGGTCGCGGTCGCGGCGTTCGCGGTGGGCTGCGGTCCGGCGGATCAGCCCGCGCCGTCCACAGCGGCCTCGGCGCCGCCACCCGCAGGGGGGTTCCGCAGCGCCGACTGCAACGGTGTCACCGATGCCGACGTCGTCAAGGCCGTCGGCTCGTCGATGTTCACCAAGACAGTCGTCAGCGACGCCGGGTGCTTCTGGCAGGAGAACACCGTCCTCGGCACCTTCGGCCAGGGCATGGGCATCTCGACGTGGTGGTATCGCGGCAGCGACATGGACACCGAACGGACGCTCGAACAGCAGGCGGGCCGCACCCTGACCGAGTTGTCCGTCGACGGCAACAAGGGTTTCAAGGCGTACGACGCCAACGCCTGCAGCATCTACGTCGCCAAGGGCACCGACGTCATCACGTGGTCGATCCAGACGATGAATCCGGCGATGCTGCCCGATCTGTGCGCGATCACGGGGCAACTCGCCGCGCTCAGTCAAGAGCGCGTCAACTGATGCCTGGGAAACTAGAGGTGTTAGTTTTCCCTGATCAGTTCGACCGAAGGAGGGCGGCATGGCAGCTCCGCAGTCAGCGAGCGGCCGACGCCCCGCCCGGCTCAGCCGCGATTCCATCGTCAACGCTGCGCTGACGTTCCTCGACCGGGAAGGCTGGGACGCGTTGACCATCAACGCGCTGGCCGCCCAGTTGGGCACCAAGGGCCCGTCGCTGTACAACCACGTCCAAAGCCTGGAGGACCTGCGCCGCAGCGTGCGGATGCGGGTGGTCGGCGACATCATCGAGATGCTCAACACCGTGGGCCAGGGCCGCACTCGCGACGACGCGGTGATGGTGATGGCCAGCGCGTACCGCAGCTACGCCCACCACCATCCCGGCCGCTACTCGGCGTTCACCCGGATGCCGCTCGGCGGCGACGACCCGGAGTTCACTGACGCGACGAGGGCGGCCGCCGCCCCGGTCATCTCGGTGCTGGCGTCGTACGGCCTGGACGGCGAGGCGGCGTTCTACGCCGCACTCGAGTTCTGGTCGGCGATGCACGGTTTCGTGCTGTTGGAGATGACCGGCGCGATGACCGGGATCGACGCGGACGCCGTGTTCACCGACATGGTGATGAAGCTGGCGGCCGGCATGGAGCGGCGATGAGCGCTTGCGCGAAGAGCAGACAAGGCGGATGAGCGCTTGCGCGAAGAGCAGACAATGGCGATGAGCGCTTGCGCGAAGAGCGGGTAGCTTGAGCTAGGCCTGACCTGCGGTTAGGCCACCTAGCATGAGTTTGGAGGGGCTGCGGCCCTGCTGGTATTGTGGACGATCGTGCCTGGCAGATAAGGCGCTTGTCGACGTGAAACTCACAGGCATGCCTGCACGCCGGGCCAATTCGCGTGTCCACGAAGCCTAGTGAAAATCTAGCGGCGGGCGCATGCGACACACCCGATCGCGGGGTACGCGAATGGGTCATAACTGCAGTACAGAGACTTAAAAAAGAAGAAGCAACACAGAAAGCCGGTAGATGCCAACCATTCAGCAGCTGGTCCGCAAGGGTCGCCGCGACAAGATCGCCAAGGTGAAGACCGCGGCCCTCAAGGGCAGCCCGCAGCGTCGCGGAGTGTGCACTCGCGTGTACACCACCACCCCGAAGAAGCCGAACTCGGCGCTTCGCAAGGTCGCGCGCGTCAAGCTGACCAGCCAGGTTGAGGTCACCGCCTACATCCCCGGTGAAGGCCACAACCTGCAGGAGCACTCGATGGTGCTGGTGCGTGGCGGTCGTGTGAAGGACCTGCCGGGTGTCCGCTACAAGATCATCCGCGGTTCGCTCGACACCCAGGGTGTGAAGAACCGTAAGCAAGCCCGCAGCCGCTACGGCGCCAAGAAGGAGAAGAGCTGATGCCGCGCAAGGGCCCCGCACCCAAGCGTCCGTTGGTCAACGATCCGGTCTACGGGTCGCAGCTGGTCACCCAGCTGGTCAACAAAGTTCTCCTGCAAGGGAAGAAATCGCTGGCTGAACGCATTGTTTATGGTGCGCTCGAACAGGCTCGGGACAAGACCGGCACCGATCCGGTGGTCACCCTGAAGCGCGCTCTCGACAACGTCAAGCCCGCCCTCGAGGTCCGCAGCCGCCGGGTTGGTGGTGCGACCTACCAGGTTCCCGTCGAGGTGCGCGCCGACCGTTCCACCACGCTGGCCCTGCGTTGGCTGGTCAGCTTCTCGCGGCAGCGTCGCGAGAAGACCATGGTCGAGCGCCTGGCGAACGAGATCCTCGACGCCAGCAACGGCCTGGGCGCCTCCGTCAAGCGGCGTGAGGACACCCACAAGATGGCCGAGGCAAACCGCGCCTTCGCGCACTACCGCTGGTGATTCAGTCGCCCGGGGCAGTGCTGCACCGGGCGTAAAGACAACAGCAACGATCAAGCGAAAGAGAAGACTTCTGTGGCACAGAAGGACGTGCTTACCGACCTGAGCAAGGTCCGCAACTTCGGCATCATGGCCCACATCGATGCCGGCAAGACCACGACGACCGAACGCATCCTCTACTACACCGGTATCACGTACAAGATCGGTGAGGTTCATGACGGCGCCGCCACCATGGACTGGATGGAGCAGGAGCAGGAGCGTGGTATCACCATCACCTCCGCTGCGACGACGACGTTCTGGAAAGACAACCAGCTCAACATCATCGACACGCCCGGACACGTGGACTTCACCGTCGAGGTGGAGCGCAACCTGCGCGTGCTCGACGGTGCCGTTGCCGTGTTCGACGGCAAAGAGGGTGTGGAGCCGCAGTCCGAGCAGGTTTGGCGCCAGGCCGACAAGTACGACGTGCCGCGCATCTGCTTCGTCAACAAGATGGACAAGATCGGCGCCGACTTCTACTTCTCCGTGCGCACCATGGAGGAACGCCTTGGCGCCAACGCGATTCCGATCCAGTTGCCCATCGGCGCCGAGGGCGACTTCGAGGGCATCGTCGACCTGGTCGAGATGAACGCCAAGGTGTGGCGTGGCGAGACCAAGCTCGGTGAGACCTACGAGACCATCGAGATTCCCGCCGATCTGGCTGAGAAGGCCGAGGAGTACCGCACCAAGCTGCTCGAGACGGTCGCGGAGACCGACGAGGCGCTGCTCGAGAAGTACCTTGGCGGAGAAGAGCTTTCGGTCGAGGAGATCAAGGGTGCGATCCGCAAGCTGACGATCTCGTCCGAGATCTACCCCGTCCTGTGCGGCAGCGCGTTCAAGAACAAGGGCGTGCAGCCGATGCTCGACGCGGTTGTCGACTACCTGCCGTCGCCGCTGGACGTGCCGGCTGCCACCGGTCATCTGCCTGGCAAGGAGGACGACGAGGTGGTGCGCCACGCGACCACCGACGAGCCGTTCGCGGCGCTGGCGTTCAAGATCGCCACTCACCCGTTCTTCGGCAAGCTGACCTACATCCGGGTTTACTCGGGCACGGTCGACTCGGGCTCTCAGGTCATCAACGCGACCAAGGGCAAGAAGGAGCGGCTGGGCAAGCTGTTCCAGATGCACTCCAACAAGGAGAACCCCGTCGAACGGGCCTCCGCGGGGCACATCTACGCGGTGATCGGCCTGAAGGACACCACCACCGGCGACACGCTGTCGGATCCGAACCAGCAGGTCGTGCTGGAGTCGATGACCTTCCCCGATCCCGTTATCGAGGTGGCCATCGAGCCGAAGACCAAGAGCGACCAGGAGAAGCTGGGCACCGCGATCCAGAAGCTGGCCGAAGAGGATCCGACCTTCAAGGTGCACCTCGATCAGGAGACCGGCCAGACCGTCATCGGCGGCATGGGCGAGCTTCACCTGGACATCCTGGTGGACCGGATGAAGCGCGAGTTCAAGGTCGAGGCCAACGTCGGCAAGCCGCAGGTCGCCTACCGGGAAACCATCAAGCGGCCGGTGCAGAACGTCGAGTACACCCACAAGAAGCAGACGGGTGGCTCCGGTCAGTTCGCGAAGGTCATCATCAACCTCGAGCCGTTCACCGGCGAGGACGGTGCCACCTACGAGTTCGAGAACAAGGTCACCGGCGGCCGCATCCCGCGTGAGTACATCCCGTCGGTGGATGCCGGTGCGCAGGACGCCATGCAGTACGGCGTGCTCGCCGGCTACCCGCTGGTGAACCTGAAGGTGACGCTGCTCGACGGTGCCTACCACGAGGTCGACTCGTCGGAAATGGCATTCAAGGTCGCCGGCTCGCAGGTGCTGAAAAAGGCTGCGCAGCAAGCACAACCGGTGATCCTGGAGCCGATCATGGCCGTTGAGGTCACCACGCCCGAGGACTACATGGGCGATGTGATCGGCGATTTGAACTCCCGCCGTGGTCAGATCCAGGCCATGGAGGAGCGGGCAGGTGCACGCGTCGTCAAGGCGCATGTGCCGCTGTCGGAGATGTTCGGCTACGTCGGAGACCTTCGGTCGAAGACCCAGGGCCGGGCGAACTACTCCATGGTGTTCGACTCGTACGCCGAGGTTCCGGCCAACGTGTCGAAGGAAATCATCGCCAAGGCGACGGGTCAGTAACTGACCCGCCGTTCTGGCGGGACCACACAACTGCAAAGATCAACACTGCTTTACAACAAGCACCAACACAGTCCAGGAGGACAACACAGTGGCGAAGGCGAAGTTCGAGCGGACGAAGCCGCACGTCAACATCGGGACCATTGGTCACGTTGACCACGGCAAGACGACGCTGACCGCAGCAATCACCAAGGTTCTGCACGACAAGTACCCCGATTTGAACGAGTCGCGCGCATTCGACCAGATCGACAATGCGCCTGAAGAGCGTCAGCGCGGCATCACGATCAACATCTCCCACGTGGAGTACCAGACCGAGAAGCGTCACTACGCGCACGTCGACGCCCCCGGTCACGCCGACTACATCAAGAACATGATCACCGGTGCCGCCCAGATGGACGGCGCGATCCTGGTAGTCGCCGCGACCGATGGCCCGATGCCGCAGACCCGCGAGCACGTGCTGCTGGCCCGCCAGGTCGGCGTGCCCTACATCCTGGTCGCCCTGAACAAGGCCGACGCCGTCGACGACGAGGAGCTCATCGAGCTCGTCGAGATGGAGGTGCGGGAACTGCTCGCCGCCCAGGACTTCGACGAGGATGCTCCGGTCATCCGCGTCTCGGCGCTCAAGGCGCTCGAGGGCGACGAGAAGTGGGTCAAGAGCGTCGAGGAGCTCATGGATGCGGTCGACGAGTCGATCCCGGATCCGGTCCGCGAGACCGACAAGCCGTTCCTGATGCCCGTCGAGGACGTCTTCACCATCACCGGCCGCGGCACCGTTGTCACTGGTCGTGTGGAGCGTGGCGTCGTCAACGTGAACGAGGAAGTCGAGATCGTCGGTATCCGCCCCTCGACCACCAAGACCACGGTCACCGGTGTCGAGATGTTCCGCAAGCTGCTCGACCAGGGCCAGGCCGGTGACAACGTCGGTCTGCTGCTGCGCGGCATCAAGCGTGAGGACGTCGAGCGCGGTCAGGTCGTCGTGAAGCCCGGCACCACCACGCCGCACACCGAGTTCGAGGGTCAGGTCTACATCCTGTCCAAGGACGAGGGTGGCCGGCACACGCCGTTCTTCAACAACTACCGTCCGCAGTTCTACTTCCGCACCACCGACGTGACCGGTGTGGTGACGCTGCCGGAGGGCACCGAGATGGTGATGCCCGGTGACAACACCGACATTTCCGTCAAGCTGATCCAGCCCGTCGCCATGGACGAGGGCCTGCGCTTCGCGATCCGCGAGGGTGGCCGTACCGTCGGCGCCGGCCGGGTTACCAAGATCATCAAGTGATGATCTGATCTAGTACCGCGAAGCGGCGCTCACCTTCGGGTGGGCGCCGTTTTCGTATGCGCGATCCCGCGTCCAGGCCGGATGCGCCACCCTACTCGGTGCCGTCTGAGTTAACAACGGATTCGACAATTCTCGTCACGATCGCGAAGAAATTATATCGTCCTGTTAATTTGCTTGTGTAACAATTGACACACCCATAACGCAGCCGCAGAGGCGCCCTTGGCGCTATCTGTCCACGTCAACAGTGCTTTCGGCGCTGTTACGTGCTCTCAATTAGCTGGTGGTTGGTCATTCGCTCCTTAGCTAGTTCTGCGCAAATCGGATCGTTGCAAACCGCGTGTGACGCTTGACACAGTTGCTAGCAAAGTTTTAACGTGTCCGTCAAGCAACCTAGATCTTCCACTTCGGGTACGCGGAGGGAGGACATGGAATGAATCCAGGTTCAGGTGGCGGCAAGGGTCCGCTGCAAGCGAGGACAGCTGCCCACCGGCGGCCACAGAAGCGATCTCCGTTGACGCGCGTCGTCGTCGCCGGGGGCGCGGTCATCTGCATCGGCGCCGCTTACGAGGTGACGGCGCCCGCGGTGCATGCGTTGTCCATCGTGTTCCGTGCCCCGGACGGGAATGGCCACACGAACGAGACGCGGATCAACGTCTTACAGGGCAACATCTTCGATCCGCAGTTGGGGATTCTCGGCAGCAACGTCAGTCACAACTCGACGAGCGCCAACGGGACAACCAGCACGCTGAACAATCCGCTCGTCAACAACATCATCTTCAACAATCCGGTCACCCGGCTGGTCAACTCGGTGCTCAACTTCGAGCTCGTCATCGGCAGCGCGGCGTCGGGTCCGATCAACAACTCGATGCAGATCAGCTTCCTGTCGTTCAACATCTTCAACCCGCAGGCGAGCATCTTCGGCGGGAACCTGAGCAACAACACCGCCAACACCAACATCGCGTCCGGGTACGGCAACGGCGTCAACAGTTCGGTGACCAGCGTCCCCAACCTCTGGACGAGCTGGTTCGGCGGGATGGCCGGCAACGGAAACGTCATGCAGTTCGCGTTCTTCTCCGGCAACATCTTCAACCCGCAGTTCAGCATCTTCGGCCCCAACGTCAGCAACAACACCGCCATCACGAACTCCGCGACCAACAACGGCAACTACAGCCAGGCCAGCGGGGCGCAGCCCGGTGGCCTGCTGGGGGCGGTGGTCCGGCTGTTTCTCGGCGGCATGACCGGCAACGGCAACACCACTCAAACCGCGGTCGGTACCTCGAACATCACCAATCCGCAAGTGAGTCTTGGCGGTTCGAACCAGAGCGGCAACACAGCCGTCACCAACGAGGCCGCCGGTAACGGTAACGGCAGCCAGACCACGACCGGCGGAGTGGCGATCGGGACCACCGGCAACGGCAACACCACCCAGACCGCGGTCGGATCGACCAACATCGAGAACACCCAGGTCAGTGTCGGGGATATCGGATTGTCGCCTCGGCCAAGTGAACTCAGTGGCAGTCAGTCCACAACTCAGGTCACGTCCACCAGCACTACTCCGACCACCAGTTCGGTCAGCGCGACGCAATCACGGACCACAAATGAGGTGGGCACGTCCGGCGTAACGGGCTCCACCGGAACGTCTGCGCTTGAAACAGGGAGCGGCACAACGGGTTCCAACGGTGCTACCGGCACCAGCGGCACGACGGGCACCAGCGGTACGACGGGCACCAGCGGCGCTGGCGGTGCCGGAGAACCCGGTGGCTCCGGTGATCCAGGCGGTTCAGGGGGCTCAGGAGATGGATGAGGTGGGCAGGAGGTGCGAATGAGGTGAACGGAATGGGCAGTGTCGCCGCTCGGTGTCGCACTGCATCACATTCGACAACCGAAAGATACGTCGACACGAGAGGGACTTCAGGAATGAGTAAGTATCGCAGGGCGCGCAGTAGGACGATCGCGGTCAGCGCAATCGCCGGTAGCGCCATAGGATTTGGTGCGCTGTCGATGGTGGCCTCGCCGGCGGCGCACGCCGACTGGTGGTTGTTGAGTGGCAACGACACGTTGGGGCACAACAACACAGTGCTCGGTCAACAGGGCAACGGCAACAGTAACCAGTTTGCGCTCGGCACCGGCATCATCGGCAACGGACAGGTCAACCTCTTCAGCCTCGGCATCGCCACCGTGGTGAATGCCGCACCGGCGGTTGGCGGCGCCGCGGTGGGCGGCAGCGGTTTGAGCACCGCCGTCGAAGCGGGTGTACCGGTCGGCGGGTTGGCGCTCGGCGGCGCAGCGGTCAACCCGGCGGTCGGCATCAACCCGGCGCTGGGCGGTATCGGAGGACTCGGTGCTGCACTCGGTGGCTCGAACCTCAACGGGGCTACGGCAGGTGGGGCGACGATTCCGATCGCGACCGGTGGCATTGCCACAGAAGTCGCGGCAGCCCTGCAAGCCGCCAACCTGGGTCCGGTGGGCAACGCCGCTGCTGGCGGCCCGAACAGCGCCACGGGTGGCACGACCGGAACGGCCACCGGCGGTGAGGCTACGACCGATCAAACCGCAGGCGACGCGGACGCCACCGGCGGCGAAGGCGGCGAGGCGACCAGCGGCGATGTCACCAGCGGTAGGGCCACGGGTGGCAACGCAACGGGTGGTTCGGCCACCAACCGCGGCAGCGCCACCAGCGGACGCGCGACCGGTGGCACCGCCATCGGCGGCAACGCCACCACCAGCGCTTCTGGCGTCGGATCCGGCAATCTGTCGAACAACCACTCGAGCACGAACACCTCGAGCGGCAATGGGAACTCGTCGAGCACCAGCAACGGCGGAACCAGCGACGGCAGCAGCAGCGGCGGCAGCAGCAGCAACAGCGGCGGCTAGCCACAGATAACCACAGTCCGCGCTGGGCCGTCGACCGTACCGTCGGCGGCCCAGCGCCCCTTTTCTGCCGCGCGGTGTAACAGATGCGGCGAATGTGGCGATGAACCCCGCGTAGGTCCTGGTAGGGACCGAAGAAGGGTCGGGTTCATGTTTCGTCAGTTCACCACTGTCGCCTGCGCCACCGCGGTGGCCGGCGCCGCATTCGTCGGTCTGTCCACTGCCACCGCGTCCGCGGATCCCGCGTGCCCCGACGTGCACTGGATGGGCGCGGCCGGGTCCGGGGAGCGCACCGGCACCGATCTGACGACCTACAACGGCATGGGCCGGGTGGTGAACGAGTCGTTCAACGACCTGTCCACGCAGCTACAACTCGACGGCCGGACGATGACCGCCGAGGCGGTCGATTATCCGGCGGTGCCGGTGCCCGACGAGAACGGTGGTGTCGGGGCCTGGCTCGGATTCATGGGCAGCGTCGATGAGGGTGCGAAGGCGCTGGGCGAGCAATACGCGACCTTCGTCGCGCAGTGTCCGACCTCGAAGGTTGTGCTCGCCGGCTACTCACAGGGCGCAATGGTGGTCCACCGGAACCTGCAGGCGCTCGGCGCAAGCCCGAACCTGGCCGCCGTGCTGCTGATCGCCGACGGCGACCGGCGACCCGACGACCCCACCCTCAACCTGGGTACCGCGAGCGGGATCCCCGAGCGCGGCAAGGGCGTCGCGCAGGATTGGCCGATACTCGCGCACGCGCCCGCACCGCTGACCCCGGAGATTGGCGCCCGCACCATCAGCGTCTGCAATCTCAACGACGAGGTCTGCGACTACGACGAGGACGCCGACGACTCCGCGCCTGCCTACGCGCGGCGGGTGGCCGTGCACACCAGCTACGGTCTTGGCCAGACACAGAAGCTGGACTGGACGGGACCACTGTATTTCCTGCTCGGACCTGCCCCTCAGCCCTCGGCTTCCGAAATCGATACTCGCGCCGTGAACAGCACCACCGCCCCGGCGGACAGCAGCAGCGCCGCGAGCACGAACACGATGGCGTCGACGGCGCCCGCCGGCGACATCCCTTCGCGCTGAAGCATTTCCAGCACGGTTCCCGATACCGCGACACCGACCCCGGCCAGCGTCACCAAAGCGGTGAGCGTCACGCCTGCGGCCTCACCCGCCCGCTCAGGCCGGACGACCGCCTGGGTCGCAACCGTCGTGAACGCATAGACCAGGCCGAGTGTGAACCCGCACGCGGTCAGCGCGGGCAGGTACACCGCCCAGCCGTTCGACGCCGCCAGCGCCGCCAATGACACCGCAGCGGCAACGGTCACGGTGCCCATCACCAGCACCGGCGGCCTGCTCGCGGCGAGCCGGCCTGCCAACACGCCGCCCAGCGCGGCTCCTGCGGACGGCCCGAGGAACGCCAGGCCCGCTGTGAGCGGATCCAGTCCGCGCACCTGCTGCAGGTAGATTGTCGACAGGAAAATCATCACACCGTAGGCGACATTGGCCACGACGCCCGCGACGACGAGCGTGGTGAACCGCGGGTTGCGCATGAGCGACAGGTCGACGAGCGGCCACCGGACGCGGGCCTCGACGACGACGAACGCGACGAGCACCGCAACCGAACAACCGAACGCGACGACGGTCGGCCCCGACACCCATCCCCACGTAGGCGCGCGGTCAAATGCCAACGTGAACAAGCCGATTCCGACGGTGATCAGCGCCAGCCCTGCAATGTCGATGCGACGCGGCACGGACTCGTCAAAGGATTCCGTGACGTAGCGTGCGCCGATCGCCAGCACGCCCAGCGTCAGTGGCACGTTCAGCCAGAAGATCCACCGCCAGCCGACCGTTTCGGTGAGCAGTCCGCCAACCAGGGGACCGGCCGCATTGCCCAAACCCGCTATGCCGTAAGCCAACCCGATCGCGTGGCTCGCACGCACGGACGGAAAGGCGTTCGTCAGGACACTCACCGAAACCGGAAAGATCAGCGCGGCGCCGACGCCCTGCAGGGCACGAAAGGCGATGACGAGCGCGGCGGTGGGGGCCAACGCGCACAGCGCCGACGCCAGCCCGAACAGCGCGATGCCCGCGAGCAGCGCGCGCCGGCGGCCGAAGATGTCGCCGATGCGTCCGGCGGGGACCATGAACGCGCCAAGGGCCAGCATGTACACGCTGATCACCCATTGCAGATCAGGTGTGGTGGTGCCGAGGTCCAGCGCCATCCGCGGCAGCGCGAGATTCATGGCGAAGTAGTCGAGTTGGACGCAGAACAGCGCCATCGACACGCCCGCCAGGATCCACCGGGAACGCACAGGCTCTTCCGTAGCGGTCACGGCCTGACGATACGGCTCGCAACCGCCGGTTTGGCGCTAATCTGACACGCGTAGCTGGCAAACGACAGGAGCGTGGCAGATGTTGGCGCGATACCTCAAGGCCCAAATCATAGTGCTCATCTGTGGCGGTCTCGTCGGGCCCATCTTTTTGGTGGTCTACTTCGCCACGGGGCAGAGCACGTACTTGAAGTGGATGTTCTTCGTGGGCCTGCTCATCACCGCCGCCGACGTGCTCATCGCGTTGGCGCTGGCGAACTTCGGCGCAAAGTCCGCGGCCAAGACTCAGGCGCTCGAACAGCACGGCGTGCTGGCGCTGGCGCAGGTCGTCGGCATCCACGAGACCGGCACCCGCATCAACGAACAGCCGTTGGTGAAAATCGACCTGCAGATCTCCGGCCCCGGCATCGCGCCGTTCGCATCCCAGGACCGTGTCATCGCTTCGATCTCACGGTTGCCGATGATCACCAACCGTAAACTGGTGGCTCTCGTCGATCCCACCACCAACGAATACCAAATCGATTGGGAGCGAAGCGCATTGGTAGCCGGCGTGATGCCAGCGAACTTCACCATCGCCGAGGACAACAGGACCTACGACCTCAGCGGACAGGCTGGGCCGCTGATGGAGATCCTGCAGATCCTGAAGGCGAACGGGATCGGGCTCGACAACATGATCGATCTGCGCTCGAATCCCTCGGCGCGCGCGCAAGTGCAAGCCGTTGTCCGGCGTGCCGCGGCGGCCCAGCAAGCGCCCGCGGCCCAAGCGCCTGCGGGGGCACCCGCATACGCTCCTCCGCCCGAACCGAGCACGGCGCAGCGCCTGCAGGAACTGGAAACGCTGCGCGCCACCGGCGCTATCTCGGAGGACGAGTACAACGCCAAGCGCCAACAGATCTTGTCTGACCTTTAACGTCCAAACCGCAATGCGGTTCACCCGCAGTCGCATAGGCTTCGTGCGACCCCAGTGAATGCGGTGACGAATCGTGACGGCAACGGAGCAGCCTGAAAAGGTAACCGAAAAGGTCAGTCTGCCAACACTGACCGCGATGGTCGTCGGGTCGATGGTCGGGTCCGGTGTCTTTCTGCTGCCGCGCCGGTTCGGCGCCGAAACCGGCGTGCTGGGCGCCATCATCGCCTGGACTATCGCAGGCACCGGAATGTTGATGCTGGCCTTCGTCTTTCAGCGGTTGGCGATGCGTAAGCCGGACCTGGATGCAGGCATCTTCGCCTACGCCAAGGCGGGATTCGGCGACTACATGGGCTTCAACTCGGCGATCGGCTTCTGGGCATCGGCGTGTGCAGGCAACACCTCGTACTGGGTGCTGATCACCGCCACGCTCAGCGCGCTGATACCGGGCTTCGGCGCAGGCGATACCGTGCTCGCGGTCGTGGTATCGGCTGTGGGGGTGTGGCTGTTCGCCTTCCTCGTCATGCGCGGGGTCAGGGACGCGGCCGTGATCAACTACATCGTCACCATTGCCAAGGTGGTGCCGATACTGGTGTTCATCGTGATCGTGATCGTCGCGTTCAAGGCCGACGTCTTTGCGGACAACTTCTGGGGCGACAAGGATTACTCGTCGGCGTCCGTATTCGACCAGGCGACCGGCACCATGCTCATCACGGTGTTCGTGTTCCTGGGCATCGAAGGCGCGACCGTGTACTCACGGATGGCGCGCAAGCGTGAGGATGTCGGGCGGGCGACCGTCATCGGATTTCTCAGTGTGCTCGCCGTTTTCGCGATGGTCACACTGGTGTCGTATGGCGTGCTGCCCCAGGGCGAACTGGCGGGGGTGAGCCAGCCGTCCATGGCATCGGTGCTGGAGTCGATCGTCGGGCCGTGGGGGTCGATATTCATCCGCGTCGGCGTCATCGTTTCGGTGTTGGGCGCCTATCTCGCATGGACCCTGATGGCCGCCGAAATCCTCTACATTCCCGCCAAATCCGAGGATATGCCGCGATTCCTGGCGCGCACCAACAGTCACGGCGCACCGGTGACCGCGCTCGTCATGGCTGCGGGCCTGGTTTCACTGTTGTTGGTCGCGCTGCTGTTCGCTGCGGACGCGCTCGACTTCATGCTGGATCTGACCGCAGCGCTATCCCTCATTCCGTATTTCCTGGCTGCAGCCTACGCACTGAAGTTGACGCTCACGCGTGAGACTTACGGCGACAAATCCTCGCTTGTGCCGGACATGATCGTCTCCGCGGTGGCCACGGCGTACACGCTGTTCCTGCTCTACGCGGCGGGCGTCGACAAGTTGCTGCTGTCCTGCATCCTCTACGCACCGGCGGCCGCACTCTATTTCAAGGCGCGCCGCGAACGTGGTCTGCGAGTCTTCACCGTCACCGAGGCGGTGCTGTTCGGCGTGATCGTCCTCGGGGCGGTGGCGGGTGTGGTGTCTTTGGCAACCGGCGCGATCGAGATATAGCGCTTAACCGCGGGAAGGAGCGACGGTGACGAATGCGGCTGCCGCGTATGGCGTTCACTCTGAAGTCGGCAAGTTACGCAAGGTTCTGGTGTGCTCGCCCGGCCTGGCGCACGAGCGGCTCACCCCGACCAATTGCGACGACCTGTTGTTCGACGACGTGCTGTGGGTGCAGAACGCGCGTCGCGACCACTTCGATTTCATCGACAAGATGCGGGAGCGTGACGTCGAGGTCGTCGAACTGCACGATGTGCTCACCGAGACGATGGAGGATCCCGCCGCCAAGGCGTGGTTGCTCGATCGCAAGATCGTGCCCAACGAGGTGGGGCTCGGACTGGTTGACGACACCCGCGGCTACCTGGACTCACTTGCGCCGCGCCAACTCGCCGAGTTGCTGATCGGCGGGATGTCGACCCGCGACCTGCCCAAGGAACTACAGTCCGGCTACCGCGCACTGGCTCGCGAAAGCACCGGCGTCACCGAGTATCTGATGCCGCCGCTGCCGAACACGCTGTACACCCGCGACACCACCTGCTGGATATACGGCGGCCTGACGCTCAACCCGCTGTTCTGGCCTGCGCGCCACGACGAGACGCTGCTGATGAAGGCGATCTATGAGTTCCATCCGGACTTCGTCGGCTCCGAGGTCTGGTGGGGAGATCCCGAAACGCAATGGGGGATGGCCACATTCGAGGGTGGCGATGTGCTGGTGCCCGGCAACGGCGTGGTGATCATCGGGATGAGCGAACGCACATCGCGTCAGGCGATCACACAGGTGGCGTCGAGGCTGTTCGCGGAGGAGGCCGCGACTCAGGTGATCGTCGCGGGCATGCCGAAGCTTCGGGCGGCCATGCATCTGGACACCGTCTTCACCTTCGCCGACCGTGATGTGGTGACCATCTATCCCGGCATCGTCGACGCGCTGCAGACGTTCGTGCTGCATCCCAGCGACAACGACATCAGCGTCGAGGTGGAAGAGGCGACCAAACCGTTCGTCGAAGTGGTGGCCGCCGCACTTGGGGTCGGCAAACTACGGGTCGTCGAGACCGGCGGAACCGCCTACGACTCCGAGCGCCAACAATGGGACAGCGGCAACAACCTCGTCGCCGTCGAACCCGGGGTGGTGTTCGCCTACGACCGCAACACCCACACCAACACGCTGCTGCGCCGGGCCGGGATCGAGGTGATCACCATCGTCGGCGCCGAACTCGGCCGTGGGCGCGGCGGCGGCCACTGCATGACCTGCCCGCTGATCAGGGACCCGGCCTGACTCGACGTACTAGAACACGTTCCAGTTCTGCTGTTAGCCTGTCCGCAGGCTCACGAAAGGAACAGCGGTGACGGGTTCGAACGGCAGCCTGGACGGGCGAGTGGCATTCATTACCGGGGCGGCGCGCGGCCAGGGGCGGGCGCATGCGGTTCGGCTGGCCACCGAGGGGGCCGACATCATCGCAATCGACGTGTGCGGCCCGATCTCGGAGACCATCACCTATCCGCTGGGCACGTCGGAGGAGTTGGCCGAGACGGTGGCGGCTGTGGAAGCCACCGGCCGGAAGGCGCTGGCCAGACAGGTCGACATCCGCGACCTGGCCGCTCTGCAGCAGGTGGTCACCGACGGTGTGGAGCAGTTCGGCCGCCTCGATGTGGTCGTCGCCAACGCCGGCGTGCTGAGCTGGGGCCGGATGTTCGAGATGTCCGAAGAGCAGTGGGACACCGTCATCGACGTCAACCTCAACGGCACGTGGCGGACCATCAGGGCGGCGGTGCCCGCGATGATCGAAGCGGGCAACGGAGGGTCGATCATCGTCGTCAGTTCGTCGGCGGGTTTGAAGGCCACGCCGGGCAACGGCCACTACTCCGCGTCCAAGCACGGGGTGGTGGCGCTGACCAACGCGTTGGCGATCGAAGTGGGCGAGTTCGGAATTCGCGTCAATTCGATCCACCCGTATTCGATCGACACGCCGATGGTCGAGAAGGACGCGATGATGGCGATCTTCGCCAAGTATCCGCAGTACCTGCACAGCTTCGCGCCGATGCCCTACCACCCGGTGAACCACGAAGGGAAGAAGGGGCTGCAGGAATTCATGACCGCCGAAGAGGTGTCCGATGTCGTGGCGTGGTTGGCCGGTGACGGGTCAAGGACCATCTCCGGTAGCCAGATCGCCGTCGACCGCGGCACCATGAAGTACTAGCCCGGCAGCACCAGGACCGGGACGGGGCTGTGCCGCAGGATCTTCGAGCCCCGCGAACCCAGGAACACCCGCGCGATGCCACCCGCCGGCGACGTGCCGATGGCGAGCAGGTCACCGTCCTGCCAGTCGGCCGCGTCCAGCGCGTCGGCCCAATTGTTGCCGGTGACCACTTGCAACTCGACGTTCTCGCCGACCACACCGTCGGTCTTCAACTGCGCCAACGTCTTCCGGGCATGTGACGCCAGTTGTTCGAGGATGGAGTCCTCGGCGCTCAGCCCGACCTCCGGCGGATACATGGTGCGGCCGCGAACCGCGAACGTGACTACCCGCATCGGCACATTGAGTCGCTCGGCGAGCGCCGCTACGCGTTCCACGACGTGCAGTGTCTCCGGGGTGCCGGGATACGCCGCTGTGATCCGCGTCAGCCCACCGGATTTCGAGCCGCGGTAACCCCGGGGAGCGATGGCCATCGGCACCGGCGACGAGTGCAACAGGCTGTCGGCCGTCGATCCGATCACCACCTGGCCGAGCCTGCCCTCGGACGCGGAGCCCAGCACGAGCAACTCCGGCGCGAGTTCGGCCGCCGCCTCCAACAGCCCGCCGGAGGCGGAGCGGTGGGCCACCACATGGTAGTTGACATCGACACCGCGGCCGATCGCACCGATGAACTCTTCCGCCTGTTTCGCCGAGTCCATCGCCAATTGCTGCGCGTACTGGGAGTATTCAGCGTCGACGCGGGCCAGCGACGGAATCAACCACGGTCGCGGTACGACGGTGACGATGGTCAGCGTCGTGTTCAGCGTCCTGGCCGCCTCGACGGCCAGGTGCAGCGGTGCGCGGCCGCTCTTTCCCGCGAGGTAGCCGACGGCGACGCTCACGGCTCATCCTTGTGCGGGGTGACGTAATGGTGATCCGCCGGATGATCGACGAACATGACGTCGTCGTCGCCCGGCACGGCGGTGGGGATATAGCCGTCCGCGCCACCGGCATTGAGCGCACTGTGGTGGCGTCCCCAGGCCAAGTAGTACAGCAGCACGGCACCCACGCAGCCGCCGAACACCAGCCACGTCTCCCAGCGCAGACCAGACAGGATCCACACGCACGCGGCGACGGCGAGTACCGGCGTCACGGGATAACCGGGAACCTTGAACGGCCGCTCCAGATTCGGCTCGCGTACCCGCAGGATGATCACGCCGATCGACACCACGCTGAACGCGACCAAGGTGCCGATCGACACCGCATCCAGCAGCCAGTTCAGCGGGATGAACCCGGCCAGGATCGCGGTGACGATCGCGACGATGATCGTGTTGTTCACCGGGGTCATCGTCCGCGGGTTCACCTTGGCGAACATCGAGGGCAACAGTCCGTCGCGGCCCATCGCGAACAGGATCCTGGTCTGGCCGTACAGCACGACCAGCGTCACGGAGAAGATCGAAATCACCGCGCCCGCAGCCAGAACTGTGCTTGCCCAGGTGCCGCCGGTGATGTTCTCGAGGATCACCGAGAGCCCGGCCTCGGCCTGTTCGTCGGAACCGAACTCCGCTGCGTCCTGGGTGCCGAGACCCGCAAACGCCACCAGGATGTAGAAGGTCGTGACGATGATGAGGGCGGCGATGATGGCCCGCGGCATCGTCTTCTGTGGATTCTTGACTTCGTCGCCTGCCGTCGAGACGGCGTCGAGACCGATGAACGAGAAGAATATCATGCTCGCCGCCGCGGTGATGCCCGAGAAGCCCTTGTCCCAGAACCCTTGGAAGTGGTCGGCGTTGAAGGCCGTCAGCGCGATGACGATGAACATCGCGAGCACGCCCAGCTTGATGACCACCATGATGCTGTTGACGAGGGCCGACTCGCTGGCACCGCGGATCAGCAACAGCGCGCACATGAATATCAGCAGGACGGCGGGCAGGTTCACGACGCCGGGCGTCGAGTCCCATGGCGCCGCCGTGAGCGCCTGGGGCAACTGCCAGCCGAACAGGTTGTCCATCAACTTGTTGACGTATCCGCTCCAGCCCACCGCGACCGCGGAGATCGAAACGCCGTATTCGAGTAGCAGACATGCCGCGACGCCCATCGCGACGAACTCGCCGAGCGTCGTGTACGCGTACGAATAGGTGGACCCCGATACCGGTACCGAGGAGGCCATCTCGGCGTAGCAGAGCGCCGAAAGACCGGCGGCGATCGCGGCGATGACGAACGAGATGAGCACGGCGGGACCCGCTTCGGGCACCGCCGCCGACAGCACGAAGAAGATGCCGGTGCCCACCGTCGCGCCGACGCCGAACATCGTCAGCTGAAATGTGCCGATACTTCGCTTGAGGTGATCGGAGGCGCCGTGTGCGACCGGGGCGCCGGCAATGGGCCTGCGCCGCAGCAGTTGCTCGGAGAGGCTTAACGATGGAGCGGTCATGGCGCCTCCTGAGGGAGCCTAGATAGAACTACGGGTCAAGTGTGGACCTGTGTCCGCCAAAACGTCGGCGAACTGATCAACCGCCCAATCGATTTCCTCGGCCGTGATGACAAGCGGCGGAGCAAACCTCAGCGTCGAGCCGTGCGTGTCCTTGACCAGCACGCGGCGCTCGGCCAACTTCATGCTGATCTCTTTGCCGGTGGCCAGGGACGGGTCGATGTCGACGCCCGCCCACAGGCCCATGCCGCGTACCGCGATCACGCCATGGCCGATCAGCGCGCGCAGCCGTGCGTGCAGCACCTCACCCAATTGCGCTGCACGGGCCTGGAATTCACCGCGCTGCAGCATGCCGACAACAGTCGTTCCGATCGCGGCCGCCAACGGGTTGCCCCCGAACGTCGAACCGTGCTCGCCGGGGTGCAACACCGAAAGGATGTCCCGGTTTGCCACCACCGCCGACACCGGAACCACGCCGCCGCCAAGTGCTTTGCCGAGCAGATACACATCGGGAACCACCGACCAGTGGTCGCACGCGAACGTGCGTCCGGTGCGGGCCAGGCCGGACTGGATCTCGTCGGCGATCATCAGGACGTTGCGCTCGGTGCACAGTGCGCGCACCCGCGGCAGGTAGTCGTCGGGGGGCACGACGATGCCCGCCTCGCCCTGGATGGGCTCGATCAGCACGGCGACGGTGTCGTCGTCGATGGCGGCGGCCAGCGCGTCGGCGTCACCGAACGGCACCGCACGAAAGCCGGGGGTGTAGGGACCGAACCCGCGGCGCGCGGTCTCGTCGTCGGAGAAGCTGATGATCGTGGTGGTGCGACCGTGGAAGTTGTTGTGCGCCACGATGATGTTGCCCCGGCCTGCGGGGACGCCCTTCACGTCGTGACCCCATTTGCGGGCCACCTTGATGCCGCTCTCGACGGCCTCGGCGCCGCTGTTCATCGGCAGCACCATCTGCTTGCCGCACAGCGTGGCCAACGCCTCGCAGAACGGTCCAAGCCGGTCAGAGTGGAAGGCCCGGCTGACCAGTGTCACGGCGTCCAGTTGCGCGTGCGCGGCCGCGATGATCTCCGGATTGCGGTGCCCGAAGTTCACCGCCGAATAGGCGGCCAGGCAGTCGAGATAGCGGCGGCCCTCGACGTCGGTGATCCACGCGCCCTCGGCGCTGGCCGCCACCACCGGCAGCGGCGAGTAGTTGTGCGCGACGTAGCGATTGTCGAGATCGATCGCGGTGTCGGTCGCCGTCATGGAATCCAGAATGGTCACGGATGTACCTCCAGCGTGCAGCATTTGACGGACCCGCCGCCCTTGAGCAGTTCGGATAGATCGACGCCGACGGGCCGGAAGCCGGCGTGACGCAGTTGCTCGGCGAAGCCGGTGGCGGCGGCGGGCATCACCACGTTCAGACCGTCGGACACCACGTTGAGGCCCAGCACGTCGGCGTCGGCGTCGGCGACCTCGATCGCGTCGGGGAACAACTCGCGCAGCTTCGCGCGGGCGGCGGCGCTGAACGCGGGCGGGTAGTAGGCGATGGTGGTGTCGTCGAGTACCGCGAGCGCGGTGTCGAGGTGGTAGAAGCGCGGATCGACCAACTCGAGGCTCACCACCGGCATCTGCACCTGTGTCGCGATCTCGGCGTGGGCCTCGAGTTCGGTGCGAAAGCCGTAGCCCGCCAACACGATCGAGCCGACGACGAGCAGGTCGCCCTGCCCCTCGTTGACGTGCCGGGTGTGCGCAGGCTCGAAGCCGTGGCGCGTCATCCACTCGGCGTAGGCCGCCGACTCACCCGCGCGTTGCGGATAGGCGAACTTGGCGACCACTGCTTTGCCATTCACCAGCAGGCCGCCGTTGGCGGCGTAGACCATGTCCGGGAGACCGGAGACGGGCTCGACCAACTCCACGGTGTGGCCGAGTTCCTTGTACGTCTGCCGCAGGGTTTCCCACTGGTTCATGGCGACGTGGGTGTCGACGGATGTCGAGGTGTCCATCCACGGATTGATGGCGTACTCCACCGCGAAGAAGGTGGGCGCCGTCATGGCGTAGTGGCGAGGGCGTGCCGCGCGCGAAGTCGTCATGATTCAACGGTATAAGCAGCGCATTTTGCAAGCAATCGCCGTTTATTGCGTGTCGACCAGCGATCTGTTGTGCCAAACTGGGAATTGCGTCGGTTTGTTGTGCGGAGGTGGTCATGGAGCGGTTGGACGAGACGGACGAGCGGATTCTCGCTGAGTTGGCCGAGGATGCCCGGGCCACGTACGCCGAGATCGGCCAGCGGGTGAACCTGTCCGCGCCCGCGGTGAAACGGCGGGTCGACCGCATGTTGGACAGCGGGGTCATCCGCGGGTTCACCACCGTCGTCGACCGCAGCGCGCTGGGCTGGAACACCGAGGCCTACGTCCAGGTGTTCCGCCACGGCACGATCGCCCCCGACGAGTTGCGCAAGGCCTGGATCGACATTCCCGAGGTGGTCAGCGCCGCAACGGTGACCGGCACCGCCGACGCGATGCTGCACGTGTTGGCCCGCGATATGCGGCATCTGGAGGAGGCGCTAGAGCGGATCCGGTCGGCCGCCGACGTCGAGCGCAGCGAAAGCATTGTGGTGCTCACCAACATCATCGACAGGATGCGCGGCTAAGAGGTCAACCACAGGGTGGCGGACACAACGGTAAGGGCATCGTGTAAGAACTGCCCATGAGCATCAGTGGGGGCATCGTGATCGTCGGTGGCGGACTGGCCGCCGCGCGCACCGCCGAGCAACTGCGCCGCTCGGAATACACCGGAGAAATCACCATCGTCAGCGACGAGGACCACCTGCCGTACGACCGGCCCCCGCTGTCCAAGGAGGTGCTGCGCGCCGAGACCGACGATGTCACCCTCAAGCCCGCAGAGTTCTATGCCGAACAGAACATCACCCTGCTGCTCGGCAACGGCGCCCGCTCGGTGGACACCGAAGCAAAGACGGTGACCCTGGCGGACGGCAGCGTCGTCTCCTACGACGAGGTGATCATCGCAACGGGGTTGGTGCCCAAGCGGATTCCGTCGTTCCCGGATCTGCGGGGCATCCACGTGCTTCGGAATTTCGACGAGAGCCTCAAGCTGCGCAAGGAAGCCGACACCGCCCGCACCGCCGTCGTGGTCGGTGCGGGTTTCATCGGCTGCGAGGTGGCGGCCAGCCTGCGCAAGTTGGGCGTCGACGTCGTCCTCGTGGAACCGCAACCGGCGCCGTTGGCGTCTGTCCTCGGCGAGCGGATCGGCGAGTTGGTGGCGCGACTGCACCGCGCCGAGGGCGTCGACGTGCGCTGCGGCGTCGGGGTGGCCGAGGTGTTCGGCACCGCGAAGGTCGAGAAGGTCAGGCTCAGCGACGGCACGGAACTCGATGCGGACCTCGTCGTCGTCGGCATCGGCTCCCATCCGGCCACCTCCTGGCTGGAGGGCACCGGCATCAAGGTGGACAACGGCGTGGTGTGCGACGAGCACGGCCGGGCCAGCGCAGCGCACGTGTGGGCGATCGGCGACGTCGCGTCCTGGCGTCATCCGGTGGGACACCAAGTGCGCGTTGAGCATTGGAGCAATGTCGCCGATCAGGCGCGGGTGCTGGTGCCCGCGATGCTTGGTCAGGATGCACCGGCCACCGTCTCGGTCCCGTACTTCTGGAGCGATCAGTACGACGTGAAGATCCAATGCCTCGGGGAACCGGAGGCCACCGACACCGTGCACGTCGTCGAGGACGACGGGCGCAAGTTCCTAGCGTTCTACGAACGCGACGGTGTGGTCGCGGGCGTCGTCGGCGGCGGCATGCCCGGCAAGGTGATGAAGGTGCGTTCCAAGATCGCCGCGGGCGCGCCGATCGCCGACGTCCTCGGTTAGAACTCGCCGAGGTAGAAGCGGGTGCCCTGGTCGTCGGTGCACTGCGCGGACTTGCCGTAGGACTGCTGCGACGGTTCGTCGATGACCGTGCCGCCGGCTTCGCGAACCCTGGCCACCGCGGCGTCGATGTCGGCGACAGTCCACATCGGCACCGTCACCGCGGCGTCGCTGCCACCGGCGACGCCCGCCATCGGGTGCGTCTGCGCAATGGCCCACCCGTCCTCGATGCGGCCGGGTTCGAACGTCCAGTACAACACCCGACTGTAGAACACCTTGAAGGCCGTCGAGTCTGGCACCTCGTAGGTGATATACGAAAGTTCGCCTGGCCCAGTGCCGTTGAGCGCCGGCCGCGGCTGGCCGGACTTGGGTTGGTAGACGGCGAACGACGTGCCGTGCGCATCCGTCGCGCCGCACAACGTGCCGAAGTCGAACTGCTCGAGTTGGTCGACCGTTCCGCCGCCGTCGACGATCGCC